>CADASI010000061.1 GCA_902790525.1 uncultured Eubacteriales bacterium
CCTTGACTTGCCGCCAGCAAGCCTGCGGACCTCCGCCTTGCCATGACAAAAAATCCCCTCGCAGTCTGTCTAACTTTTAGACTGAAATTAGTATAAAAACATCACAAACAACGCGGTCGTCCGTTCAACGGGCGGCCGTGTTTTTAGTCTGCACCCTTTTCCCGCCGGGACATATCATGCAATGTGGGCGCGATCAACGCCGCCCGTGATAGCAAGGAGGTATGAGACATGTCGTTTTACAGCTACAAGAACGCCAACTCGGAAAACTGTCCCGGCATGGTCAGCGGCAACATTCTGACGGGTCTTAACCAGCGCGTGTGCATCCAGGTGAAGAACGTCTACGACAGCTGCATGTCCCAGCAGCAGCTGGACGACGAGGAGATCGTCATCAGCAACATCGTGCCGGTGTTGCCCGGCGCCAACTGCCAGGACCCCATGGTGCGCCCCTGCACCTGCTCCTGCGAGGACAACCGCTGCTCCTGCACCTGCCCCAACGGACCGATCTCCCATCAGGAGGCCGTGGAGAACGCCGAGAACAGCCCCAATCCGCTGCCTCGGCCCTACGGCGCCTGGACCTTCGAGAGCTGCCGCAGCTCCACCACGCTGGGCCGCATCTCCAACCTGAGCGTCGAGCGCCTGGCCGACCGGCCCCAGTTCGCCCGGGTGCGCTGCAACGTGGACGTGCCGCTGGACGTGCTGTTCCTCGACCAGCGCTGCCAGGAGTGGATGGGGCAGACCACCGTCACCGTCGCCAAGGACATACTGCTGTGCATCCCCGAGGACTCCATCATCCCCTTCACCCTCGAAAGCCTTGTGAGCGCGATTTGCGTCTCCGGTTCTTACATGGGCAACTGCACTTTCGAGATCACCGTGTGCGTCACCGTGGTGCTGAAGGTCATCGCCGAGGTCGATATCCTGGTGCCCACCTACGGCTTCTGCCAGGTGCCCCCCTGCGAGGAATTCGCCGAGAATGTCTGCGACGAGTTCTTCTCCCTTCCGTTGTTCCCCCAGTCCTCCTGCGCCTTCGAGAGTGTGGACGGCGCGTCCAACGGCACGTGCGTCAACGGCGCGACCGGCACGGTGTACGCCTGCCCGCCCGCCCAGAGCTGCACGACGCCCCGCAACGTCGCCCAGTGCTCCAACTGCGGCACCACCTGCGCCGCGCAGAGCGGCCTGTGCCCCCGCTGCGGGCGTACCATGACCAAGGTCACCTGATCCCCATACCGCCCGGGGCAAGGGGCGATTGCAGATAGAGTTCGGGCGATGAGGGCATCGCCCCTACAACAGCATGGTATCCGTAGGGGCGATCCCCTGATCGCCCGTCGGACCGAATCATACCTATGATCGCGTATAAAAAAGAAAGGCAGCGGGACGTATCCCGTTGCCTTTCGGTCGGTGTTATCGATCAGCCTTCGGCCTTCTCCTCGGCGGGAGCTTCCTCAGCGGGAGCCTCCTCAGCGGCGGCCTCCTCAGCGGGGGCTTCCTCAGCAGCTTCCTCAGCCTTCTCCTCAGCGGGGGCTTCCTCAGCGGCGGCTTCCTCAGCCTTCTCCTCGGCGGGAGCTTCCTCGGTCTTCTCCTCGGTAGCTTTCTCCTCGGCGGCAGGGGCCTCGGTGGCGGCAGGGGCGGCTTCCTTCTTGCCGCAGGCGGTCAGCGCGAACAGCATGGCCAGCACCATCATGATAGCGATGATCTTCTTCATGTTTGTAATCTCCTTGTTGTGTGTATTGGGCTTTTTTTCAACGCCCACGCTATTATAGTGAATCCAATGGCGCGTTGTAAGCCCGATAATGTTGAACTATTGTATATTTTCTGTTATACCCGTTCAGACGGTGACCTCCACTGCGCATTCCTTGCGACCCTCGACATGGGGTACGCGCTTGCCCTCGATGGGCTTGCCGTCCACCACGACGCCCTTGTTCGCGCCGCGCTCGACGGTGATCCGGTAATCGCAGCCGCGGTAGCGGCGGGTTGCGGTGTAGCCGGTGACGGAATCGGGCAGGCAGGGATCGACGAGAAGCCCCTCGTAATCCGGCCGCAGGCCCAGTATGTACTGGCTGACGGACACGAACGTCCAGGCGGCGGTGCCGGACAGCCAGCTGTTCTTGGCCTCGCCGGGCACGTAGGCGTCGCGGCCCGCGGTGGTCTGGCAGTAGACGTAGGGCTCGGTGCGGCGGATGTCGCTGTTTTCCTCCACCCAGGCGGGGCAGATGCGGGTGTAGACCTCGAAGGACTCGTTGGCCCGGCCCATGGTGGCCTCGGCGATGCCCACCCAGGGGTTGTTGTGGGTGAACACGGAGCCGTTCTCCTTGTAGCCGCCGGGATAGCTGGTGATCTCGCCCAGCTCGACGTGGTACTTCGTGTACACGGGGTGCAGCAGCTCCACGCCCCAGGGCCCGAAGAGTATGTTGCGGGTGCTGTCAAGCGCCTTGATGGCCATGCCGTTGTCCCTGCCGATGCCGGCCATCACCGCGAAGCCCTGCGGCTCGATGAAGATCTGCGCCTCCTCGGTCTCGTGGGTGCCCACCTTGTGGCCGAAGGCGTCGTAGGCGCGCAGGAACCATTCGCCGTCCCAGCCGTCCTTCTCGACGGCCTTCTCCATCTCGTCGGCGGCCTTGCGGGCGCGCTCGGCCTCTTCCTTGGTGCCCCAGCGGTCGCACAGGTCGGCGTACTCGCGGGCGTACTTGACGAACATCGCCGCGATGAACACGGACTCGGCGATGCCGCTCTCAAAGTTGGCGGTGGTCTGGAAGCTCTCGCCGTCGGTCTCGGAGAAGCAGTTCAGGTTCAGGCAGTCGTTCCAGTCGGCGCGGCCGATCAGCGGCAGGCCGTGGGGGCCGCGGTTGTCGATCACGTGGTCGATCGAGCGGCGCAGGTGCTCCATCAGCGGCTGCTCGCTGCCCTCCTTGTTGTCGAAGGGGGTGGGATGCTGGAGTATGGAGCTGTCGCCGGTCTCGCGGATGTAGGCGGCGGTGCAGGCCACCAGCCACAGCGGATCGTCGTTGAAGCCGGAACCGATCTCGTTGTTGCCCTTCTTGGTCAGGGGCTGGTACTGGTGGTAGGTGCTGCCGTCCTCCCACTGCACGGAGGCGATGTCGATGATGCGCTCGCGGGCGCGGTCGGGGATCATGTGCATGAAGCCCAGCAGGTCCTGGCAGGAATCGCGGAAGCCCATGCCGCGGCCGGTGCCGGACTCGTAGTAGGACGCGGACCGGCTCAGGTTGAAGGTGACCATGCACTGGTACTGGTTCCAGATGTTCACCATGCGGTCCAGGCGCGGCTCGTTGGACTCGATGTGGAAGCCGCCCAGCAGGCCCTCCCAGTAGGCGGCCAGCTTCGCCATGGCGTCGTCCACGGCCTTCGCGTCTGCGTAGCGGGCGATCACGGCCTCGGCCTCGTCCTTGCGGATCACGCCGGGGGCGATGAACTTCTTGTCCTTCTCGTTCTCGGCGTAGCCCAGCACGAACACGAAGTCGCGGGACTCGCCGGGGCCCAGCGTCACGTCGATGCGGTGGGCGGCGATGGGGGACCAGCCGTGGGCCTCGGAGGACGCGCTCTCCCCAGCCAGCACCATCTTCGGGTTCTGCCAGGTGCCGAAGCGGCCCAGGAACGCCTCGCGCTGGGTGTCGAACCCGTCGGTGGGCACGTTGACGGAGAAGAAGGCGTAGTGGTTGCGGCGCTCGCGATACTCGGTCTTGTGGTAGATCACGCTGCCGCAGATCTCCACCTCGCCGATGTTCAGGTTGCGCTGGAAGTTGGTGGAGTCGTCCACCGCGTTCCACATGCAGAACTCCACCGCGCCGTAGAGCTTGAGCGACTTCACGGCGTCGGAGGCGTTGGTCAGGGTGAGCTTCTGCACCTCGCAGCGCTCGCCCTTGGGCACGAACAGAAGCTGCCGGGCCTTCACGCCGTTCTTTTCCGATTCAAAGATCGTGTAGCCCATGCCGTGGCGGCACTTGTAGCTGTCCAGCGGCGTGCCCGAGGGCAGGAAGGACGGGGACCAGACCACGTCGTCGTCCACGATGTAGGTGAAGCGGCCGCCCAGGTCGCCGCCGGCCTGGTTGTAGCGGTAGCGGATCAGCCGGCGCAGCTTGGCGTCCCGGTAGAAGCAGTAGCCGCCGCCGGTGTTCGAGATCAGGCCGAAGAAGGCGTCGCTGCCCAGGTAGTTGATCCACGGCAGCGGCGTTTCCGGCGTCGTGATGACGTATTCCTTCGCATTATCGTCAAAATAACCAAACTTCATAGTCATTCCTCCGTTTTGTTTGTTGCCGAAATCGTTTTCGCTCAATGTTATTATACCTTTATTTGTCGTATATTTCAAGATGTATTCTATGTAAAAAGATGATTATGAAGCCCGGAAACGCGTCCCGCGGCTTTATCTAAATTTTGCAAAAAAGAGTATTGCTTTTTCCCCCTGCATGTGCTATAATTTTCTGCGTCGGTTGCCGTGGGACTGACCCTTCCGCGGCGCAAAACTGAATATGGAGAAGTCGCCTAGCTTGGTCGAGGGCGCACGACTGGAAATCGTGTAGGCGTCAAAAGCGTCTCGAGGGTTCGAATCCCTCCTTCTCCGCCATCAGTACCGACATTAGGTACAGCAAGCGAGCTTGTCAGAAATGACAGGCTCGCATCTCTTTATGCAAATTCCGGCTCGATGTCGCCATTTTTGCCCTGGTTCTATAGGATTACACGATTGGGCTTGCATCATGGCCGGGTCGTTAGTGAATTCCTCAGATCAACCACACCAGCGTGCTGTTTTTAGTTTCTTCCTCATTATTATTGTGTATTCCGTGTAATGATACAGGACATCGTTGCTCCTCAATTCTATCTATGATATACTATACATACCAAGCGCATAGAATAGCCATAGGAAAACAAATGAAACGAATTCAAAGGAGGCATTATTAGTGGGTTTCTATGTAGTGTATAATACACCAGGCGGGCAATATAGCGTAATATATAAGAACTTGCTGAATGTAGGACACTTATTAATTGCTGGTTCCCAGGGAAGCGGCAAAAGCACAGTGATAACTAGTTTGATTCATACTGCCATCCTTGATAGTCCTATAGCTGTCGGATTTGTGCTTATTGATACCAAACGTGTAAGTATGTTTGAATATAAAAATCTTCCTCATACAATTTTTTATGCAACTGAGCAAAACCAAATCTCAGATGTGTTACGAAGTGTTGTAAGTCTAATGGAATCAAGGTTTAAACAAATGGAAAAACGTAGAATAAAAGAATATGATGGATCGAGAATATATGTTATCATTGATGATTTAGCTGATTTAATGACAACAAACAAACGTCTGTATTCCCCTTATATTCAACAGATAGCACAAGGGGGTAGGGCTGCTCATATTACAATTATCGCTGCTACACAAAGTACATTAAGAACTGTTATAGACACAAGCATCAAAGTTAATTTTACCTCACGTCTTGCTTTGCGTACCGCAACAAAGCAAGATAGTCGGAACATAATCGAAGTTGTAGGAGCCGAAACATTACCAGATCCAAAGAACACAGGAAAAGCATATGGAATACTACGAGTAGGTGCTGATACAAATTGTTATGTACTACCATGCTATGAAGATAGCGAAAGACAAAGGCTCATTGATTTTTGGAAGAAGAACGGAAAACCAAAGCATCATTTTAGTCTCTTTAGGAAGAAGTATTCTTGATATTATATTCCAAATAGGCAAAGGGCAGTCCTATCATTCTATGATTTTATGCACATGCATGACTATAGCCAGGTGCATCGGTTGCATTTGGGTGCATGTACCACTAATGTCGGATTAGACAATCAGATGCCTTGAAAACACTGTGTTTTCAAGGCGTTTAGCATTCGTAACGATTTCCTGTACCCTTATTCTGCCCTTGATGTCATATCGGACCGCATTTTAAGCTATCACGACCTCAAGCGCCTGAAAAAGCTGCTGGAGCCGTTTAATGACATCAAGCTGGAAGCGGTTCATAGCGGAGAATGAAGCGGAATCCAAAAGAAAGCGCGTGCCGCTTCGAGCGGAGCGGCTTGCGATCAAGGCCGCTCCAACGAAGCCGCACGCGCTTTACGCACGCGCGCGTTTCTATTCTATTGTAAAGTACTCGTCGAATCCGGTGACCTCAAACACCTTCCGGGTGACCTCGTTGGCGTTGATGATGCGCATCACGCCGCCCATTTTCATGCTTCTGAACGCCTGGAGCAGCACGCGAAGGCCCGCCGAGGAGATGTATTCCAGCTTGCTCATATCCAGCACGATCTCCGTCAGCTCGCCCAGTTTGTAATTGGCAAGCTCCGCCTGCAGTTCGGGCGCGGTGAGGGTGTCCAGACGGCCCTCTATCGCAATCGTCATGTTCGTTCCGTTGACCTGGATGTCAGCTTTCGTCGACTATGCCCTCCTTATTGCTTGTCTGCGCTGCGCTGTCGTCATCCGAAGCGTTTGACAATTATGACTTCCACATTATCGCCGCGTATGCCGATTTTGACCTGATCCGCCACGGTCTGCAGGATCGAGCGCTCATAGCCGTCCCACTCCTGTTCGCCGAGCACGCCGTGGGGCAGATCCGAAAGCAATTCATCGGGGAAATCGTTCTCCGGATGTTCGGCCTTCGCCGTCATCGCTTCCTCCAGCTTATCCCGCAGTTTGCCCAGGAAGCCCGTGGCGGCCTCGTTTTTCCTCGATGTGGAGGATGCGATGAGCTGCTCGCGCTTCTCCTTGTCCATCACGGTCTGGGTGGTCAGGTGAAGCTCAAAGGCCTTGTTCTCCGATTCGATCCAGAAAGACGCCTCCACTTCGCCGGTCACGCTGCGCACCAGCGACAGCATCTCCTCCGTCAAGAGCTGCAGATCCAGCGATTCATTTGCGTCCAGGCCCGTAAAGACGGCGGTCTTCCCGGTCTGCGAGATCGCGTCGCGGAATCCGTTGCCCCTGCTATCGATTTTGATGACATCAGATTTCATAATGCGGTAGCCTCCTCTTAATCTTGTGTTATTATTATACATCTGTTTGGTAAAAATTGTCCAGACCCTTTTCATCGCGCAAACAATTTCCGAAAAAAGCGCATGTTGATCTGCCCGCGGGGAAGGTGTTTTCCCTTTCCATGCCCAAGAACGCCGTGTGGGGGATCAGGAAATATTGACATCATTTTGATGATAATATATAATGAATATTAAATACGGACGGAATCGTCACATCTGCTGCTGAAAAGGGGGATATTTCTGTGATGAAGCGCATTGTGTTGTTGCTGTTGACTCTGCTGTTCTGCGCGTCCGCCTTTGCCGAGGGCGCTGCCGTGCAGGTCAGCTACCTCGGGCCGGAGGGCACCTATACCGAGGAGGCCGCGCGGTTCTGGTTTACGGGCGGGGAAGCGCTGAACCCGAAGGCGACGGTGAACGACGCCGTCGCGGACGTGCTTTCGGGCGACGCCGATTTCGCCGTCATCCCCCAGGAGAACACCCTGGGCGGGGCGGTGGTGAATTACGTGGACGCGCTGATCGCGGCGGAGGACGCCTACGTGGTGGGCGAGGTGGTGCTGCCCATCAGCCAGACCCTGATGGGCGTGCCCGGCGCGACCATCGCGGACATTAAGACCGTCTGCTCCCACGCCCAGGGCCTGACCCAGAGCGCCGGGTGGCGCTCGGAGCACCTGCCGGACGCCGAGGCCGTGGAGATGCCCAGCACCGCCGCGGCGGCCAGCTACGTGGCCGAGCAGGGGGACAAGACCATCGCCGCCGTCGCCGCGCCGGGGGCCGCGCCGCTCTACGGCCTGGAGGTGCTTGCGGAGAACGTGCAGATCACCGACGCCAACAAGACCCGCTTCTATGTGCTTTCCGCACAGCCGCTAAAGGCGGAGGGCCTGACGCGCGCCGTGTTCGTGGCGACGTGCGAGGGCAGCCGAATCGACGACATCATCGTCGCGCTGCGCGAGGCGGGGCTGGAGATCGTGTCGCTGCACGACCGCCCCGAGGGCAGCCGCCTCGGCAGGTACCACTACGTGATCGAGGCGGAGGATAAAGCGGGCATTGCGGATAACCAGATTGAATCCGTGTCCGCGCTGGAGGGCGTGCGGTTCGCCGGGCGCTTCAACGCGGCGGAAAAGCGCCCGCAGTCGATGGACTACACGCTGGACCGCGTGGTGGTGCTGAGCCGACACAACATACGCTCCCCGCTGTCCGGAAGCGGTTCGCTGCTGGGCGACATCACGCCGCACAAGTGGTTTGACTGGACCAGCGCGCCCAGCGAGCTCTCGCTGCGCGGCGCGATGCTGGAGACTACGATGGGCCAGTACTTCCGGCTGTGGCTGGAGGACGAGGGCCTGTTCCCGGTGAACTACCGGCCCGAGGCGGGCGCGGTGCGGTTCTACGCCAACGCGAAGCAGCGCACGCTGGCCACGTCCCACTACTTCTCCGCCGGGCTTCTGCCGGTGGCGGTGGTGCCGGTCGAGAGCCACGCGGAATACGACACGATGGACCCGACCTTCAGCCCGGTGCTGACCTTCGTCAGCGACGATTACGCGAAGGACGCCGTCGCCCAGATCGCCGAAAAGGGCGGCGTGGCCGGGCTGGAGGGCATCCACGCCGGCCTGCTGGACGCCATTGAACTGCTGATGGACGTGACCGATATGAATGAGAGCGAGGCCTACAAATCCGGCCAGTTCGGCGACCTGCTGACCGACGAGACGACCATCCAGCTGGAGCTCGGCAAGGAACCGGGCATGACCGGTCCCATCAAGACCGCGACGAACGTGGCGGACGCCCTCACGTTCCAGTACTACGAGATGGCCGACGACAGGGCGGCGGCCTTCGGCCACGACCTGACCCGGGACGACTGGCTGAAGCTCCACAGCATCGTGGACGCCTTTGTCGGGACGCTGTTCGAGGCGCCGCTGATCTCCGTGAACGTGGCGCACCCGCTGCTTCAGGAGATTTATTCCGAGCTGACGGCGGAGGGCAGGAAGTTCAGTTTCCTGTGCGGCCACGATTCCAACGTCGCCAGCGTGCTGTCCGCGCTGGGCGTGGGGGAGTACACGCTGCCCGACACCGTGGAGCCCAAAACGCCCATCGGCGTGAAGCTGGTGTTTGAAACGTGGTCGGCGGAGGACGGCGAAGCATACGCCAGGGTGCGCCTCATCTACCAGAGCACCGAACAGCTGCGCGGGATAATCCCGCTGTCGCTTGAGAATCCGCCGATGTCCTTTGACATCGACCTTCCCGGCCTTGAGCGGAACGCCGACGGGTATTACCGCCTTAACGACGTGCTGGGGTGCCTCCAGAACGCCATAGACGCCTATGACGCGCTCATCGAGACATATGGCGGCGCGGCGGCCTCAACGGATGCCGCCGCGTAACGGCGGCATCTGCGGGGAGGACGACCGGAAGGCCCGCGATGCCTTCCGTCGATCGCCGTATCGCGGCGCAAGCCCGCCTTAATCGAACACTGCTATTACGGCCCCGGGAAGGAGGGCTATGTCAGCTGAAAGATGCTGTTCAAACACCAGGCCAGGTATGAGAAGGACGACGCGCGCTTCCTCTCCGCAACGCTCAGGGAGGATCAGCGCTGGCTGCCGGATATCAAAACAACAGATTGACAAAGCCCATGATAAAGCCCAGCAAGGCGCCGAGGTAGACGATGGCCTTCAGCTCGCGCTTCATGATGTCGAATATCATCGTCTCCAACTGGGCGGCGTCCAGGGAATTGATCTTCTCCACGACGATGCGCTCGATGTTGATGGCCTCCAGCAGCTTGCCGATGTTGTCTCCCAGCACGGTGGTGTACAGTTCCGCCGCGCTGTCGACGAAGGTATCCTCTTTATCCTGATGCTTTGCGTACAGGTCGCACAGCCTCGCCTCCATCAGCTCCGCGCGAAACCGCTCGACGATGGCCTTTGAGATGTCCGGCGCCTTGTCGGAGATGATGTCATTGACCTTCTCCGCAAGCATGCTCCGGATGCCCTCCTGTGCCTTCTCATCCACGAGCTTGGCAAACAATTTGTTCTGCGTGATGAAGTCCATGCTGTTGCCGACGGCGCTGTCCACGACGGCGTAGCCGAGCTTTGCGTCGATGATCCTGGCGGTCAGAGCGACCGTCAGCTTTTCCTGTATCTCATCGACGCTCATATTGACCTTTTCCCGAATGGGAGGCTGCCTGAGGAGGTCGCTGACGCTGCGTTCGTCCTTTGACAGCACGCGCAGCGCGGTTCGCACCTTTGCGCGCAGTATGCCGACGGTTCCCTCGGAGAGCAGCGTCTGGCGAAGGGTATCTTCGTTCAGAAGCTGGCTGCTGATGACGCCGCCGATGGACTGGGCGATGCGGCCCTGCTGGCTGGGGATCAGACCCGGCGTGAAGGGGACGTGAAATTTGCCGACGTACACGGCTTTTCTGGGGCGAAACAGCATCCTGATGGCAAGGTCGTTTGTGATATAACCGATGACGCCGCCCACGAGAGGGGCGATGATGGCCCGGGGTATCATCATGGAATACAATCTCCCTTCGCGCTTTGTGGCACGCTCCCATGATACCACATTTTTGGCAAAAGTCAAAGTGCCAGGTGTTGCTATGCGCCCCAAAATCTGCTATTATGGTGCCGGATTACGCAAAGTTCATCGCCGGCGCCATGAGCGACGCGCTTGTGATGTACAGTCAGGAGGAATGAATACCATGCGCAAATCAATCGCGCTCCTTGCGGCGGTCCTGGCAGTGGCCGTTCTCTCGGGCGGCCTGTTCGCCCTGGCGGATACCGGGGCGCTGCCCTTTGTGTCGAGCGACATGTGCCGGCCTTCGTGGTGGGCGGAAAAGACTGCCGAGCCGGGGGCCGTGCTTTCGGACGCGGCGGCCATCGAGGCGATGAACGCCGCCTTTGTCGCCGAGCCGGACTGCCGCATGACCGATCTGACCGCCCTTTTCCCATCCTATGACGGCGACGTGTTCCAGCGGGAGCGGGTGAAGGACGCGATGAGCGCCCTTTCGGAATACATGGGCGACGGATTCTTCCGCGCCGACGGCGCGCCGGTGCGCTTTGCCGACGTGGACGATATACTGGCCTCCATCGACGACGCGAAGACACAGTCAAAACAGCGCGTGCGATACGGCATCTGCGTGCGGCAGGCGGACATCCGCGCCGTTCCGGCGGACCTGCTCATCACCGACGACGCCGCGGACATCGACTATGACGTGCTGCAATACGCCTCCGTCCGGGTCAACGAGCCGGTGATCGTGCGGGCGCAGACGGCGGACGGCAGCTGGTACTACTGCGACAGCGCCTGCGTCTCCGGCTGGATCGCGGCGGAGCACATCGCGATCTGCGCAAACCGCCGGGAGTGGCTCTCCGCCTGGCGGATCCCGGAGGCGGAGCGGCTCGTGGTGACGCAGGGCAAGCTGTATCTGGACGAAGCCAATGTGAACCGCGAAGCCTCCGAGCGGATGCTGACGATGGGCGCCACACTGCGCAGGGTGGACGAAAAGGACTTCGATCCCACGATCACCAACCGCGCACTCTTCCACAACCACGCCGTATGGCTGCCCGTGCGCGACGCCGAGGGGCGCTACGGCACGACCATCGCGCTGATCCCCGAGCATGCCAGCGTCAGCGAGGGCACGCTGCCCCTGACGGCGGAGAACATACTGAACGTCGCGTTTTCGATGCTGGGCGACGCCTACGGCTGGGGCGGCATGCTGGGCGTGCCGGACTGCTCGCAGTATGTGCGGAACGTCTACAAGTGCTTCGGGTTTGAGCTGCCCAGAAACACCACCTGGCAATCCGCCATGCCCGCCATGAAGGTAAATCTCACCGACTTGAGCGCCGGGGAGAAGGCCGAAGCGCTTGACGCGCTGCCCGTGGGGACGATACTGTTCTTCCGGGGCCACGAGATGCTCTATCTCGGCGCGCACGAGGGCCGGCACTACGTGCTCAGCAGCGTCGGGTCGATCATGAACCCGAACGGCGAAGGCGTGATGCGCATACGGAGCGTGGTCATCAACAGCCTGGAGGATACCGTGCGTGGCAACGGCAACACCTGGCTGGAGGATCTGAACCAGGCCACCGTGCCCTGGCTGCCCGAGGCGGTCACGGAGGAAGAAGCGGACCAGGCGGCGTGAGGAATGATTTGCCGCGCGCGAATCCGCCCGACGCGCCGCACGGCGACGGTCCAGCAAGCGTCCGCCCTGCTTCCGGAGGCGTCTTAAAACGCCTGCTGCTGCCGGATAAAGCCGATGTCCACCCGGTATTCGCACCCTGGCATCAGCCCTCTGTCATCAGGATATTTTCGTCGATCAGCTCCCGCAGCTCTGTGTAGCTCTCCTTCAGCCGCGCCCATCCAAAGGCGCTCATGCCCTCCGGCGGCGCGTTCAGGTACCGCATCGAGCACAGCGCCTGGATCATGTCCTCCCGACGCCAGCAATAGACGGGCACGGCGCGCACATCCGCCACCGCAAAGCCGCCCTCCGGGCGCTCGCGCAGCGTGAAATCCAGCATAATGCCGGAGTCGGTGTACTGTAAGCACATGTTGCTTATGAAGTTGCCCAGGCTGTACGCCACCAGACCCGTCCGAATAACGCCGTCCGCGGTATGCGCCTCGACGAATTCCACCGGCTGGACCATGTGCGGATGGCCGCCCAGTATCACGTCCACGCCGGCGGCGACGAGCTTCTTCGCCTGGGTGACCGTGTTTTCCTCCGGTCTGCGCCAGTACTCCTCGCCCCAGTGCGGCAGGGCGAACACCACCTCGGCCCCGGCGTCCTTCAGCCTTTGCACGTCGGCGGCATAGTCGGCTTTGCGCATGTAGTTCACGCCGAACGCCTCCGCCTCGGGGCTTACATAGTCGTCCATGTCATTGGTAAATTCCGTGTAGCACAGCATGCCCACGCGGATGCCGTTGACCGTCACCACCACGGGCCGCGCCTGCTCCGCCGGCGTGCGGTTCGCGCCGCCGAAATCAAAGCCCCACGCCTCCACGCGGTCGACCGTCGTCACCAGCCCCTCGAAGAAGCGGTCCAGTATGTGATTGTTGGCCAGCGACAGGAAATCCACCCCCGCGTCGCCCAGCGTGTCCAGCAGCGCCTCGGGCGTGTTGAACCGGGGAAAGCCGGAATAGGGAATATCCCGGAACCGGCCGATGGTGGTCTCCAGGTTGGCGATGGTGTAATCCGCGCTTCGAAGCGCCTCCGCGATCAGGGCAAACTGCGGGTGAAAATCATAGGTCCCGTCCGGCTGCCTGGAGATTTCAAGCTGCTTTCGGTGAATCATCAGATCCCCCACGGCCCGGAACCGGGCGCTGCGCAGGCCGTGCACCTCAGGCGACGGTTGCTTCCCCAGTTGTCCTTCTCTTCCTTCCGTGCCGCTCAATTCAATAACCCCATGACAACAGCTGCCAGCCCTTGCCCTCTTCGTGGGCCAGCCACCACTGGTAGTCCGTGTATTCCGTATCCGGTTCCCAGGCGCTGCCATCGCTCGGATCGACGGGAGTGTGGAAGTCGCCCAGGAACTCTATGACCTGGATATAGTTCTTCCCCCCGTCCAGCCCGCTCAGCCATTTGAGGTTCTCCTCGCTGTTGCACGCATCCCCGGCGTAGCGCAGGCTGTGAAGCGCGCACCCGGCAAAGGATGCGAATTTGCATTTGATCTGCACGGCGGCGGCCTCCAGGTCCGCTTCGCTGTAGAGGGCGGAGCTGCCGTAGTCGATGACCGGGTCCGTATCCTCGACCGCGCCGAGCCACACCTCCAGCGTCATGCCCGGCTGCGACATGATGTCGCGGGCGGCCTGCGCGTCGTCGATATAGCGAATGTGCCAGGGCTCATAGCCGTAGCCGGTGATGTGTTCCTTTCCGTCCAGATAGCGGAGGATGAAGCCGTGATCCGCCAGCCTGGTGTGGATTTTGCGCCAGATCTCCGGGTACTGCACGAGATCCTCGTTTTTATAGACGGTCTTCCCGTCGACGATGAAGTACAGATCCAGCGCCAGGCCCGTATGATGCTCGGAGTAGCCGGGCGTCGCCACCGTCCTCGCCGCGTAGTCCGCGCCGTAGGTCTCGGTGAAGCGCTCCATGATCTCCTGCTGTTCGGCGACGCTGCGGTATCCCGAATCCAGTTCGGTGTGGATGCCGTCGTTTGCCTCGAGATCGGCGGCGAGCGCGAGATAAGCCTCATAGGCGCGCTTTTCCGCCGCGACGTCATCGCCCACGGAGTTGGTGACGTGCACGGTCTCCAGCGCGTCTTCCCAGCCGTCCGGCAGGGGATTGAGCTTGTTGACCAGCACCATGTAGTCGATGGAACCCTCCTTTTCCGGCGCGTGGGCGGATTCCGCGAGGGCGGCGGCGGAGAGCATGAGGCAGAGTATCAGTATCAGCGATATGCTTTTCACGGCGAGGCCTCCTTTTGTGTGTTTGAATGCTACTGTCGGCGGGGCGGAAGGGACGGTGTGGCGAACGTCCCCTCCATGATCAATGATACCATACGGGTGCGAGGTTGTCCATACAGAAATAACCTTGAGTTTCCGTATGAGGAAGGGATCAGGACGCAAAAGAGAGAGACAAATCCCAGCAGTAAGTGGTATAATTGAGTTGCAAAACAAAAAACGCCACT
>CADASI010000062.1 GCA_902790525.1 uncultured Eubacteriales bacterium
CCCTACGTCACCGCGGCGGTGGACGCCGTCATGGCCCGTAAGAGCATCGAAAAGGTGGTCTCCGGGCGGGTGCACGGCACGGACGTCTCCGCCGGGTTCGAGAAGGGCTGGGTGGAGATGATCGATATCAACCAGCAGGTGGCCGCCCCCGGCACCCAGAAGGCCATGGACGCCGCCATCGAGCAGTTCAAACGCGGCAAGGTCGATTTCGTGTTCAAGGGGGATTACATCGGCGTCAATCCCAACGACCCCGACGATACCTGCGACCTGCGGGAGGGCTACGTCGAGAACGCCACCACGTCGTTCCCCACGTTCCACTACATCCTGCGGGACGTGATCACCGTCGAATAGAGCGGGAAAGGGGCAAAGCAAGAGGCTCTCCGTCGTCCGTGCGGGCGGCGGAGAGCCTCTTTTTTGTATTACTTCCTCCTCATCCAGCAGAAGAGCATGCACGCGCCGGTGACGGCCCAGGTGACGGGATAGCACGCGGCGACAGCGCGCACGTCCGGCCAGCGCGGCGCGACGCAAAACAGCAGCGCGGTGCGCACGAGGCACAGGTTGAACAGCACGATTAGCATGGGTTTCCGGGAATCCCCCAGCCCGCGCATGGCGTCGCCGGGGATCTGCAAAAAGCAGTAGGCGAAGTAGAACGGGAAGGTGGTCGCGAGTATGCGCAGGCCCAGCGCGATGGCGGTCTCGTCGGCGTAGAACAGCCTGAACAGCGCGCGTCCGAAGCCCAGGCCGACGGCGCTCAGCACGACCGACACGCCCACGCCCAGCGCCAGGCACTCCCACAGGCCGCGCCGCACGCGCTCCGGCCGGTTCGCGCCCATGTTCTGGCCCGCGAAGGTCATCATGGCCTGCCCCAGCGCGACGATGGGATAGTAGACCAGCAGCTCCACCTTGAAGTAGGCCGTGAACGCCGCGATGGCGCTCTCGCCCAGGCGGTTGATGTGGTACTGCGCGGCGACGTTGGACAGCGTGATCACCAGCGCCTGCACGCCCGCGGGCACGCCGATTCTGAGCGTCCCGGACAGCACGTCCCTGTCGAAGCGCACGTCCTTGAGCCGCAGCGCGTGCGGGCCCTCCAGCCGGGTCAGCCGGAACACCACGTAGGCCGCCGACACCGTCTGGGCGATGAGCGTCGCCCACGCCGCGCCGGCCACGCCGAGGCCCAGTTTGGCGATGAACAGCCAGTCCGCGGCGACGTTCAGCAGTCCCCCGACCACCTGCGCGACCAGCGTGCTGCGGCTGTCGCCCATCGAGCGCAGCATGCCCGCGCACAGGTTGTAAAACACGATGGCGGGGACGGAGATGAAGTAGATGCGCAGGTATTGAGACGCCATGCCGCCGAGCGCCTCCGGCGTGCGCACCAGTTTGAGGTACACGGGCGTGAGCCCTTCGCCGAGGACCAGCAGCGACAGGCCGCCCGCGGCGCACAGCGCCACGGTGCTGTGCACGGCGGCGCGCAGGCGGGGGTAGTCCTCGCCGCCGTAGGCCCGGGCGATCACAGCCCCCGCGCCCACGGACAGCCCGCCGAAGAAGCCCACCAGGCAGGTGATCAGCATGCCGCTCATGCCGATGGCGGCGGAGGCATTGGCGTCGATCAAATTCCCCGCGAAGATCAGGTCCACCGTGTTGTAGAGCTGCTGCACCAGGTACGACAGCAACAGCGGCACGGCAAAGACCGACAGCTTCCTCCAGATGCTGCCGGTCGTCAAATCGCGGTAGTCGGTCTTGCCACGTCTCATCATATCACAGGTTCTTCACAAATAAACAGCGTATGGCGTTGAGCACGGCCAGTATCATCACGCCCACGTCGGCGATGATGGCCACCCACATGTTGGCAAAGCCCAGCGCGCCCAGCACCAGGCACACGGCCTTCACAATCAGCGCAAAGGCGATGTTCTGCTTCACGATGCCCAGGCACTTCCGGGAGATCTTGATGGCCTTGGCGATCTTCATGGGGTCGTCGTCCATCAGCACGATGTCGGCGGCCTCGATGGCGGCGTCCGAGCCCAGCGCGCCCATGGCGATGCCGATGTCGGCGCGGGAGAGCACCGGCGCGTCGTTGATGCCGTCGCCCACGAAGGCCAGCCGCCTGTTGCCGGTGCACTCCTTCAACAATTCCTCCACGCAGGCCACCTTGTCCTGGGGCAGCAGCTCAGCGCGGTAGTCGGTCAGGCCGACCTCCTTCGCCACTGCCTCCGCCACGGACTTCGCGTCGCCGGTCAGCATGACCGCCTTCTCGACGCCCGCCTTTTTAAGCTGGGCGATGGCCTCCTTCGAGTGCTCCTTGAGCTCGTCGGCGATGACGATGTGCCCCTCGTACGCCCCCGCCACGGCCACGTGGATGATCGTGTCCACATGGTGGCAGTGGTGGAACGGTATGCCCAGCCGGTTCATCAGCTTTTCGTTGCCCACGGCGACCTCGGTGCCGTCCACCTTGGCGATGATGCCGTGGCCGCTGATCTCCTCAAGATCGGTCACCCGCTTGGGGTCGATGTGCTTACCGTAGGCCCGCTTGAGGCTCAAACTGATGGGGTGCGAGGAGTGGCACTCCGCCAGCGCCGCGTACTCCAGCAGCATCGCCTCGTCGATGGGGCTGTGGTGCACCGCCGTGACCTCGAAGTTGCCCTTGGTAATGGTGCCGGTCTTGTCAAAGGCCACCGTGGTGACCTCCGAGAGGGTCTCGAGGTAGTTGGAGCCCTTCACCAGTATGCCCTGGTTGGACGCCCCGCCGATGCCCGCGAAGAAGCTCAGCGGGATCGAGATCACCACCGCACAGGGGCAGGAGATGACCAGGAACGTGCACGCGCGGAGTATCCAGTCCCGCCACAGCGCGCCCACGGAGGCGTACCCCGCCATGCCGATCTTCGTGATCATCATGAACAGCGGCGGCACGAGCGCCAGCGCCAGCGCCGCGTAGCACACAAACGGCGTGTACACCCTGGCGAATTTGGAGATGAAGTTCTCCGATTTGGATTTCCGCGAGGCGGCATTCTCCACCAGATCGAGTATCTTCGACGCCGTGGATTCGTCAAACTCCGCCGTGGTGCGGATTTTCAGCACGCCGGACATGTTGATGGACCCGGACAGCACGTCGTCGTCCACCGTGACCTCCCGCGGTTTCGACTCGCCGGTCAGCGCGGCGGTGTTCAGCGCGGAGGAACCCTCCACCACGATGCCGTCGATGGGCACCTTCTCGCCGGGCTGCACCACGATGATCGAGCCGGCCTCCACCTCGTCGGGGTCCACCCGCTCCAGCGTGCCGTCGTCATTCTCGATGTTGGCGTAGTCGGGGCGGATGTCCATGAGCTCGGAGATGTTCCGGCGGCTCTTGCCCACGGCGTAGCTCTGGAACAGCTCGCCCACCTGGTACAGCAGCATCACCGCCACGCCCTCGCCGTACTCGCCCAGCGCGATGGCGCCCACGGTCGCCACGGTCATCAGGAAGCACTCGTCGAACACCTTGCCGTTCTTGATGCCCAGGAACGCCTTGCGCAGTATGTCCCAGCCCACCGTCAGGTAGGGGATCAAAAACAGCACTATGATGGCCCACTGCGGCAGATCGACGTGCACGTAGTCCTCCGAGATCAGGTACAGCGGCACGAAAAACACGGCGGCAACGATGATGCGAATCAACAGGTTTTTCTGCTTTTTGTTCACATCGGCACGACCTTTCTTATGGTATTACAGGTAGATTTCGCAGTCGTCCTCCACCTTCTTGCAGTTGGCGCGCACCGCCTGCATCACGGCGGCGGGGTCGGCCCCCTCCTCGAACTCCACCTTCATCTTGAGGGTCATGAAGCTCACGGTGCAGTCCTTGACGCCCTCGGTCTTCTTGGCGGCGTCCTCCATCAGGTTCGCGCAGTTGGCGCAGTCCACTTCGATCTTGTAGGTCTTCTTCATGGGTTTATCCTCCTTCTTTATCCTATGATTTGCCGCGCCGCGCCTGTACGGCCCGGTAGGAGCAGGCCTCCGCCAGCGCCACCAGCGCGTTCAGGTTGGCGTCCGGGTTGTAAATCTTCGTCACCCGGGCGAGGTCGTCGAAGTTGTAGGCGTTCATGGCGGCGCTGGCGGACAGCGCGTACTTCTCACTGTAATCCTCGGCGCTGTCGGACACCCAGAAGCCCTGGGTGACCTGTATCGCCCGGCCGTTGTCGCGGAACTCCCCGGCGTAGCCGGTGACGGCGTTGAGCATCAGCGCGAACGCCGGGCCGACGATGGAGCTGTACTTGCCCACCACGAACTTAAGCGTGCCGTCGGTAACGAGCTGCAGGTTGCGGGTGTTGTAGCTGTCCACCACGCCCAGCGGTGTCCTGCCGATGACGTTCACCATCTCCGCGGGGGGCAGCACGGACAGCACGGCGTCGTACTCGCCCGCCTCAAAGGCCGCCTTTGCGACGTCAAAGTAGCTCTCGCGGCTGATGTAGCCGGGGCAGATCGTCACGCGCACGCGGCCCGTCTCCACCGTCACCGGTTCCTCCGACCGGGCCAGCGCCTCGCGGGGCTGTGAGAACGTCGCGCCGTAGGCGCTGGAGAGTGTGTCCAGTATGCCCAGCGTGCGCTGGTAGTGCATCTCGTTGCCCAGCGGCGCGCCGCCGCTCAATACGAAGAAGCGGCTTCCGACCTTCTCCCGGATGAAGAAGCGCGCCATGTCCGCGCCGGCCTGGAACTCAAAGGGCTTGCCGGGGCCGAACGCGCCCAGGAACCAGGGATTTGCCTCCACCGCCTCGAAGTCCTCGGCGGACACGGTGCCGGAGGCCAGCAGGTAGTAGGCGCGGTTCTTCTCGCACAGCGCCACCTCCGCCTGGAGGTCCTGGGTCAAAAAGGACATGAAGCCCTCCACGCCCTGGTCGCAGGCGGTCTGTATGAAATTAAGCTCTTCTTCCCGGGAGGTGATGGAGCCCGAGTAGACGAACTTCACCATCTCAAAGTTCTGCTCGATGTAGCCCTTCAAGTACTCCTTGAAGCCCAGCACCTCGTCGTCGGCGGTGTTGTACACGATCACGCCGATTTTGTGCACGCCCTCCTCGGCCGTCGCCGGAAGGCACAGCGCGATCGCCAGCATCAGCAGTATGGCCATCAGCCGCTTCATGCGTCTCCCCCCTTTTCAAACAGGTGGCAGGCAACCTCGTGGCCCGGCCCGATCTCTTGAAGCGTCGGCCGCTTTTCCCCGCAGACCGGCATGCACCGGTCGCACCGGTCCCGGAACGGGCATCCGGCGGGCACCTCCAGCGGGCTCGGCGGCTCGCCCTTGATGGGCTCGATCTTTTTGGAAAAGTCCATCTTCGTATCGAACACGGCGTTGAGCAGCGCCTTCGAGTACGGATGGCAGCACACCTCGCTCAGCTTGTCCCCCGGCATGACCTCCACGATATTGCCCAGATACATCACCGCGATCTGGTGGGAAAAGGACTGTATGAAGCCCAGGTTGTGGCAGATGAAGCCTATGGTGATGTTCTTCTCCCGCTGGAGCTTGGTGATCAGCTCGATCACCGTCTCCTGCACCGACACGTCCAGCGCGCTGGTGGCCTCGTCCATCACGATGATCTCCGGCTCCAGCGCCAGCGCCCTTGCGATGGCCACCCGCTGCCGCTGGCCGCCGGACATGTTGTGGGGGTAGCGGTCGGCAAACTCGCCGGGCAGCTCCACCATCTGAAGAAGCTCCCGGGCCCTGGCGTTTTTCTCGGAGCGTCTGATCCTGCCGTAATTCAGAAGCGGCTCGCACACGATGTCCTTTATCTTCATCTTGGGGTTGAAGGAGGTGGCGGGATCCTGGAACACCATCTGGATGTGCTGGCGCATCTCATGAAGCTCGCGTCCCTTCAGCTTGGTGATGTCCCGGCCCCTGTAGATGATCTCGCCCTCGGTGGGCCGATCCAGCCACACCAGAAACCGCATGAAGGTGCTCTTGCCGCAGCCGGATTCGCCGACCAAGCCCAGGGTCTTTCCCCGGAACAGCTTCAGATTGACGTCGTTGCACGCCACCAGCTCCCGGCCGTCATTGGTGGGAAAGCGCCGGGTGACGTGCCTGGCCTCGAGCAGTAATTCAGACATAGCGCTTCCCTCCCAGCGACGGCACCGCGCCGATCAGCTTCCGCGTGTAGGCGTTGGTCGATGCGTTCAGTATGTACTCCCGCGGGCCCTGGTCCTCGATGCGCCCGTCCTTCATCACGACCACCTTGTCCGCCATGTAGGCCGCCACGCCGATGTCGTGGGTGACCACGATGATGGACGTGCCGTACTCGTCCCGCAGCTCCATCATCTGGCGCACGATCTGCGCCTGCGTGGTGACGTCCAGCGCGCTGGTGGGCTCGTCGGCCAGCAGCAGCTTGGGCCGGTAGGTCATGCCCATGGCGATGCCCACGCGCTGGCGCATGCCGCCGGAGAGCTGGAACGGATAGGAGCGCATGATGCGGTCCGGGTCGGGAAGCCGCATGCGCCCGAGCATCTCCGCGCCCTTCTTCCAGGCGTCCTGCTTCGGGATGGCCTCGTGGGTGCGGATGTACTCCACAAAGGACTTGCCGATCAGGCGCGTCTGGTTCATCATCGCGCCGGAATCCTGGAAGATCATGGAGATGTCGTGGCCGCGCAGGGCGCGCCACTGGCGCTTGTTCAGCTTGAGCAGGCTCTTGCCGTCGTAGACGATGTCGCCCGCGGTGACCTTCCCGCCGCCGGGCAAAAGCCCCAGCACGGCGCGTATGACGGTGGTCTTGCCGCTGCCGCTCTCGCCCACCACGGAGCAGATCTGCCCCTGGCCGAGCTCGATGGAGCAGCCCTGCACCGTCGCCCGCTTGCCGTAGGAGACGTCGATGTTCTTGATATCAAGCAGTGCCACGCGCCGTCACCTCCCTTCGTTGCTGCGGGGATCGAGTATGTCCCGCAGGCCGTCGCCCAGCATGTTGAACACGACGACGGTCACGAAGATCGCCAGGCCGGGATAGATCATCAGCCACGGCGCGGACTGCATGAAGTTGCGGCCCTCGTTGAGCATGGAGCCCCACTCCGGGTTCGGCGGCTGCGCGCCGAAGCCCAGGAAGCTGAGCGCCGCCAGCTCCATCATCATGCCGCCGATGTCCGTGGCGGCGGTGATGACCAGCGTGGTGATGGTGTTGGGCAGCATGTACTTCCACAGCATGTAGGGCGTCTTGGAGCCGGTGACCATGGCCGCGGCCACGAAGTCCGTGTGGCGGATCTTCATCACCAGGCTTCGGGCGAGGCGGGCGTACTTGGGCCAGGTCACCACGGCGATGGCGATGATGGCGTTTTTCGTGCTCGCGCCGAGGATGCCCGCCACGGCGATGGCCAGCACCAGGCCGGGGAAGGCGATCATCATGTCCGCCAGGCGCATGATCACGGCGTCCACCCAGCCGCCGAAGTAGCCGGCGAGTATGCCCAGGAACGTGCCGATCACGAACACCACGCCCACCAGTATGAACGTGGAGGACAGCGACGTCCGCGCGCCGTAGAGCACGCGCACGAATATGTCGCGGCCCATCTTGTCGGTGCCGAAGGGATGCTCGGCGCTGGGCGGCTTGATGGACTCCTTGAGGCTGCCCTTGATGGGGCTCACGTCCCCGGCGATCTGCGGCGCGAGCACCGCCATCAGCACGATCAGCACCGCCAGCACGGCGAATATGACAAAGACGGGATACTTACGGATAAAATGCTTCTTTTCCATATTATCACCGCCTCAGCCGCATCCGCGGGTCCACGTAGTTGTAGGAGATGTCCACCAGCAGGTTGATGACCATGTAGATCACCGCCACCCACAGCACATAGCCCTGTATGAGATAGTAGTCATAGGAAGTGATGGCGGACACCGCCAGGTTGCCCATGCCGGGGTAGGAGAATATGACCTCCACCACGCTGGTGCCGCCCAGCAGCGAGCCCACGGACAGGCCCAGCATGGTGATCAGCGGCAGAAGCGAGTTGGGGAACACGTTGCCCCACAGTATCTTCCACTCCGGCACGCCCCGCGCCCGCGCGCCGGTGACGTAGTCCGAGTGCAATTCCTCCAGCACCGCCGTGCGCACCTGCCGGGTGTACTTGGCGGACATGGCCACCGCCAGCGTCGCCGCGGGCAGTATCATGTCCTTGAAGGTGCCGCCGGAGGACACCACGGGCAGCAGCCGGAGCTGCACGCAGAACACCAGTATCAGCAGAAGGCCCACCCAGAAATTGGGGATGGACACGTCGAAGAAGGTGATGGCCCGCACGATGTAGTCGATGGGCCCGTCCTGGTACACCGCCGACAGCACGCCCAGCGGCACCGCCACGATCAGCATCAGCACCATGCTCATCAGCGCCAGCTTGAGCGTCGGCCACAGCCGCGCCGCCAGCAGCGTCACCACCGGCTTTTGAAGCGCGAAGGACGTGCCGAAGTCCCCGTGCAGGCAGTTGCCCAGCCAGCGGAGGTACTGCGTCAGGAACGGGTCGTTCAGCCCCATCTCCTCCCGCAGCACCGCCACCTGCTCCTCGTCGGGCATGAGCCCCTGCGCGAGGTACATGTTCCGCACCGGGTCGCCCGGCGACAGATAGGTCAGCAGAAACGTGATGATGCTGATGCCGATCAGCACGATCAGCATCTGCAAAAGCCGGGACAGTATTTGCTTTTTGCCCAAGCAAATCGCCTCACTTGTTTGACAAATTGAAATTTGCTCCGCAAATTTCATTTGGAGGGATTAGGGATTAGGGATTAGGGACTAGGGGATAGGAAATGCTGCTTCCGCCATTTCTGTTGAAACCCCGGGATCAAAAACGCGGCAGCCACTCTTTCTAATCCCTAATCCCTATTCCCTAATCCCTCTCCGTTACCCTGACGGATCCTCGTTTACTCTGCCGGCACGATCTCCGTAGAGAGCCAGTAATAATCCGCGGTATGAATATGCGCGTGCCCCACGTTCTTGGAGTAGGCCATGGAGCTGTTGTAGTAACCGTCGATGATCACGGCGGCGTCGTCGATCAGGATCTGCTGCATCTCCTGCAGCAGCGCGGCGCGCCCCTCGGCGTCGGGGGTCTCCAGGAACTTCTCATAGGCGGCGTCGTAGGCGTCGTTCTGGTAGCCGCAGTAGTTGGAGCCGCTCTTGCCGTACCAGTTGGCCATGTACTCGGTGGGGTCGCCGTTTCCGACGGTGGTCCAGTTGTTGTTGTCGAGGTCGTAGTTGAAGGTGACCAGGTCGTTCCAGCAGTCGTCAGAGGAGCCGTAGGCGGGGTTGACGCCGATGCCCAGCTCGGCCATGTACATGGTGTTGGCGTCGGAGAAGTCGTTCAGCAGGCGGTTCTCATAGGAGGAGTAGCGCAGGAAGATGGGCTGGCCGTCCAGCTCGCGCACGCCGTCGCCGTCGCTGTCCACGATGCCCGCCTCGTCCAGCATGGCCGCCGCGGCGTCGGGATCGTAGGCGTAGGGATTCACCAGGTTCTCATAGCCGTAGGCCAGCGTGCTGGGCAGCACGGAGAAGCCCGTGGTGTACAGGCCGCCGATGGTGTTGGATTCGCAGATGGTGGGATTGTCGATGCCCATCACGATGGCCTTGCGCAGGGTATCGTTGCCCAGTATGCCCTTGAAGTTGATCCAGCTGAAGCCGCAGCGCACGCCGGAGGCGATGTCCACGGTGTAGTTGTCGTCGGCCTGCAGGCGCTGGAGGTCGGAGACGTTGGTGATGTTCTCCACCAGGTCCACCTGGCCGGCCATCAGCGCGTTGGCCTTCGCGGAGGCGTCGCCCATGAAGATGATCTCCACCTTGTCGTAGGGCACCTCGCCGCCCCAGTAGTTGGGGTTCGCGGCCATGGTGTAGCCCACCAGGTCGGCGTGGGATTCCACCATGTAGGGGCCGGTGCCGATGACGCCGTGGTCAAAGTCGGTGGTGTCGGAGACGTTGATGATGGCCATGACCGGGTAGGCCAGGTTGCCGGGCAGGTTGTAGTCCGGCTTGGGCAGCGTGATGGTGATGGTGTTCGCGGCGTCGTCCGCCACGACCTCCGCCTCGAAGGGCAGGTAGTTCTGCGGGTTGGAGGAGCCGTCCGGGCCGTGCTCGCGCACGCTGTCCAGGGACTCCTTGACCTTGGAGGCGGTCATGTCCGCGCCGTTGGAGAACTTCACGCCGTCGCGCAGCACGATGGTCCACACGGTGGAATCCTCGTTGGCCTCCCAGCTCTCGGCCAGCCAGGGCTCGATCTCCATGTTGTCGTTGAACTTGAACAGGCCCTCGCTGATGCCGTAGCGCATGCAGTTCCAGGCGCAGTTGATCTGGGCGGCGGGGTTGACCAGGCCGTCGGAATACATCTGGCAGCCGAAGGTGAGCACCTTCTCCTCCGCCAGCGCGGGCACGGCGAACATCGCCGCGACCAGCGTCAGAGCCACAATAAACGCAATAAACTTCTTCATGATCCTCTTCTCCTCTCGTGTTGTATCGCAAGCCCTCGCGGGCTGTGTGATCATGCTTCCTCCGAATCCGCCACCCCGTAGGCGATCAGGAACTCGCCCTTCGGCGCGGCCAGGCCGGTGTAGACGTACAGCACATGGCCGTCGCATTCGGCGCGGACCTCGGCGACGGGGTCGCCGTAGAAGTCCTCGAGCCTGCCGAGCCGCTGGCCCTTTGTGACCGGCTCGTCCTTTCCCACCTCGGGATACCACAGGCCGTCCCCCTCGGAATCGACGTACACCGCCCTCCGGAACACGCGGCGCTTCAATGCTTCATCCCGCAGGCCGGGCTGCTCCGGGAGGATGCCCAGGTGCGCAAGCAGCAGCAGTATGTCCCTGCGGTTCGCCTCGACGAGATCGGCGTCGCAGAGGTAGCCCTCGCCGCGCTCCACCAGCAGCCCGGGGATGCCCAGACTGGACGCGGCGTAGCTGTACTGGCCCTTCGTCGCCTGCGATTCGACCAGGAAGCCCAGGTTCAGCGCCTTCGCCGCCTTCAGCGACGCCTCCCGCGCCCCCGGATGGGTGGGAAAGAACGCCAGCGGCGTCATGCGCTCGCCGCGGCTGCCGCCGTGGAGGTCCAGTATGAAGTCCGCCTGCGGCAGCACCTTACGGACGAAGAAGTCCGCCACGCGCGCCCCCACGGTGCCGTCCGGCCTGCCGGGGGTATCCGGCGTTTAAGTTGTAGTTATCCTCGGGCAGCATGCGCGGGAACATCGTCCAGAAGCCGCTGGTGTTCACGCAGGGCATGAAGATCGCCCGCCCGGACATCTCCGACGGCTCAAGCGCCCGCGCGACCTTGATCGCCGCCGGCGTGCCGTTGAACTCCCCGGCGTGCATGCCCGCGATGACCAACAGCGTCCTGCCGGGCTTTAAGCCGTTTATGAGTATCACCGGCATCTCGTAGCCGTCGCCCTGCCGCCCGCCCGGAGATACCTCGCCGGCGTTGGGCAGCCCGCTCACGCTCACGCGAAGCACCGTCCGCCGCTTCTCCCCCGGCGCGAGCGTCTCGCCGAATACCGTCCAATGTGCCATAAAACCCTCCGTGTAGACAGAAAAACGGTCCGCCCCGCGACATGCGGCGGCAGACCGTTGTTTGCAGCCAAAAACAAACCATCCGTCCTTCAGAAATCCGTGAAGCGAATGTCTACAAAGCGCAGGCAAGTCTTCTGACTCAGGTTCATCGCGTTCGCCGTCTTCCCGGTCGAAGGACCAGTGACATTATGGCGTCCGCTCCCCAATACAGCGGCGGCCCCGTGCGGGATTCTCACCCGCTTCCTTTTTCAGCCTCTCCCGTGGGAAAGGTCACCTGTGCCGGTTATTTGATTATACTGCAATGTTATCAAATGGTGCAAATATTGTCAAGTGTTTTATTGGTTAACCACGACAAATCATGGCTGCGGTTTATTCTGCGCGTCCCTGCGCTCTTTCATGTGTTTGATGAGTGGCAGCAGAACCTCAAGATCATCGTCCTCCAGGCAATGAAGGGCGCTCTCCGTCTCTTCCATCAGGGTAAGGCCGGATTTGCTCTCATCAAAGAAGGTGCGCGGCGTGACATCCAGGTAATCACAGATGTAAAGCAGCTCAGTGATCGAAGGCAACGCTTTTCCGGATACGATATGTTGAATGTAACCGCTGTTGTGCCCGAGGTCGCGGCTCATTTTGTATTCTGATACGCCGCGCTTCAAGCGCAGTTCAGTAATTCTCTGACGGATAAAACTCGGTTCCACGCATGTCACACTCCCATATTATTGTAGCCCTTGCCACGATGAAAATAATGACTATGTAACCACAATTTATCCTTGATATATGTGTGTATAAAGTCTATAATATGGGAGGGAGCGTGGCTTATGTGGATATGGTTTCCGGGAAATGCCATGTATTTCAGACTATGAAAACATGTTTTTTATTCGGACACAGCGACGCCAGTCAACGCATATATCCCTCTTTGCTTGAAAGCGTTGACAGACATATAGAGCGTTTTGGCGTATCGGAGTTTATAGTCGGTCATTACGGAATGTTTGATACGCTTGCCACCGCCGCGGTTAAGGAAGCAAAAGGACGGCATAAAAATGTGAGGCTGACGATGCTGCTGCCCTATCACCCGGGGCGGCACGATGCTTTTGCTCTGCCCGAGGGATTTGACGGATCGGTGTTTCCGTTCGATAAGCCTGTACCACCGCGTTTGGCAATCATCAAGGCGAATGAAGCCATGATCGACCGATCGGATTATCTGATATGCTATGTGGCGCATTTCGGAAAGGCGCAGGAATTTCTCGAATATGCGCAGAGAAGGAAGAAAAAGGGCCTGATTCATATCTGCAATATTGCAATAATATAACCCCCCGCTCACCCCACATTGCGCATGGACGCCTTGACGGGCGGCAGGCGGAGCACCCGGACGCCGTGACGTTTGGCATAGGCGACGGTGCCTGCGGTGCCGCCCGGCTGGCCGTCGAAGGCCGCCAGCAGCAGGTCGGCTTGCTCGACCATATAGTGGTTCCTGCGAAAGAAAACGCCCTTGTCGTAGGCGTGGCTGATGTGGATCACCTTGTCGGACGCTTCGATGATGCCCAGCCAGCGACGGTGCTGGTCCTCCGTCCACCTGTCCGCCTGGCCGTCGTAGGGGATGACCATGATGAGGCGTATCCACGGGTACTTCTCCCGCAGCGACAGCACGATCTCCGCGGCCATCTGGTCGAAGCCCAGCGCGCCGCCGGAGAGGAAGTCCACGTAGTCCCTCCCGATCAGGTACTCCAGCGACTCCCGCAGCCGGAACTTGAACTCCAGGCAGCGGGCGTCCATCTCGTCGTAGCCCCAGGGCATCTTGGCCGGGCGGTAGCCGGTGAAGGCGCAGCATTTACAGATGGATTTCTTCTTCATTTTGACCTCCGATGATGGTAAGTGTGCCGATGGCGTCAAAGGGGATGCACTTATCCCCGATCATGAGAAATCGCCCCACCGGATCGACCTTCCGCACGACGCCGGTGCGCGTGTGGTACAGCCCCATGCGCCCGCAGGCGTCGTGGTTTCTGTCGGTGCAGACCTCGAAGTATTCCACCTTCACCCGCGCGGGCGCGGACCGCGAGAGCCTGTTCAGCGTCCCGTTGAGCGCGGCGGCCGCCTCCGGGGCGAGCACGCGCTTCGGGACGTAAGGCACCTCCTTCGCCCGCACGGCCTCCTCGAACCCGGTCAGCGCGGCGAAGGGCGCGAACAGCTTCGCCCTCTGCCCCTGGGGCATTCGAGGGTGCCTGCGGCTGAACACGTCGCCGTCGTGGACGGGCCTTTGCAGCCGAAGCAGATCGTCATAGGCAAATTCCATAGTCGTCCCCCTCACGCGCGATGCCCGCCGATCTGCGTGTTGCGCTCGCGGGCCGTCGCGCCGTCCAGATAGTTCATGCCCTTCAATATGGCGTTGCCGCCGTACCTGCGGCGTATGGACAGTATCGCCCGCTGCACCTGCGCCTCGCTCTCCAGCGCCGCGTAGTCGGTGAACATGTCCAGCTGGACGCACTCGTTGTGCGTGTCGCACGCGGCCACGCCCAGCCTGCGCAGGTAGAGCTGTTGATCCACGCGGGCGTCAAACGCCGCCAGCAGCGCCTCCCGCAGCACCCGCGCGCTGGAGGTCCGCGTCCGCAGCCGCACCGTGCCGTTGGTGTGCTTGGGATGCAGCCGTCCGTAGTAGTCCACCGCCAGCGGGCCGTCGTACTGGCACTTTTCCAGCGACACCGGGTCGAAGGCCACCCAGAAGGTCAGGCAGTCGGTGGCGAGGCCCTTTTTAACTAAATCCATCGACAGCTGCTCGACCATCTCGGAAAACACCAGCCGCCCCTCCCCGAAGGCGTAGGGCCGCGGCAGCACCTGCCCCACGGACAGCGAGTGCGCCCTGGGCTTGTAGGCCTTGATGTCCGCCAGCGTGCAGGGCTCGATGCCCCAGGCGTGGTCGATGAGGATCTCCGCGTCGATGCCGAACAGCCGGTACAAAAACTCCTCGTCCTCGACGGACGTGCGCGCGATGTCGCCCATGGTGAGTATGCCGTACTTCGCCAGCCGGCGCGTCTTGCCCTCGCCCATCTGCCAGAACGCCGTCAGCGGCTTGACCGGCCACAGCAGGCGCTTGTACATCAGGTTCGTGCCGATGCCCACCGTGGCGGTGATGCCGGTGTGCTTCAATACGTCGCGTATGATGGTGATGGCCATGCAGTGCGCCGGGCCCATGCCCGTGCGCGCCGCCTGCTCGCGGTACAGGGACAGGTAGGCCGTCACGTCCATGAACACCTCGTCGATGCTGTAGACGTGTATGTCCTCCACGGCCACATACTTGAGGTAGACGGCGTAGATGGCCGCGGACACGCGCTCGTATTCGGCCATCCTCGGCGGGGCGATGATGAAGTCGATCTTCCGCTTGAGCTGCGCCTCCGCCAGCCGGACCGCCTGCTTCGCCTCAAACAGCCTCGGACGGCTCCGCACACCCAGCGCCTTCAATGCGGGGGAGACCGCCAGCACGATGGTGTTGTCCGAGCGCGTCTCGTCCGCCACCAAGAGTCGCGCCGCCAGCGGGTCCAGCCCGCGGGACACGCACTCCACCGAGGCGTAGTAGGATTTCAGATCGATGCAGATGTAGGTCGAATCCGGCAAATCATCACCCCCCCGACGCAAAAAGGCACTCCACGAAAGCCGTCAAACTCATCTTTCGTAAAGTGCCTCTTGTTGATATGATTATAATATCGAACACATGTTCTTGTCAAGGGTCAGAGCGAGAATTTCATGATTTTGCCCACCGGTGTTCGATGCTCACCGCTTCCCGAATCGCGCGCGCATCAGGGGCTTGATGCCGCCGGCCTCGAGGATCATCCGCTGCTGCGCGCCGAGCTGGTCGCAGGGCAGGGTCTCGCCCGTTTGGCACAGCGGGCAACAGCCCCAGGTTGACGGCGTTTCTATAGAATATCCGGGCGAAGGAATCGGCCAGCACCGCCTTCGCGCCCATGTTAACCAGCGCGATGGGCGCGTGCTCCCGCGACGAGCCGCAGCCGAAGTTGCGCCCCGCGACCACGATGCCGCCCTGCGGGAAGTTGGGTGCGATGTCCGCGCTGACACCCTCCAGGCAGTGGCGGCCGATCTCCTGCGAATCGGTGAGGGCGAGGTACGCGCCGGGGTAGATCTGGTCGGTGTCGATGTTGTCGCCCACCACGATGACTTTGCCTGTCAGCTTCGTTTCCATGGATTTGCCCTCCTTACAGATACGCTCTCGGGTCGGTGATCCTGCCGTTCAATATACTCGCCGCCACAGTGGCCGGGGACGCCAGGTAGAGGCTGGCCTCCTTGGACCCCATGCGGCCGGGGAAATTGCGGTTGGTGCTGGTGATGCACACCTCGCCGGGGGCCAGTATGCCCGCGTGGACGCCCAGGCACGCCGCGCAGCCCGGGGCGTTGATGGTGGCTCCGGCGTCCATCAGCGCCTGGATGTGGCCCAACCGGATGCACTCCTGCATCACTTCGTTGGAGGCGGGCACCACGATGAGCCGCGTGTAGGGCGGTATGTGCTTGCCCTTTAAGATCTGCGCCGCCGCGGCGATGTCCTCCGTGCGCCCGCCGGTGCAGGAGCCGATGTAGCCCTGGTCGAGCTTTACCTCCCCCTGCGCGATCACGCTCCGGAGCGTGTGGACGTTCTCCACGCTGTGCGGGCAGGCCAGCTCCGGCTCCAGCGCGCCGACGTCGAACACATGGGTCTCGGCGTACCGGTAGCCCGGGTCCGTATACTGTATCTCGAACGGGCGCACCGCCCGGGCGGTCACGTAGTCGATCACGTCCCGGTTGGGCTGCATGTAGGCGGTCTTCGCGCCCATCTCCACTGCCATGTTGCAGATCACCATGCGCCCGGCCACGTTCAGGCTTTCGACGTAGCTGCCCGTGAAGTCGATGCCCTTGTACACCGCGCCGTCCGCGCGAATCTTCCCGAGCACCGCCAGTATCACGTCCTTGGGATACACGCCCTTCGGCGCCTCGCCCTCCAGCCGCACCTCGATGATCTCCGGCACGCGGAACCACATCTCGCCGGTCATCAGTATGGTGGCCATGTCCGTCGCGCCGCAGCCGGTGCCCATCGCGCCGAACGCGCCGTGGGTGGTGGTGTGGGAGTCGGTGGCCACGAGGATCATGCCGGGATACACCACCCCCGCCTCCGGCATCACCTGGTGGCACACGCCGCAGTTGGTGTCAAAGTGAAAGCGCAGGCCGTTCTTTTGCGCAAACTCCCGCATGGCCTTGTGGTTGGCGGCGCTCTTCACGTCCGGGCAGGGCGCGTAGTGGTCGAACACAAAGGCGCAGCGCTCCCGGTCCCACACCTTCTCGCCGCCCATCTCATAGAAGGAATAGACGGTCTGCAAATACAGGTCGTTGATCTCGGCAAAATCGACCTTCGCGGTCACGATCTCCCCGGTTTTGACCTCTCTTCTCCCGCTGTTCTTCGCCAGTATCTTCTCGATTGCGTGCATGCGGCGCCCCTCCCTGTTCTCAATTTGAATATTGTATACAATATACGATATACACATAATAAAACAGAACGACATCAAAGTCAAGCTGTCGCCGTGTTGCGCTCTGTTTTTCTACATTTTGTGCATATCACGCGCATGAAATATGACCATTTTCCATAATTGAAACTGCCTGTCGGCCGGATTATAATATATGATATATCGTATACAACATATGGAGGGTTTGACCATGGACGCATTGGAGCTCATGCCCGTTCGGGTGCGCATCACCTCGATACTGAAAAAGGCGATCTACACCGGGGAGTACCACAGCGGGGACGAACTGAGTTTAAGCGATGTGGCCGCGCAGCTGGGGGTCAGCCGCACGCCGGTGCGCGAGGCGTTCCAGGCGCTGGAGGCCGAGGGGCTGATCACACTGCGGATGAACCGGGGGGCCATCGTCAACAACATCGACCGGAAGTTCATTTCCGACATATTCGACATGCGCGTGCTGCTCGAATCGGAGGCCGCCGCGCGGGCCGCCGCCAACGGCATGGCGACCGCCGAGCTGCTGGAGCGGCTCTTCGAGCTGCGGGACCACCTGGACACATTGAACCGGGCGGATTACGAGGCGCTCAACCAGGACCTCCACATGGCGATCTGGACCGCGGCGGACAACCACAAGCTGAAGAGCTACCTGCTGGAATTGTGGAACGGCCCCAGCACGGGGCGCGGAGGGGACGAGGCGGCGGCGCACTACAGGGAGTCCACCTTTGAACACATCGCCATTTTGCAGGCCGTCCGGGACGGCAAGGCGGAGGAAGCCCGAAGCGCCATGGCGCGGCACATCGCCCGGAGCCGGGAGAACATACTCAAGCGCTATCCCGCGTCCCTGTGATGAAAAAAGGATTGACTGTTTCGCCTCACTGTTGTAGAATATCTACAACAGTAGTTTGCATACCTTTATCATGCCGGAGGACGCGCCATGGGCAGGAATCTCGAAAAGGACGCCATCGAAATGGCGGCGAAAAACCAGAGGATCCTCGAGAACGGGTTTCGCATATTCGCGGAGAACACCATCGAACGGGTCACGATGCTCGACGTGGCGAAGGCCGCCGGCATCGCGATCTCCTCGCTGTACCGCTATTACAGCACGAAGCCCAAGCTGGTGCTGGCCATCAGCACATGGGCATGGGACGCCTACGCCAAGGAGGACGAGCGCAAGGAGGCGGCGAAGCCCGAGCGGACGGCGGCGGAGATCTTTGAAGCCTACCTGGATTCCTTCCTCGATCTGTACCGCAACCACAAAAACCTGTTGCGCTTCACCCAGTTCTTCAATATATACCTGATGAGCGAAGGCATCTCCGGAGAGGATATAGGCCCGTTTCTGGACATGGTCCGGGACCTGGAGCGGCGTTTTGACAAGATTTATCAGAAGGCGCTGCAGGACGGCACGCTCCGCACAGACATATCGGGCAAGAAGATGTTCTCCACGACGCTTCACCTGATGCTGGCCGTGGTCACCCGCTACGCCGTCGGACTCGTCTACGAGGGATCGGACGCCGAGGAAGAGCTGCTGATGCAGAAGGACATGCTGATGCGCCGGTTTGTCAAATAACAATCCCACGGCCGACCCGAAGTCCCCCGTTTTTATTTTCTCGATAACAGTAGGACAACTACAACAGTAAACCGTCAACATCAATGAAGAATGGAGGAGAACACCCATGAAGAGAGCCGTTTTGTTTGGATTGATCGTCTGCCTGTGCATCGCCATGTGCGGCGGCGCGGTCGCCGAGGGCGCGGGATCGAAGTCCGCGGAGGAACTCTGGCAGGCCGGGGAGGACGCCTGGAAGGCGAAGGACTACGACAGCGCCATGGAATACTACCAGATGGACGCGGATCAGGGCAATCCGAAGGGCTGGCTGGCCATCGGCAGTCTGTATCACCACGGCGACGGCGTCGAGCAGGATTACGCCAGGGCGCTGGAATACTTCCAGCAGGCGGCGGATCGGGACGTCCCGGAGGGCTTCTATGGCCTCGGCGAGCTGTACGCCGAGGGCAACGGCGTTGAGAAGGACGAGAAAAAGGCGATAGAATACTACCGGCGCGCGGCGCGGGGCGACGCGGCGGCGGAGGACGCGCCGGACGCGCCCGCCGCGGAGGCGCCGACGTTTGAAGAAAAGACGGTGAAGGTGTTCACCGACGGAAAGGAGGCCGGGGAACTGCCCCTGCGCTTCTACGATGCGACGCCCGACATCCCTTACCTTGGGATGACCCAATACGCGCAGTACATATTCGATCAGCCGCTGACCCTGCGGGAAGGCAAGGACGGCGTGTGCGCGCTGGCCAACGAGGCCGGGGTGGAGCTGCTTTGCGACGCCGATCTGGGCGTGATCGTGGCGCGGGACTGGAACGGCTTCTGCGACCTGCCCTTCCCACTGGAGAACCGGGGCAGGCGATGGAAGGACACCGGCGTGCCCTTCGTCCGCGTCGCGGGCGTGGAGTACGAGGGGACGCCGAAGCCCGTCGTGTTTGACTTCGCGAAGTACGGCATCAGCATCTATTCGGATGAGAGCGACATCTATCTCCCCGTCTCGACGCTGACCAACATGATGGCGGACATCGCCACCAACCACCTGCTCTACAACGGCGAAAACCTGTACGCGGAGGTCGTGGACCTCGAAGGG
>CADASI010000063.1 GCA_902790525.1 uncultured Eubacteriales bacterium
TCAGGGGCTCGAAGGGCGGGGAGTGAATGGAAGCCCAGTGGGCTTCCAGAGCCCGCCCTGACCGAGCCCGCAGGCGAGAATCGAGCCCCTGATGGTGTACGCAATGATAGCCCCCGAAAACGCAATGTTTTCGGGGGCTATCATTATCTGCGTTCTTCTTTAAGCTACTACGCTCAGCAGGATCTTTATGATGAACAGCACGGCGACCACCAGTATGGCGGGCTGGAGGTCCTTGAAGCGGCGGGTGATGATCTTGGTGAACACGTAGAACAGCACGCCGAACATGATGCCGTCGGAGATGGAGGAAGCGCACACCATGATGATCATCGTCATGAACGCGGGGATGCTCTCGGCGTAGTCTTCATAGTCGATCTCGCGGATGGGGTTGATCATCATCAGCCCCACGATCACCAGCGCCGGGGCGGTGGCCGCGCTGGGGATGGACCCGAACAGCGGCTCGAGGAACAGCGCCGCCAGGAACAGCACCGCGGTGGTCACGGCGGTCAGGCCGGTGCGCCCGCCCTCCGCCACGCCCGAGGCGCTCTCGACGAAGGTGGTGATGGTGGAGGTGCCCAGCATCGCGCCGGCGGTGGTGCCCACGGCGTCCGCCAGCAGCGCCTGCTTGCAGTTGGGGATGCTGCCGTCCTCCTTGATGATGCCGGACTTGCCCGCGCAGGCGATCAGCGTGCCCACGGTGTCGAACATGTCCACGAACAGGAAGGTGAACACCACCACGCAGAAGTCGAATATGGACCGTCCGCTGGAGAAGATCTCGCCGAAGGCGAAGTTGCAGAAGTACGGGGTGGTGGGCAGGAAGGAGCCCCCGGCGTAGTGGGTCACGCCAAAGGGGATGCCCACGAGGGTCGTTATGACGATGCCGATGAGCAGCGCGCCGCGCACCTTGAAGATCAAAAGCGCACCGGTGATCAGTATGCCGATCATGGCCACGCCGGCGTCGGCGCGGAACCAGTAGGCGCTCAGCGCGGAGATGGTGCCCTCCGGGTCGGCGATGATGATGCCGGCATTCTTCAGACCGATGTAGGCGATGAACAGGCCGATGCCCGCGCCGATGGCCTTCTTGAGCCCCACCGGGATGCTGTTCACGATGGCCTCCCGGATGTTGCAGAAGGTGAGCAGTATGAAGATGATGCCCTCGACGAATATGGCCGACAGCGCCCACTGCCAGGAGTAGCCCATGCTCAGGCACACCGTATAGGCGAAGAAGGCGTTCAGGCCCATGCCCGCCGAGAGGCTGAAGGGCAGGTTGGCCACCAGGCCCATGACCAGCGTCGCGATGGCGGAGGCGATGGCCGTGGCGGCGAACACCTTGCCGAAGGCCATGCCCGAGGCGGACAGTATGCCGGGGTTGACGGCCAGTATGTAGGCCATCATGGCGAAGGTGGTCAGTCCGGCGACCAGCTCGGTCTTGACGTCCGTGCCGCGCTCCTTGAGGTGAAAGAATCTCTACAACATGGTCAGCCCATCCTTTCTGCGTCGATGATCGTATGGTTTTTAAAGCGTTATCCGCTTATGCGTTTCCTTCCTTCCACCTGCCGGACAGGTAGAACGCCCCGCCGATGATCAGCGGCATGAACCCGGCCAGGGCGTCGCCCATCCAGAAGCCGAAGCAGTCAAGCCGCATCGCAAAGCCCAGCAGCGCGGCCAGGCCGATGCGGGCGATGACGCCGTCGATGATGGCCACGGCCAGGTTGAGCCCCGAGCGCCCGGAGCCGTTGATCAGCGAGAACGCGACGCTTCGCGTGGCGGCTCCGTAGAAGCCCAGTATGATGGGCACGGTGAGCACCGAGGCCACGGACAAAAGCGCCTGATCCGGCGTGAATATGCCGTACACCGCGTCCGGGCACACGAGCATGACGATGTGCAGTACGAAGCACAGCGCGATGCCCACCGCAAGCACCGTTGCGAGCGTGTGATTGACCCGGTCGTACTTGCGCGCGCCGAGGTTCTGGCCCACCATGGTGCTCCCGGCGGTGGTGAAGGACATGGTGATCACGTTGACCATGATGTTGACCTTGTTGTAGATGCCCGCCAGGGCCGAGTAGGTCACGTCGAACAGGTTGATCCACGCCATCAGTATGATCTTGGAGAAGCTGACGGCGGCGGACTGTATCGCCATGGGGATGCCCAGGGCCAGCAGGCGCCTGAAGGCGGGGCCGTCGATGCGGAAGCTGGCGGGCTTGAAGTCAAAGCCGAAGCTGTCCCGGTGGCCGTAGAGGTAGACGATCGAGGCGACGAAGCTCACGCCCTGGCCGATGACGGTGGCCAGCGCCGCGCCGAACACCTCCATGCCCAGGTACTTCACGAACAGCACGTCCAGCACGGTGTTGAGCACCGCGGCCACGGCGATGAACACGAAAGGGCGCTTGCTGTCGCCCATGCCGCGCAGTATGGCGCTGACGATGTTGTAGCCGTAGATGAACACCAGCCCGCACACGCAGGTGACCATGTAGTCCATGGTGAACGCCTCCGCCGCCGCGGGGGTGTTGAGCCAGCGCAGCACCGAGTGGCGCAGGGCGTAGCAGACGACGGCGATCACCACCGAGACGCCCAGCAGGAAGGTGAACATGGTGCCGATGGTCTTTTTGATGTCGTCGTGGCGGTTTGCCCCGACGGCCCGCGCGATGATCACCTGCCCGGCGGAGGAGAAGCCCATGGCCACGAAGGTCAGAAGGTGCAGTATGTCGCCGCCGATGGACACCGCCGACATGCCCGCCGGGCCGATGTAGTTGCCGACGACGATCATGTCCACGAGGTTGTAGATGGCCTGCAGCGCGTTGGAGACAAACAGCGGAAAGGCAAAGCGAAACAGCAGGGGAACGACGGGGCCGCGCGTCATATCGCGGATCATGGTTTTCTCATCGGTCATCGGCGCTCATCCCTTTCGCTGTGGTTTTCTGAATCTATTTTACCACATACTGTCGCCGCGGGCAACCGATAAATATGCTGAAATATTCAATGGATCACGATCACCGCCTGCCCGCGCCCGCAGTGCTCGTACAGCCACTTGGCGTCCTCCACCGACAGGCGGACGCAGCCGTGGGAGGCCGGGTTTCCGAGGTTGCGCTGGGAACTCCGGCGCAGGGATTTCTCGTCCTTGCTGCCGTAGATGACTGAGTGGAACATGATGTCGTCCACGATCTTGTAGGAATACTGGGCCCAGCAGAAGAACTTCTTGAAGTAGTGCCAGCGGTTGACCGGGTGGCCCTCCAGGAAGATGCCGTGGGGCGTGGAGTCGTGCAGACCCGTGGAGCACTTGAACGTCTTGACGAGGTCGTAGTGATTCTCCCCGCTGAGGGCCCAGACCTCCACCACCTGGCGGCTGAGGCTCACCTCGATGCGGAAGGGGAACTGCCTCGGTATGGCAGATGTCGAGAAGAGCACGGAAGTGGTCGCGTGATCGACCTCGTCCGTCCGAGGCAGGCCGTTGGCCTTCTGGAAATCGTGCAGCGCGCTCAGCGTGTTGCCGCCGATCTTGCCGTCGATGCCGCTCTTGTCGAGGTAGAACAGCGTGTAAAGGCGGCTCTGCACGCGGGCGGCGTCTATGGTGGCGTCGGCGTCGAAGGCGCGGTACTCCAAAAGGCCGTTTTGCAGTGAGGCCACCGTCTCCCGGGTGAGATGATCGGGGCTGTCCTCCTCCTTCAGGTAGTCGGCGACGTGTGAAAGCGCCTTCTCCAGGGCGTCGTCGTACACGCCGTCGGGCAGCTCGGTGGTGTAGCCCGCGGCCACCAGCGCCGCCTCCACATCCCGGACGGCCAGCCCGGTGTCGCCCTTTGAAATGTCGTGGGCGGCGCAGTGGTCGGCCCGGGGTGCATCGGTTGAGAACAGCGCGTCGATGGTCTTTCGCCCGGCCACGCCGTTGGCCTCCACGCCCGCCTTCCACTGGAACATGTAAAGCGCCTCCGCGGCGTAGTCGTCGAAGGTGTCGTCCGCGGCGGCGTCCATGTAGCCCAAATCGGCGAGGCGCTGCTCGACGCGCCCGACCTCGCCGTCCGTCATGCCCTCGGACACATCCCTAAGATACGACGAATAAGCATCGCTGTACAGGCAGTAGAGCGTAAGGGGGGAGGCCACGCCGGTCTTTTCCACCGGGATGCCCTGGTCGATCAGGTGCTGCTGGAACGCCCTGACGGCGCTCGAGGTGGTCTTGCCGTACTCACCGTCGAGAGGCTCGGCCATGAAGCCGTAGCGCGCAAGGCTCCTCTGGAGCTGTTCGACTTCCTCGCCCTTGTCACCCGCGGACAGGCCCTCGGGCAGCTTCTCCACCCCCTCGGAGAACAGGCAGAGCACGGTCTCGCCGTTGGCCGTGCCGGTGACGGAGAGCCCGTTGACGCGCTGGAAGATCTTCATCGCGTTGGCGGATTTCACGCCCAGCTTGCCGTCCGCCGTGCCCTGCAGATAGCCCAGGTCGATCAGCCGCTGCTGTATGGCCTTGGGGCTTAAGTCCTGATCGGCGTACTTCGACAGCAGCGCCCGGGTGTCCTCATCGAGGTGGCCCGTCGCGGAAAGCCCGCTTGTGCGCTGAAAGTCGCGCAGGGCGGCCTCGGTGTGCTTGCCGAACCTGCCGTCCACGTCGTCCTTATAGAAGCCCAGGTTCGCAAGGCTCCGCTGGGCCTCGCGAATGGCTTCCTCCGACATGGGCGTATCATCAGTGACGGTTTCTTCAGCGACGATGGGAGATTCCTCTTCGGCGTCGGGCGTCGCGATCTCCTCGGCCATGACGGGCAATATCGAAAGCGCGAGCAGCGCAATAAGTATAAGGAAAGTGCGTCTGGACATAGCGGCCTCCACGATGGTTTCTCATGAAGATTATACCATCTATATCGCCGGAAGATGTGAACGGAATATGGCTTAATGGCATAGGGGGAATGAAAAAATAATGACTCCATGCAGCGATACGCATACACAAAAACCAGTTGAAAACCGGGTTATTTTCTGGTAAAATAGTGGCAACAATCACCCCGGGGTCGATGGAGGCGCAAAACATGTTCAGCAAGCACTTTGTCCTAAACGCGCAGAGCCTTTCCATGATCGAACAGTTGGGCGAACACATGCCCGGCGGCTTCTTCATCTACAAGGCGGACGAGGAAGAGGCGCTGCTCTACGCCAACAAGGGCGTCTGCGACATCTACGGCTGTAAAAGCCTCGAGGACTTCAAGGCGCTGACCGGCTTTACCTTCCGGGGAATGGTCCATCCCGAGGACTACGCCCGCGTCACCGCCTCCATACAGAAGCAGCTAAACGAGGGCCGCTCCGACCAGGACCACGAGGAGTACCGCATCGTCCGCAGGGACGGCGAGGTCCGCTTTATCGACGACTACGGCCACTACGTGGAGTCCGACGTCTACAAGGGTCTCTACTATGTTTTCATTTCGGACATCACCGAGAAGCGGGCGCAGGCGGAGTCCGACAAGGCCCTGCGCGCCGCCGTCATCGAGGCGCTGACCCGGGTGTACGACTCGGTGTGGCTCATCGACGACATCGAGACCCAGCGCTTCACGCTGTACCGCATCGACGAGAAGCTGGTGCACCTGATGCCCGCCAACACGGCGCAGAGGCTGGACAGGTTTTACGACGCCTTCACCTTCTATTCAAAGCTGGTGGTTGAGGAGGACCGGCAGCGCTTCCTGGACGCGGTGACGCCGGAGAGCATCGTCAAAAACACGGAGAACAAGCTGCTCTACTCGGTGCCATTCCGCCGGATGTTCGAGGACGGCGTGCGCTACTACCGGGTGGAGTTCGCGCGACTGGACCTGAGCGGCGGCGAGACGCGCATCGTGACCGGCTTCAAGGACGTGGACGAGGAGGTCCGCAAGGAGCAGCAGATCCAGCAGGCCCTCCGGGACGCCATCGAAGCCGCCAACGCCTCCAACCGGGCCAAGGGGGAGTTCCTCTCCAGCATGAGCCACGACATGCGCACGCCCATGAACGGCATCATCGGCATGACGGCCATCGCCGCCAACCACCTGGACGACCGGGAGCGCGTGGCGGACTGCTTGAAGAAGATCACGGATTCCTCGAACCACCTGCTCTCGCTGATCAACGACGTGCTGGACATGAACAAGATCGAGTCCGGCAAGGTGGAGCTGCACGAGGAGGAGTTCTGCCTGGCGGAGCTCATCGACGGCATGCTGGCCATGACCCGCCCGCAGATCCAGGCGCACGGGCATTCCTTCCGCATCAACATCGTGGGCGTCGAGCACGAGCAGGTCATCGGCGACAGCCGGCGCATCGAGCAGGTGTTCGTCAACATCATGAGCAACGCCATCAAATACACGCCCAACGGCGGCAGGATATCGCTGAGCGTGCGGGAGACCCCCACGCGCGCGCAGGGCTTCGGGCACTACGAGTTCATATTCGAGGACAATGGCTACGGCATGACCGAGGAGTTCCAGAAGCACCTCTTCGAGCCCTTCGCCCGGGCCAACGACAAGCAGACCGCCGGCATACAGGGCACGGGGCTGGGCATGGCCATCACCCGCAACATCGTGCGCATGATGGGCGGGGACATCGCCGTGGAGAGCGTGTACGGCGAGGGCTCGAAGTTCACGGTCAACATGTACTTAAAGCTCCAGGAGGGCGACAACATCAACTATGACAGCTTCGTCGACCTGCGCGTGCTGGTGGCCGACGACGACCCGGTGTGCTGCGAATCCACCTGCGAGCTTCTAAACGACATGGGCATGAACAGCGAATGGGTGCTCACCGGCAAGGCTGCCGTGGACCGCGTGAAGGCGCGGAGTGAGCAGGGGCGGGACTTCTTCACCGTCATCGTCGACTGGAAGCTGCCGGACCAGGGCGGCGTGGAGACCACCCGTCAGATCAGGCGACTGGTGGGGGAGGACGTGCCCATCATCATATTCTCCGCCTACGACTGGACGGACATCGAGCAGGAGGCCCGGGAGGCGGGGGCCACCGCCTTCATCAGCAAGCCCCTGTTCCGCACCCGGCTGGCCACGCTGTTCAGCGCCCTCGTCAACAAACAGCCCGCCCAGTCCGGCCTCGAGGACCCGCTTAAAAAGCTGGAGGACCTGGGGCTTGACGGCAAGCGGGTGCTGCTGGCGGAGGACATCGAGATCAACGCGGAGATCGCCACGGACTTTTTGGAGATGACCGGCCTTGAAGTGGACTGGGCCCGGGACGGCGTGCAGGCTGCGGACATGCTGGAGGCCTCGCCCGACGGGTACTATTCCATGATCTTCATGGACATGCAGATGCCCAACATGAACGGCTGCGACGCCGCCCGCGCCATCCGTGCCATGGACCGGGACTACGCCAGGGAGATCCCCATCGTGGCCATGACCGCCAACGCCTTTGCCGAGGACGTGCTCAACTGCAAGCGCGCCGGCATGAACGACCACATCACCAAGCCCATCGACGTGGAGGTACTCTCCAGGGTACTTCACACCTATGTCAGGCCCTGACCGGGCGACGATGCTAGAGTGTGTTTCTAAAATGCCTGAAGCGCATTTTCGGCGTCTTTGGCTGCATTTCTGCGTTGATTTCCCTTGACTTAGCCCCACTAAGCCTGCGGAAGCGACGAGTTTTTGATCGAGAACAGGCTGCGGGAGGATCGGGCGCTTCACGGGCTCATGAAGGGCAGCCTGTTTGCGCTTGAACGCATGCTGCAGGCCTACGCGACGCGGTTTCCGTGCTTCACCGATCATTCGCTGCTGCACAGCATGAACGTACGGCGCTACTGCAACGAGATCCTCGGCGTCGACGGCGTCAACGACATGAACGCGGGCGAGTGCTACGTGCTCGTCATGAGCTGCTACCTGCACGACATCGGCATGGCCATCGGGGATCGGGACTACGCCGCGCTGGTCGATGACGTCGTGCCGCGGGACTGGTGGGACGCGCACCCCGACGCCGGGGAACCGGAGGCGATCCGCGCCTTTCACCACGAGTTCAGCGGGCGACTGATCAGGAAATACGCCGCGCTGTTTGAGATTCCGGACGCCTACGTGTTCCCGATGGTGCAGGTGTCCCGGGGACACCGAAAGACCGACCTCACGGACAGTGCGGAATACCCGGCGCTGATCCTGGTCCCGCGGCTCGGCGCGATGGGCGTGTGGCTGTCGCTGCCCATCGGCCTGATCATCACGCTGGGGGTGTCGGTGGTCCACGCTGTCATCCGCAACGGGCACTGGCCCCGGAGCCTGGAGGAGTGGCTTATGCTGCCCGCCGACTTCGGCACGAGCGAGCGCCTGGTGCTTACGCTTCGGAGCATGGAGGACGTCACCCGCACCTCCACGCGCGTGCAGGCGTTCTGCAGCGACCACGGCATCGACCGAAAGACCGGCTTTCACGCCGGACTGTGCCTGGAGGAGATCGCCGGCAACATCGTCCGCCACGGCTTCAGCGCCGATAAAAGGCGGCACGAGATCGAGGTGCGCGTGGTGCTCAAGAAGGCGGACGTCATGCTGCGCATCAAGGACGACTGTATCGCCTTCAACCCGCGGGAGTGGGTCGAGATGGCCGCGGGCAGCGACCCCCTCGCCAACGTCGGCATACGCCTGGTGTACCGGCTGGCCGAGGACGTGAGCTACCAGAACCTGCTGGGCTTGAACGTGCTGACGATCAATATGAACGAAGCCCCCGTCGCCTCGGAGGGCTGACGGGGGCGCGCGTCAGTACAGCTCCCGAAGCACCAGCGACGTCATCCCCGGATTGTCGCCGGGCTCGACGCGCAGCACCTTCTTATGGCAGCGGTACTCGTCCCATATCATATCCCGCAGGCTGGTGCCACGGTTGAAGCCGTGCACCAGCCTGATTTGATACACCCCCGGCCCGGCGGCGGACAGCGCGCGGTTGATGATGCGCATGGCCTCCGCCTGGGTCTTTCCGTGCAGGTCGATGGTGACAAAGGGGTCGTTCATTGTTCCCAAATCCTCTCTCTCATGTACGAAAACCACGCTTTTGTATCGGCGTTGTCGGACTGGAATGCAAGCATCTTCTCTGCATAGCCCTGCTCCCGCACGATCTCCCGGCTGATGGGGTACACCAACTCAAACACCAGGCACAGGTGGGCGACCACGTAGTCCGCCGGGTGTTGCTTGAGCGACCTCAGCACGGCGGTGCGATTCCGGAAGCAGTCCTTCACGGCCTCGCTGACGGGGGAGGCGCGCAGCTGCTCCGTGGTGACGTTGTAGATGTCCTCCAGCGGCGTGTCGCAGTTGACGCGGAGGATGTCGATCTTGTCCGCGTCCCGGAGGATGTGGCAGTACGCCGCTTCCGCCTCGCCGAGCCCTGCGTCGATGCGGTACCTGCTGTGGTTGCGTATGGCGGTTTCGAGGATACAAAGCTCTGCCGGGGGCAGGCCGTCCGGCGCGAAGCGTTCCATCAGCCCCTCTTTGAACAGCAGGTCCGCGCCGAGGGCGGCGTGGTCCACGGAGACGGCGTCCACAAAGGTGCCGTAGCGCCTGACCTGCTCGAAGCGGCCGATGTCGTGCAGCATGCCGCACAGCCAGGCCAGCTCGACGTCCGCCGCGGTTACGTCCGCGGCGATGCGCTCGCACAGCGCGGCGACCCTTGTGGTGTGGTCGATCTTCAGCTTTATCTTCGGGTCCTGGGCGTTATAGCCGGAGACGTAGTCCTCAAAGGCGGCGGTGACCGCGTTTCTGTTCAACATCATCATTCCCTCATATAGGCGGCGATGGCCGTGCCCTTCACGACGGCGTCCGGCACGATGTGGAAGGCGTAGTGGAGGCCGCGGCGCCTCGCCGCGTATTCCGACATGCAGGCTTCGAGCTTTTGCCGGAAGCCCGGCTGTTTTATAAAGGTGGAGCCCTCCGCGGTGATGAAGGCGGGCGCGGCGGCAGAAGTGCCGATCTCCGCCCTGATCAGCGCGGCGGTGACCGTGACGCTGCACAGCAGGGCGCTCCGCCCGGTCACGGCGTCGACGATAGCCGCTATGGCGCGCCTCTCCGCGTCGTCCGCGCAGGCGGCGGCGATGGGTCCGCCGCCCGACGGGTCCCCGGCAAAGGCGCTGATGTGCGCGGAGGACAGCGCCGCCCCGCCGAGGGCGTCCGTCAGGCGTTGCGAAAAGCCGGGGGAGAGCAGCCCCTCCGCCGCGGCGGTCTCCAGCACCAGCGCCATCAGGCCACCCTGATAGCCGCCGGAGACCATCTTCTCAAACCGGTCGCAGCCGGGGTCGATGTGTCCCCGGTCGTAGCGATCGTCGATGTCGCCGGTGGGAAAGCCGCAGTACGCGCCGGACTCCACGTTGATGATCGCCCCGTTGGGCTCCCGGTAGGCGGTGTTCGTGCCTGTGCCGTAGATGAAGCCCACGAAGCCGCCGTAGCGCCCCTGTCCGGCCTCCAGCCTGCCGCCGAGGGCCGCGGCAAGGGTGTCGTTGACCACCGTGAAGCGCTGTCCACAGGCGCGTCCCAGCGCCCTGGCGGCGTTACGCAGGCCGGCCCCCACGCGGCTGCCCACGAGGCCGGGCACATTAAGCTGCTTCGCCCCGGCGGTGACCACGGCGTCGCCGTCCGGCAGTGGTTCAGCGGCCAGCGAAAAGCAGATGCCGACCCGTTCCATGGCGAGGTGCTCCCCGATGCCCTCGGCGAGCACGCGGTAGAAGTCCTCCAGGCGCATCTGTCGGCCGATGCCCGGCGTGCGGAACGCGGGCTGACGGTCGATGGCAAGCACGCCGCTTCGATCCAGCGTGACTGCGGCGGAGCGCACGTTGGTGCCCCCGATGTCGATGGCGGCCACGGTGACGGGCTTTTCGGGCAGCGGTCGGGTCGAAAGCGCCATCGGGATCATCTTGAGGGACCCCGGATGGCCGCCGCGCACCGCGTCCATCTCCTCAAGGAACCGCGCAAGCTGTTCCTCCCAGTCGTAGGCCTCGGCGCACAGCCTGTGGCGCATCAGAAAATCCCCGACGGCGCTCATTCCTTGACGCCCCCAGCGGTCATGCCCATGACGATGTACTTCTGGAAGATCACCGTGATCGCCACCGGGATCAGCGAGCCCAGTATGCCCGCCACGCTGATCATGCCGTAGTCGATGGTGAACTTGCCGTTGAACTCGGCGATGGCCACCGGCATGGTCTTGGCGGAGAGGCTGGAGGTGAATATCAGCGAGTAGAAGAACTCGTCCCAGCTCATCAGGAAGGCCAGTATGCCCGTGGCGATGGCCCCCGGCCGGGCGATGGGCATGAAGATGTAGAACAGCGTCTGGAGCCGCGTCGCGCCGTCCACTTGCGCGGCCTCCTCGAAGGACTTGGAGATGGAGCCGAAGAAGTCCTGCATCACCCAGATGATGAAGGGCACGATGAAGGACAGGTACAGTATGATCAGCGGCCCCCGCTTGTCCAGCCAGCCGAACTGGTTGTAGATGCGGTAGAGCGGTATGATCAGCGCCGCCGGCGTCAGCATGTAGGTGAACAGTATCGTCAGCATGAGCCCGTTTTTGCCGCGAAAGCGCACGTGGGCGAACGAATACGCGGAAAGCGAGCCCACGATCAGGCTCAACAGCGTGACCGCCGCGGCGATGATGAAGCTGTTGATCAGCGCGATGCGGAACACGTAGGCGGGGTCGCTGCCGTTGTTACTGACGAAGACCTGCCGGAAGCGCTCGAAGGTGACGGCCTCCGGGATCAGCTTTAGCGGCTTGGCCGTCAAATCCACCGGGCGCATGATGCTGGTCATGAACATCCACAGCACGGGTCCCAGCACGGCCAGCGTCAAAAGCAGGCCGAGGGCCATGTAGAGCAGCGTGCGTCCGCGCTTGCCGGGGGAGAAGTCCCAGCGCCTGCCCCTCTGTTTCATCGTTCATCCCCCCGTTTCATCATGCGGATGTAGATAAGCGTCATCAGCACCACCACCAGCACGATCAGGTAGGCGAGCGTGGCGGCCTCGGAGTAGTTGAGGTTCGTGAACGCCTGGAGGTAGGTGTCGTACATCAGCGTCTTGGTGCTGTTGGCCGGGCCGCCGCGGGTCATGAGGTAGAAGATGTCGAAGGCCTTGAACTTCTCCACCGTGCGCATCACGATGATCACCATGATGGTGGGCTTTATGGCCGGCAGCGTGATGGCGAAGAAGCTGCGGAAGGCCCCCGCGCCGTCCACCCGGGCGGCCTCGTAGCGGGTCTGGTCGATGCCCTGCAGCGCCGCGAGGAAGAATATCACCGCCAGCGGCGTCATCTTCCAGGCGTCCGCCACGATGATGCACAGCATCGCCGTGGCCGGATTGCCCAGCCACGACTGGTAGGCGTCGATCAGGTGAAGCCGCATCAGTATGGCGTTGATGACGCCGTACTCGCCGTTGAGCATCAGCTTCCACAGGCTGCCGTTGACCACGGTGGGGATGGCCCAGGGGATGATGACGATGGAGCGCAAAAACCGCACCCCCGGGAACTCCTCGTTCAGCAGGAGCGCGATCATCAGGCCGAACACCGTCTCGATGGCCGTGGACGCCACGGTGAAGTAGAGGGTGCGGCCCAAATCCTCCCAGAACGCGCTGGAGGTCAGCGCCTTCTGGTAGAAGCCGAGGCCCGCGAACTCCCCGTTGTGCGAGGACAGCGGGTCGATGTTGACGAAGCTGTACACCAGCGTGGTGATGATCGGTATGATGATGATCCCGAACACCACGATCATGGACGGCGTGATGAGCGCGTAGCCGTAGCGCTCCTCTTCTCTAAGCATACGCCCCGGCCCTCCTCTCTGTACGTTACAAACTATGGGCTGCCGCGGCGCGGCAGCCCTGATAATACGCCTGTTGCCTTATTACCGGTCGGCAAGCTCAAGCGCGACGGCCTGCAGGCCCGTCAGGGCCTCCTCGGCGGTCTTCTGGCCCAGCAGCACGAGCTGGATCTCGGTCTGCATGGCGGTGGAGAGCTCGTTGTAGTACGGCACCATCGGGCGGTTCTGGATGAAGTCAAACTGTATCTGGGACGCCGCCACGACCTCCGCGCCCGCGGTCTCGATGACCTGGGGATCGGTGTAGAGGCTCTTCCAGATGGGCAGCGCGTTGGCGCAGTACTTGGCCTGCATCTCCTTGGAGGCGAGGAACAGCATGTACTCCCAGGCCTCGTCCGGGTGCTTGCAGCCCGCGGTGATCATCAGCGGCATGCCGCCGTTGACCGTGGCGCTCTGGGCCTTGTCGGTGCCGGGGATGGGGGTGATGACGCCCTGGCCGACGACGGAGGACTGGCTCTCGTCGTTCATGGAGGCGTACTGATAGGTCCAGTTGATGGCGAACACGGCGTTGCCCGCGGCGAAGGTGGACAGCACGTCGTCCTCGATCATCTCGAGGCTCTTGGGGTTGCACAGGCCGTCCTTCAAAGTCTGGGCCATGAAGTCCAGCGCCTCGATGTTCTCGGCCTTGTCCAGCGTCGGCTGGTTGTTCTCGTCCACGAACGCGCCGCCGAAGGAACCGGCGATGCAGGTGTAGTCGCAGATCAGGCACTCGGCCTGGGCGTAGCAGCCCACGATCGGGTACTCGCAGATGCCCTTCTCCTTGCAGGCCTTCGCGTCCTCGATGAGCTGATCCCAGGTGGCGGGGGCCTCCTCAATGCCGGCCTGCTTCAGAAGCTCCATGTTCACGAACATGTACTTCACGTCGTTGAGCCAGGGCATGCCGTAGTACTTGCCCTCGTAGCGGGTGGCGTCCAGCGCGCCCTGGTAGATGTCGTCCAGGTCCAGCGCGCTCACGCGGTCGGTGACGTCCAGCACCAGGCCGGCCTTGGCGAACTGGGCGGGCCAGATGCAGTCGCCCAGGATCACGTCGTAGCCGCCGCTGGCCGCGGAGGTCAAAATCTTGGGCGCCAGCTCCTCATAGGCGACGAAGGTGGGGTTGACCTGTATGCCGGTCGCCTCGGTGAAGGCCTGGGTCATGGCGAGCACGTCGTCCTCGCTGTAACCGGCCTGCTTCATGAAGATGGCGTTGAGCGTGACGTCGTCCGCGAGGGCGCCGAACGCGCACAGCGACGACAGCATGACGAGGGTGAGAATGAGACAAAGCGTCTTTTTCATGATGATACCTCCCTGCAAAGTAATGTCGTGAAAAACACCGTCTATATTATATTCCTATTAAGTGCTGTTCGCAAGCCCCTTTTTAACATTTTGAAAAAAATACTGTCGAAATCCCTTGCCACGCCCCGTCGTGGTATACTATAATGGACAAAAGACTGTAAACTGAGACGGTGAGACGGATATGAAAAACCTGATCTTCGACATGGGCGGCGTGCTCATCACCTACGACCCCGAATACTTCCTGACCCGGGCGGGCATCGTCGATAATGAGGACCGCGCGATGCTGATGGGGGCGGTGTTTCGCTCCCCGGAGTGGGGGATGCTGGATCGGGGCACGCTTGACGAGGCCGGGCTCGAGCCCATCGCCCTGTCCAAACTGCCCGAACGCCTCCACGCCGTGGCCCGGGACCTTATCTGGCGTTGGTGCAGTCCGCTTGAGCCCATCCCGGGCATGGCGGAACTGATCGCCGCGTACAAGGCGCGGGGGTGCGGCATCTACCTGCTCTCCAACGCGAGCTATATGCAGCCCGAATACTGGCCCGACATCCCGGGCAGCGCGCTGTTCGACGGCGCGGTCGTCTCGGCGCTGGAGAAGCGCGTGAAGCCGGAGCCGGAGATCTTTCAAATACTGCTGGACCGGTACGGCCTGAAGGCGGAGGACTGCGTGTTCATCGACGACATGCAAAAGAACGTGGACGCCGCAGAGGCCGTGGGCATAAAAGGCATACGCTTTGACGGCAATGTCGACCATCTGCGCAACCAGCTCGACGCAATCATCGGAAATGCTTAACAATTCCCCGTATAGACATATTTCAGCCGCTCGCGGGCGACCTCGGCCAGCCGGTACACCTTTCGCACGTCGGTGGCCGGGCGGTCGGTCATGCGAAAGCGGGGGAAGAAGCGGGAGATGTGCAGCGGTATGTCCGCGCCGACGGGCCTGCCGTCCGCGCCTTGAAGCCCCGCCACCCAGCCGGTCAGCGCGCGCATCTCGTCCTCGGCGTCGTTTAAGCCGGGCACGATCAGCGTGGTCAGCTCCACGTGGCTTATCTGCGCGGCCCGGGCGATGAACGCCCTGACCATGCCGAAGTCCCCGCCCAGCACCTTTGAATAATAGCGCTCCGTGAATCCCTTTAAGTCGATGTTCATGGCGTCGATGAAGGGCGCGAGGGCTTCCAGCACTGAAAGCTCCGCCGTGCCGTTGGTGACCAGCGCGTTTTGAAGCCCCGCGGCGTGGGACAGCCGGGCGGCGTCGCGCACGTACTCCCAGCCGATCAGCGGCTCGTTGTAGGTGAATGCCAGGCCGATGTTGCCCCGGGGCACGAGCCTCACGGCCGCTTCGACCAGCGCCTCCGGGACGACGGTCTCCGCCTTCTCCGCATAGCGCAGCGCCTCTGCCGACCAGGAGATGTCGTGGTTCTGGCAGAAGGGGCAGCGCAGGTTGCAGCCGTAGCTGCCCACCGACAGTATCATGCCGCCGGGGTGGAATCGTCGCAGCGGCTTCTTTTCGACCGGGTCCAGCGCCAGCGCCGTGACCCGGCCGTAGTTTTCCGGGACGACCCGGCCGTCTTCACATTTTCGCGCGCCGCAAAAGCCCCTGCGCCCCTCCGGGATGTCGCAGCGGCGAAAACACACGTCACATCGCGCCATAGCCTATCCTCCGTCAGGTATGCCTGATCACTTCAAAGCGCTGCAAATCGACCTTCTCCCCGGGCGCTATGCCCGCCTTCTGTCGGGCGATCTCCACCTGCTGGCGCACCGTGTCCACGCCCTCCAGGTCCGGCAGCAGCAGCCCGCGGCGATGGCCCCGGCTGACGATCACGCCGTAGCGCTTCACGTTAAGCTCCGCCTCGGAGGCGACAGGCTCCGGTTCTCCCAGCACGTCCACGCTGATCTCCAGCCATTTGAGCTCGTCGGGCTGTATGGGGTCGAAGCGGGGGTCGCGGCTGCACGCTGAGATGGCGTTTTGTATGATCTCCTCCGCCAGACTGGGCTGGGTGGGCGATATGGTGCCGATGCAGCCCCGCAGGCGCCCCTGCTTGTGGATGGACACGAACGCCCCGGCGCGCTTTCCTGTCAGCGCCTCCGGCAGGCCCTCGGGGACGCCGATGCGCCTGCGGTCCGTGACCCAGTTCTCCACCGACTGCCACGCCAGCTTGGCCCACGGGTCGCACTTTTCGCGGGCCTCGTCGAACCGCTGCGCCTGCGCGGCCTGCCGGAGGTCGAGGAACCGGCGGGCGTCGTCCGTGCCCCGCGGGCGGAAGGCGCAGATGCCGTAGCCCACGCCGGTCACGTCCTCGTGGGAGAATTGCTCCGCCGCCACGTCCACGCCGTCCAGCGCCCCCGCCATGATGACCCGGCGCGTAGCCGTAGGGGCCGTAGCTTTGCAGCTTGTGGGACAGGTCGCCGCTTGCGACGAACACCACCCGGCGGCCGGTCTCCTCCGTCGCCTCCCTTATCAGCTGCCCCAGCCGGTAGTGGTCCTCCAGCGGCAGCCCAGACAGCCCGACGCGCACCAGCCGGAAGTCCTCGTAATGTTGGCGGATGAAGTACAGCGGGACCATCGTGCCGTGGTCGAGCCCGGGGTCGCGCTGGCCCCGGGTCCCGGCAGGCAGGCCGCTTGCTATGGCCTTCCGCTCGATGGTCTTGGCCAGCTCGTGGTCGTAGGCCACGTCGAAGCGCACCTGGGGCGCGCGGAACTGCGAAAAGCTGCCCTGCGCGCCGCGCCCGGGGGAGATGTGAAAGTAGTCCGCGTACATTGTGGCGTGGGGGCTGGAGATGACGATGGTCTCCGGCCTGAGCGCGGCGATCTCCCGCGCCACCTTCTCGTAGGCCCGGGTCGTCGCCGCGACCTGCGCCTCGCTGCCGCGGCCCACCTCCGGCACGATCATCGGCGGGTGCGGCACCATGTATGCAGCGATAATCGGCATGTGAATCATCCTTTCCAGGCACTTTGTGACCTGTTTGTTATTATTCGATCGCTCCGTTAAGCGAGAAATTGTTTGTTTAGTTAGGATTTAGGAATGAGTAATTAGGAATTATAGAATGCCGGACACCCAGCGTAGGGACGCCATTCTTGGCGACCGTTCAAGGCGAAACGGGTTATGCGGACGCCAAGAATGGCGTCCCTACGGATATCTTTTGAGGCAGCCCTGCATCCCTTGTGCAAAGGGAGGTGGCGCAAAGGGCCGGAGGGATTGCTCAATTCCTAGAGTGTGTTTCTAAAATGCCTGAAGCGCATTTTCGGCGTCTTTGGCTGCATTTCTGCGTTGATTTCCCTTGACTTAGCACCACTAAGCCTGCGGAATATCGCCTTGGAATGCAGCCAAATCCGCTCGAAACTGCATCTCCCGGCATTTAGAAACACACTCTAATTCCTATCTCCTAATTCCTCTTTCGCGCCACAAATTACAATATTTCGAACAGTTCCGCCTGTTTCAGTAATACACCTTGGCTCTGCCCTTGCCACGGGCGAGCAGCTCCTTCTGTAACCCCATGGCCTCCCGGGCGACCCCGGCGAAATCCATCTTCAACCGCCCGTCGTATTTCAAAAACTCGCCCGCCACCATGGTGTAGCGCACGTTGGCGCTGCCCGCGGCGTAGAGTATGGCGGATACGGGGTGGTAGTACGCCATGGTGTCCGGCGTCTGGAGGTCCCAGATCACCAGGTCGGCGGTCGCGCCCTCCTCGATTTTGCCCGTCCCCGCGCCGAACACGGCGTGCCCGGCCATTAGCCGCTGCCAGACCTCGAGGGCGGGGCGGAGGGTCGCGTCGTTGCGCTCGAACTTCTCCAGCATCGCAAACAGCCGGGCCTGCTCCAGCACGTTCACGCTGCCCGAGCTGGCCGCGCCGTCCGTGCCGAAGCTGTAATTGAGCCGGTTCGAACGGTCGAAGAAGCCCCCTCTGCCGGCGGCGAGGCGCAGGTAGGTCTTGGGGCAGAAGGCAAACCAGGTGTCGTCGCCGATGAGGGCGAGGTCGTTCTCCGTCACCCACAGGCCGTGGGCCACCAGCACCGGCAGGTCGAAGCCGCCGGCGTCGTGCAGGCGTTGAAAGGGCGTTTTGCCCGTGCGCTCGAGGGACTGCGCCACCTGGAGTTTTGTCTCCGACAGGTGCAGGTGGATGGGCAGCCCCATGCGCCGCGCCGCGTCCACGATCTCGTGAAGCGTCTCCCCGGGGCAGGTGTAGTCCGAATGGGGGCCGAAGCGCAGGGTGATCCTCGGGGAATCCGAGCGATGATCCCGTATGAATGCGCCGACCTGCGCGAGCCTGTCGCGGTAGTCGGGGGCCATGCCGAACACCGTCGGGGCGATGTCCATGCGGATGCCGGCGTCCTTCGCCGCGCGGAGCACCTGTTCCTCGCCGAAGTAGTGGTCGGCCACCGCCGTCACGCCGTTGTTGAGCATCTCCGCGATGCCCAGCAGCGTGCCCGTGTAGATGTCCCGGTCGGTCATGCGGCTCTCGTAGGGCCAGATCATGTCGTTGAACCAGGTCTCGGCGCTGACGTCCTCGGCGATGCCCTTGAAGATGTTCATGGCGGTGTGGGCGTGCAGGTTCACGAGCCCCGGGCTCACGAAGTACGACGCGCAGTCGACGGTGTCGGTCGGAACGACGCCCGGCCGGGGCGTCCCCGATTCGCAGATCTTTGCGATGCGCCCGCCTTCGATGTAGATGTCCCTGTGGGACAGGCATTCCCCGGTGTGCGCGATGACGTTGGCGTTGTGCAGCCTGATCATGGTATTCCCTCGCTTTTTACGAACATTTTTCGCCTCTGACCCTATTTTACCATATCTTTCGCCGCCGGACAACCTGAAAATGCAGCTGTTTACCGTCTGCTTACGGCGTTTCCTCCAAATATGACTTGATTTTTCGCTCAAAATGGTATAGTATAGATAGCATTAATGTACTATGGCAAAGCGATGGACCGCCGCTTGCCGGATCGGAGAACACCGTGGCAAGGTTTGTAATCAAACGACTTCTACAGATGGCGCTGATCGTGTTTCTCGCCTCCATACTGATATTCGCCATGGTCCGGGTGACGCCCTCGGACCCCATCGCCTCGATGACCAAGGGCAAGCGGATCAGCCAGGAGAGGCGGGAGGCGCTCGTCAGGCAGTACCATCTCGACAAAACCGTGCCCGAGCAGTACGTGATATGGATCACCGGCGCGCTGCGCGGCGACCTGGGCAACAGCTACGGCAAGAAGCAGCCGGTCACGGACATCATCGCCAGCCGCCTGCCCACCACGCTGCAGATCGTGCTGATGAGCGCCGTGATGGCCATCGCGCTGTCGATCCCCATCGGCATCATCTGCGCCGTGAAGATGAACACACTGATCGACCGCCTGCTGTCCACGCTGACCCTGATACTGGTGGCTTCGCCGGTGTTTCTGACGGCCATCGTGCTGATGCTGGTATTTGCGCTGAAGCTTCGATGGTTTCCGTCCTTCGGCGCGGGCAAGACCTTCGCCGAGAACCTGTACTATCTGTTCCTGCCCTCGCTGGCGCTGAGCCTGAGCATGGTGGCGCTGATCGCCCGCATCACCCGCAGCAACATGATCGAGCAGCTCAACGCGCCCTACGCCACCACCGCCGTCGCCAAGGGCATCCCGTACCGGACGGTGGTGATGAAGCACTGCTTCAAGAACACCGTCATCCCCGTGGTAACCGTGGCCAGTTTGCAGATCGGCACGATGATCGTCGGCGCGGTGCTGGTGGAGAACGTTTTCGCGCTGGGCGGCATCGGCGACGTGCTGATCTCCGCCATCAAGGCGTCGGACTACCCCGTGGTGCAGGGCATCACGCTTCTGCTGGTGACGGTGTTCGCGCTGATCAACCTGCTGGTGGACATACTCTACGCGGCGATCGACCCGAGGATCCGGCTTGAATAATTCGTCGCCGATGGCATGGAGGTTAGATTCTTGAAGGATACGATTTTCCGCCACAGGCCGTTTGTCAGGCTCAGGCGCAGGCAGACCGGGCGGCTGTTCACCTGGCCGGTGGCGCTCTCGCTGGGCATACTCGTGCTGATCATATTGGCGTGCGTGTTCGCGCCGCTGATCTCGCCCTACGCGCCGACGGAGCAGAACCTGTCGGACTCGCTGGCGCTGCCCTCGGCGCGGCATCTGCTGGGCGCGGACAAGGTGGGGCGCGACCTGCTGACCCGCCTGTTCTACGGCGGCCGGACCACGCTTTTGAGCGCCATCGGCGTGGTGGCGTTCTCGGTGCTGTTCGGCGTGCCGCTTGGCCTGCTCTCCGGGTTCTACGGCGGGGCGCTGGACGCGGTGATCGGCCGCGTGTGCGACGTGGTGCTGTCCTTCCCGTCGCTGCTGTTGGCGTTCGTGTTCGTGGCGGGCTTCGGCCGAAACGCCATGAACGCCGTGGTGGCGCTGGGCATCGTGTACGTGCCGATGCTCACGCGGCTGGTGCGGTCGCTGACGCTGGTGGAGAAGAACAAGACCTACGTGGAGGCGGCGGCCTCGCTGGGGTATTCGGACGGGCGGATACTGTTTTTCCACATACTGCCCAACTGCGTGTCCTCGGTCATCGTGCAGATCACCCTCGACCTGGCCTACGCCATACTGGACCTGGCGGCGCTGAGCTTCCTGGGCCTGGGCGTGCAGCCGCCCACGGCAGACTGGGGCGCCATGCTGGACGAGGGGCGCAACTTCCTGCTGCAAAACCCGCTGCTGGCGCTGGCGCCGGGCATCGCCATCATACTGACCGTGGTGACGCTCAACCTGTTCAGCGACGGCATCAACCAGTATTTCGAGCCGCTACAGCGCAAGCTGCCGTCTTTCGCCGCCGAGGAGCGGCGGCAGGCCCGGAGGAAGGAGGCCGCGCATGACGCCTGAGCGCACGAATCCTGCCCCCGCGCTGCTCAAAATACGCGACCTCAAGGTCGATCTGATGACCGTGCGCGGCATCGTCTACGCCCTGGACGGCGTGGACCTGACCGTCGGCGCGGGGGAGATCCACGGCGTGGTGGGGGAGAGCGGCTGCGGCAAGAGCATGACCGCGAAGTCCATACTGCGGCTGCACAACGAGCGGCGCTGCCGCACCTCCGGGGAGATACTGTTCGAGGGGCGCGATTTGAACCGCCTGTCCCGGCGGGAGATGGAGCAGGTCCGGGGCAAGCGCATCTCGATGATCTTCCAGGATCCGATGGTGTCTTTGAACCCGCTTCTGTGCGTGGGCGAGCAGATCGCGGAGACGATACGCCGGCACGAGCGCTGCCCGAAGGAGGCCGCGCGACAGCGGGCGCTTCAACTGCTTCAACAGGTGGGCATCACCCCGCCGGAGAAGCGCTACGGCCAGTACCCCTACGAGCTGAGCGGCGGGCTTCAGCAGCGGGTGATGATCGCCATCGCTATCGCCTGCAACCCCGCGCTATTGATCGCGGACGAGCCCACCACCGCGCTGGACGTGACCATACAGGCCCAGGTGCTGGAGCTCTTGAAGCGGCTGTCCGGCGAGATGGCCATGAGCATACTGCTGATCACCCACAACTTCGGCATCGTGGCCGAGGTGTGCGACCGGGTGTCGGTGATGTACGCCGGGCGCGTGGTGGAGACCGCCGACGCCCGCGCGATATTCCGCAACCCCTGCCACCCCTACACCCGGGGGCTCATCGACAGCATCCCGCGCCCCGGCACGCGCGGCGAGGCGCTGCACACCATCCCCGGCGCGCCGCCGCAGCTCTACGAGCGTGGCGCGGCGTGTCCCTACATGGCGCGCTGCCCGCGCGCCGGCGCGGCCTGCAGGGTGCGACCGGAGGCCGTCGAGGTATCTCCGGGGCACGTCGTGGCGTGCCACGATGTGAAGGGAGGCGCGGATCATGACTGATAATGCGCGTGATATCCCGGTCATACGCGCGGACCATTTGAAGAAATACTTCCCGATGGACAAGGGACCTCTCAGGCGCTCCCGCCGGATGCTCAGGGCGGTGGACGACGTGTCGTTCAGCATCGCCAAAGGCGAGATCATGGGCATCGTGGGGGAGAGCGGCTGCGGCAAGTCCACCCTCGGGCGGGTGCTTCTTAACCTGACGCCCGCCACGGAGGGGAAGCTGTTCTTCCAGGGCGACGACATCACCGGTTTAAACCGCAGGGGCATGAAGCCCTACCGCCCGCGGATGCAGATGATCTTCCAAAACCCCTTCGCCTCCTTCAACCCGAAGCAGCGCGTCGGCCGGGCGCTCATGGAGGTGGGCCGGGTGCACGGCATGTCCCCGGACGCCGCCCGCGCGCGGATCGAAGCGCTCATGGACATGGTGCACCTGCCCGCGGAGATGCTGGAGCGCAGTCCGTCGGAGCTGTCCGGCGGCCAGCTTCAACGTCTGGCCATCGCCCGATCGCTCATATTGAACCCGGACTTCATCGTGGCGGACGAGCCGGTGTCGGCGCTGGACGTGTCGGTGCAGGCGCAAATACTGAACCTCATCATGGAGCTTCGGGCGCGGCTTCACATGACCATGCTGTTCATCTCCCACGAGATGACCGTGGTAGAGCACATCTGCGACCGGGTCGCGGTGATGTACCTGGGCCGCATCGTGGAGACGGGCCCCACGGAGGCGCTGTTTTCAAACCTCATGCACCCCTACGCCCAGGCGCTGATCTCCGCCATCCCCAAGGCGGACCCGGACGAGGTCAAGGCGCGCATCGTGCTGGAGGGCGACATCCCCAGCGCCATCGACCTGCCCGCGGGGTGCCGGTTTTCCTCCCGCTGCCCGCGATGCACGGAGGAATGCCTGAGATCGGAACCGGAACTGGTGGATACGGGCCGCGGACACCTTGTGGCCTGTCATCATATATGATCCACATGACCCCTACGACAATCACAGGAGGATTTCGGAATGAAGAGAATGTTCGTCATCACGCTGATCGCCGTCCTGCTGGCCGCGCTGTGCTGCGGCCCGGCCATGGCCGAGGGTAACACGTTCACCATCGCGCTGGACAGCGACATCGTCGCGCTGGACCCCATCTACGCCTACGACTTCACCACCAACCCCGTGGTCAACCAGATCACCGAGGCGCTTCTGCAATTCGACGTGGACAACCACCTCCAGCCCATGCTGGCGTCCTCCTGGGAGATGGCGGACGACGTGACCTACGTCTACCAGATCCGCAGCGACGTGAACTTCTCCGACGGCACGCCCATGACCATGGACGACGTGCTGTTCTCCCTGAATCGCAACATGGACCCGGAGGCGGGCTCCTACCTGAGCTGGATGTTCGACAACGTGGACAGCATCGAGCAGACCGGCGACTGGGAGCTGACCGTGAAGCTCAAGGAGCCCTCCGCCACCTGGCAGTACGTGCTGGGCACCACCGCCGGGCACGTGGTCAGCAAGGCCTACTGTGAGGCCCACGCCGAGGACTTCGGCAGCGCCGAGGGCGGCCTGCTGGGCACCGGTCCCTACGTGTACGAGAGCTGGTCCGACGGCCAGGAGGTCGTGCTTCAGAAGAACCAGAACTACTGGGACAAGGACAAGGCCGTCACGCTGGACACGCTGGTCTACAAGATCATCCCTGACGACACCACCCGCGTGATGGCGCTGACCACCGGCGACGTGGACTTCACCCCCGCCACGCCCTCCGACATGCTGGACACCCTGACCGCCAACGACAAGCTGGAGGTGCAGGACGTGGCCACCGCGGGCGTGACCTTCTTGGCCTTCAACACCGCCCGCGCCCCGTTTGACGACGTGAACGTGCGCCGGGCCATCACCGCCGCGATTGATCTCAACGCCATACAGGACAACATCGTGCGCCAGGCGGGCCAGGTCGGCACCTGCCTGCCCAACAGCTCCGTGCTGTTCGCCGCCGACGAGGCCGGCTGGCAGGCCTACATGGCCGCCGCGACCCCGGTGACCTTCGACCTCGAGAAGGCGAAGGAGTACCTCGCGGCCTCCGCATATCCCGACGGCTTCGACTGCAACATGATCATCTCCGAGAACTCCCTGCGCTACTCCATCGCGCTGTACCTGCAGGAGGCGCTCAAGGCTATCAACATCAACGTGGAGCTGGTGAAGGTGTCCGCCGATGAGCACACCGCCTATCAGTTCGGCAACATCTACGATGAAGAGGGCTTCCGCGACTATGACATGATCATGGCCGGGTGGGAGGCCGACTACCCCGACATGTCCGGCAACATCGAGCCCCTGCTGGCCGGGTACAACACCGGCGACGGCGGCTCCAACGCCGCGGTGTACGTAAACGATCAGGTGGACGATCTGATCCGCCAGTCCTCCCGGGCCGCCGACGCCGCCGAGCGCACCAGGCTGCTGGGCCAGGCGATGGACATCGTCAACGAGGATTGCCCCTACGTGTTCCTCAGCTATCCCAACAAGCAGGTGACCTGCAACAGGGCCTACACCGGCTTTACCATGAATTCCTCCTGGATCTGGAACATGTACTTCAAGGATATCGTGCTCGCGGGCTGACGCGAGGCATTTCCGTAACAGACGGCGCGGTTTTGAGGGAGCTCAGAACCGCGCTGAGCATTGAGGAAAATTAGGAATTAGGAGTTTGGAATTAGAGTGTGTTTCTAAAATGCCTGAAGCGCATTTTCGGCGTCTTTGACTGCATTTCTGCGTTGCTTTCCCTTGACTTAGTCCCACTAAGCCTGCCGCGCGGTAAATCCGTAGGGGCGGCCAATGGCCGCCCGCCTGACAACGATACGCTATGTTGTGCCCGGCGGGCAGCGCATCGCCGCCCCTGCGACGACCCTCCGGCATCCAACAATTCCTCATTCCTCATTCCTGATTCCTAATTAAGCAAAAGGAAAATATCGCACTATGTCAAACACGATACTCTACAACGCCAACATCTACACCATGGAGGCTCCGGGCGCGCGGGCGGAGGCCATCGCGATTGCGGGCAACCGCATCGAGGCGGTGGGGCGTCTCGACACGCTGCTCCCGCTGGCGGACGCGAACACGCGGATGATCGACCTCGGGGGGAAGTGCGTGCTGCCGGGGTTCAACGACACCCACTGTCATGTGGTCCAGACCGGCATGGAGTCCGTCAAGGTCTGCCTGCGCGGGGTGCGCTCCATCGGGGAACTGGTCGTAAAAATGCGCCGGTTCATCGAGGATCGTCACATCCCGGACGGCGAATGGGTGGTGGGCTACGGCTACGATCAGCTGCTGTTCGACGAACCCCGGCAACCCAACCGCGATGACCTGGACAAGGTGTCCGCGCGGCATCCCCTCATGGTGGACCGCATCTGCGGGCACATCGGCGCGGCGAACTCGCTGGCGCTTGCGCGGGTGGGCTTTGACGCGCACACGGTCATCGAGGGCGAGGGCGGCATCATGGAGAAGGACGCCTCCGGCAGGCTCACCGGCGTGCTGGTGGAGACGGCCCGCGACGTCATGGCCAACCGCATGCCCAAGCGGGACGCCGCCGCGCTCGCGCCGCTGATCCGGGGCGTGTTCGAGGAGGCGTCGCGCTACGGGGTCACGTCCATGCAGACCGACGACCTCGAGGCCGCGCCCATCGGGGAGATCATGGCCGCCTACCGCCGCCTGAAGGACGAGGGCAGCGCCACGGTGCGCATCTGGGAGGAGGTGCAGTGCCCTCGCCCGAGGGCGCTTGAGCAGTTCCTCGCGCTGGGCCTGCGCACCGGCGACGGCGACGGCTTCTTCAGGATCGGCAACATCAAGATCATCACCGACGGCTCCCTCGGCGCGCGCACGGCCTACATGCGCACCGACTACGCAGACGCCCCGGGCGCGCGAGGCGTGGCGGTGTACACCCAGGCAGACCTGGACGACCTGGTCTGTCAGGCGCACCTGGCGGGCATGCAGGTGGCCTGCCACGCCATCGGCGACGGGGCCGTCGGGCAGTGCGTGCACGCCATGGCGGCCGCCCGGGCGATGGACGGCGTCGACAGGCGAAACCGCATCGTCCACTGCCAGTTCGCCGGGGACGACCTGCTGGACGCGATGGCGCGGGCGGGCATCTGCGCCGACATACAGCCCGCCTTCGTGCCGTCGGACTACGGCATGGTCGGCGCGCGCATGGGCGCGCGCAGCGGCATCGGCTACCGCTGGAAGACCATGGCCCGGCGCGGCATCCACATGGGCGGCGGCTCCGACAGCCCGGTGGAGACCTTCAACCCCGTCTGGGGCATACACTGCGCCGTCAACCGGACGGGCCGCGACGGCCTGCCCGAGGGAGGCTGGCGCCCGGAGGAGAAGCTGAGCGTCTTTGAGGCGGTCAGGCTGTACACCTCGGAGGGGGCCTATCTCACCTTCGAGGAGGCCGACAAGGGCATGCTCAGGCCGGGGATGCTTGCGGACATGGCCGTGCTGGACCGGGACATATTCGCCGTGCCGCAGGCGGAAATCATGTCTTTGCGCAACGTGATGACGATCATGGACGGCAATATCGTGTACACCGCCTGAGCATCGGCGGCGATGATATTGTCCTTGAAAATCGCGCCGAAATCTGGTAAAATCAGGGCATCGGAGGCTGTAGTGCCACGCAGGCGCTGTGCCGATGGGAGGTCGAAAATGAAGAAACGGTACGCGATACAGAAGAAGACCGCCGGGGCCATCGCGGTGATGCTGATCTCGATACTGCTCATCACCTTCGCGCTGACCGGGCTCGGCATGCGCTTCACGCGCCAACGCGAGGACACCCGGAACCGCATGAAGATCAAGGCCCTCGCGCAGATGCTGACCAACGAAAACGCCATCAAGGCGGCGGCGGTGCGGACCTACGATGCGCACATCGCCTCGGGCCTGCGGATGATGTGCGACGCCCTCCGCGCGCGCTTCGACGGCGGCCGCTACACCGGCCCGCAGGTGTTCTCCGACGGGTTCGTCGCGCGGCTTTCGGGGGAGGACGTCATATTCCCGGAGGATTTGCCCTTCGACGGCCTGGCGCTTGACGCCGCGCAGGTCCGCGACAGCCTCCGCGTGGGCGGGATACGCGCGATGCACGCGCGGATCGACGGCGAATCCTGCTACCTGTCCTTCGGGGACATGGGCAAGGGGTTCTGCTATGTGGGGATCACGCCGGAATCGGATTATCTTGACTACGTCGGCCTCTACACCGCCCAGATCTACGAGGCGCTGGAGAAGGCCGACAACGTGTTTGACGGCGCGACCCTCGTGATCGGGGAACAGGACGGGCGTGAGACGCTGCTTCGCACCTACGGGGACATCGACGGGGATGTCACGCTTGCAGACCTTGGGCTGTCGTCCGGGGCGCTGCCCTCCGGCGATTACGAGGTCACGCTCAAGGGGAGGACGTACACCTGCGCCGTGTTGGAGCCCGAAGCGGAATGGCGCGACCGCGCGGACGTGACGGTGCTGCAGCTTCTGCCGCTTCACGCCCAGGAGCAGGAGAACCTGCGCGCGGCGCTGTTCATCGCCTTCACTATGGCGCTGATCTTCATGACCATCATCACCTACGTGACCTCCGTGCAGCGCTACGTGAAGGAGAACGAGATCACCGGCGACCAGGCGGCGCACTACGCCCCCCGGAAGCTGCGGCTCAAGCTTATCTGCGCCGGCATCGTCGGCGTGGTGGCCATATTCGCCATCACGCTGGTGGTGCAGGAGGTCAAGGAGCTTTACGTGGAGCTCCGGCACGGGCGGGACACGTTGAGCCTGCTCTCGAGGCAGCTGGAGCAAATGGATGGCGACAGAGACGACAGCATCGTCCGCGATCACGAGGACTGGTACGTCGGCTACGGCCAGCGCATGGCGGAGCTGCTGTCCGAAACCCCGGAGCTTGCCAACCAGGAGATGCTCCAGGCCTTCTGCGACGACCTCAACATCGACTACATCGTGCTGTTTGACGAGAACGGCAGCCAGGCGGCATGCAGCCGGGACTACTCCGGCCTGACGATGAGCCGCGGCCTCGGGCAGGACGCCGCCGATTTCCAGCGGCTGCTGCTGGGCGTGCCGTCCATCGTCCACAAGCCCTCCGTGAACTCCGCCACGGGGCTGGAGCGCCAGAGGATCGGCGTGAAAGTGCCCTCCGCCGACGGCCGGTACGGCGCGCTGGTCATGGCGCTGATGCCGGAGACGACCGGCATCGACGTGGACATCAACGACATCGACCGGCAGATCAGCCTGATCGCCACCGACGGCATCATGTGCTTCACCGCGAATCAGGACACCGGCGCGATACTCTACGCCAACGACCCGGAGATGGTGGGGGCGAACGTCGTCGAGCGGAACCTGGCCCGGGACAGCCTGCGGGACGGCTACATGGATTTCGCCTCCCTGAGCGGGGCGCGGCACTTCGTGATCACCGACCGCCTGGACGAGCAGATACTTTACTACGCCGTGCGTTACAGCGACATCTTCGGCACCGTGATCCGCTACGGGCTCGCGGCGGTGGGGCTGTTCGCGCTGGCGCTGGGGATTTTGATGGTCGTGCTGTTCAGGGGCTATAACGACGTCGCCTTTTCCGAATGGGCGGTCATCAACGCGCCGGAGGACCCCGACGGCCAAGCCGGGGCGCAGCGCGTGCTCAAGGAATCGACCAAGGCGGCGATACGCAGGCGCGTGTGGATGGAGGGACCCGTGGGCGCGGTGTGGCGAAAAATCGTCCGCGCCATCCGGTGGGACGAGCGGCTGCCGGAGGAGAAGTCCAACGCGGTGTTCCAGTTCAGCCTGTTCTTGCTGATGCTGTTCTGGGCAAACCGGCTGTTCAGCCGGAACCTGTCCCACGACAACTACGACTCGCTGGCGATGTTCCTGGTGCAGGGCGACTGGATGCGGGGCGCCAACCTGTTCTCGCTGTGCAGTATACTGCTGGTGTCGGGCTACGCCATCATGATCAACGTCGTAAGCCGCTTCCTGCTGGGGCTGACCTCGGGCTTTCTGATGCGCAAGGGGCAGACCATCTGCCGCCTGGTGGAGAGCTTCATACGCTACATCTCGCTGATCGTGGTGCTGTACCTGACCCTCAACTACCTGGGCCTGCCCGTGGGCACGGTGGTGGGGTCGCTGGGCATCGCGTCGCTGGCACTGTCCCTCGGTGCGAAGGACCTGGCCGCCGACATACTGGCCGGGCTGTTCATCGTATTCGAGCGCACCTTCCAGGTGGGGGACGTGGTGGAGATCAACGGCAAGCACGGCAAGGTGCAGGAGATCGGCGTGCGCACCACGAAGCTGATGTTGCCGGGCAACAACGTGCAGGTCTTCGGGAACCACTGCATCGAGGAGGTGCTCAACCTGACCTACAAGCTCTCCTGGTGCAGCATCGAGCTCCGGGTGCCCGCGAAGGAATCACTTCAACATATCGAGGAAGTGCTGAGCCGCGAACTGCCGGAGATCGGCAAGCGGTGCGACAAGATCGTCGGCGCGATCAACTACGTGGGCGTGACCGAGATCGGCGGCGATGTGGGCACGTACATGGGCGTGCCCACCCGGACGCTGACCATCAGCGCGGAATGCCGCGAGGAGGACAAGTATTCGGTCAAGCTCTTCATCAACCGGGAGATCTGCCTGCTCTTCGAGCGGGAGGGGATCGAGCTCTGGTAGAGAAAAATGGATGCTGCAAATGAGAACCACCGGCCGAGCGGTCGGTGGTTCTGTTTGCTCACTCTGATTCTGTTTTTGGCGGTTCCAGCTTGACGGGGATGTTCTTCGACAGCGCCGTCAGCTCCGCGATGGTGTCCTCGGCGGACTGTATCAGCGACTGCTGCGCCTTCTCCGCCGCGATCATCTTCTCGTCGGTCTCGCGGGCGGTCTTGACGTCCTCCGCCGTGATCAGCATCAGGTCCTCCTTGGACACGTCCGCGCTCTGGGCCAGCCGGTTGGCCTGCGCCACCAGCAGCCGCTCGAACACGTTGCGCACGCCGCGGGCGTTGCCGAAGGAGATCGAGCTGGTGTTGGCGTCGACGATGTACTGCCGCGCGGCCTCGCGGCCCGCGTCGTCCAGCTTGTACTGGCCCTTCTTGAGGTTCAGATCGAGTATCGCGGCCATCTCGTCGATGGAGTAATCGTCGAAATGCAGGTAGCGGTTGAAGCGGGACTCCAGGCCGGGGTTGGAGTGTATGAACTTCTCCATCAGCCCGTCGTAGCCCGCGACGATCACCACCAAATCATCCCGGTGATCCTCCATGGCCTTGAGCAGCGTGTCGATGGCCTCCTGGCCGAAGTCGTTTTCAGACTTGCTGTTGAGGGCATAGGCCTCGTCGATGAACAGCACGCCGCCCAGTGCCTTTTCGATCACGGCGCTGGTCTTGGTGGCCGTCTGGCCCACGTAGCCCGCCACCAGCCCGGAGCGGTCCACCTCCACCAGATGGCCCTTGTTCAGTATGCCCAGGCTCTTGTAGATGCGGGACATGATGCGGGCGATCATGGTCTTGCCGGTGCCGGGGTTGCCGGTGAATACCATGTGCAGCGACATGTCCACCGTCTTTAGGCCGTTTTGCTGGCGCAGCTTGTGGATGGTGACCATGTTGATGAGGTTGTTGACCTCTTTCTTGATGCCGTCCAGGCCGATCAGCTCGTTGAGCTCCGCCTTGAGGTCGTTGATATCCTCGGGCGGGGTCTCCTGTTCGGCCTCCTGCTGCGGCTTAGGCGCCGTCTGCTGGGGCTTCGCGGCCTGCGCCTCGGGCTTTTTCTCCGCCTGCTTATCCCCGGCGGGCTTATCCCCGGCGGGCTTTTCCCCGGGCAGGCCGTCGCCCCACAGGTCGCTTCCGATGTTGCGCAGGTTGTTGTTGATCAGCGTGCTGATCACGTCCATTTGGGTGCGAATGATTTCGTCGCGGTTGTCCATTATGATTTAGTTCTCCTCTGCCTTCTTGCGGGCGGCTTCCTCCGCCTCGGCCTTCTGCTCGACGGCGCGGCGCTCCAGTATCATGCTGTAAAGCGCGATGTACTTCTTCGCGGACTGATCCCAGCCGTACTGGCCGGTCATGGCGCGGATGGCCAGGCCGTTGAACACGTCGCGCTGCTCGTGGAACATCTTGACGGCGTTCTCGATGACGTGCAGCATGTCGTGGGCGTTGTAGTAGAGGAAGGTGAAGCCGTTGCCGTCGCCGGTGTACTTGTTGTAGGCGAGCACGGTGTCGCGCAGGCCGCCGGTCTCGCGGGTGATGGGCAGCGTGCCGTAGCGCAGGGAGATCATCTGGCTCAGACCGCAGGGCTCAAACAGCGAGGGCATCAGGAACAGGTCCGCCGCCGCGTAGATCTTGTGCGCGAGCACGTTGTTCATCTGGAAGTTGGCGGAGACCTGGTTGGGGTACTTCCACTGGGCCCAGCTGAAAAGGTCCACATAGCGGCTCTCGCCCATGCCCAGCACCACCAGCTGCGCGCCGGTGTTCATGATCTCCGGCAGCACGCATTCCACGAGATCCAGGCCCTTCTGGCCGGACAGGCGGGTGATCATGGCGATCATGGGGATGTCGGCGTCCACCTTGAGGCCCAGCTCGCGCTGCAATGCCAGCTTGTTCTCGGCCTTGAGCTCGTAGGTCTCGGCGGTATAGGGCTTCGGGATGATGCTGTCGCGGGCGGGGTCGTACTCCGCGGTGTCGATGCCGTTCAGTATGCCCGTGAGGTGATCCACCCGCGAGCGCAGCAGGCCGTCCAGCCGCTCGCCGTAGTAGGCGGTCTGGATCTCCTGGGAATAGGTGGGGGAGACGGTGGTGACCTCGTCGGCAAACACGATGCCGCCCTTCATGCAGGAGCACATGCCGAAGAACTCCAGCGCCTCGCTGGTGTAGGCCCAGGGGCCCAGGTACAGCAGGTCTTCCATCATGTCGATGGGGAACAGGCCCTGGTATTGCAGGTTGTGGATGGTGTAGACGGTGCGGATGTTCTTGTAGAGCTCCAGGTGCTTGTACTGCGCCTTGAGCAGTATCGGTATGAGGCCCGTCTGCCAGTCGTGGCAGTGCAGCACGTCGGGCATGAAGTCGATCTTCGTCAGCGCCTCCAGCACGGCCCGGGAGAAGAAAGCGAAGCGCTCGCCCTCGTCGCCGCCCATGCCGTAGATGTAGTCGCGGCCGAAGTACTGCTCGTTATCCACAAAGTAGTAGGTGATGCCGTTATAGACCAGCTTCATGATGCCCACGTACTGGCGGCGCCAGCCGAGATTGACGTAGAAATAGAGCACATGCTCCATCTGGTCGCGCCAGGACTGGTCAATGGCCTTGTACAGGGGCAGGATGACGCGAATATCTTCGCCCGCCTTGAGTATCTCCTTGGGCAGCGCGCTGACGACGTCCGCCAGGCCGCCTGTCTTGACAAAAGGCACACATTCAGACGCAGCAAAAAGTATCTTCATCGCTCATTCCTCCCGGTTTCGATTTGAATACGCCCGCCCCCGCCCGGCGGCATGTGACGCGCCGCCGGGCGCGCAGGCGTTGAATTAGAGGGTGATATTCTTGCCGATGACGATCGGATACTGGCTCTGGCCGATCAGTCTGCCATGGCTGCGAATGGTCACTTCCTTGTCGAAGATCACGTTCTCCAGCTCGACGTCGTCCTCGACGTAGCTGTCCTGCATGATCACGCAGTTCTTGAGGCGCGCGCCCTTGCCGACGCGCACGCCGCGGAACAGCACGCAGTTTTCCACCGTGCCGTCGATCACGCAGCCGTCCGCCACCAGGGAATTGGTGACCTTCGCGCCGGCGCGATAGATGGTGGGCACGGAATCGCGGGTCTTGGTGAATACGGGGTTTTTGCCAAACAGCGCGTCGCGCACCTCGGGCTTCAACAGATCGAGGCTCAGGTTGAAGTAGCCGCGGATGGTCTCGACCCGGCGGTAGTAGCTCTCCTCCTCGTAGCCCATGATCTTCAGGCTGCCGGCCTGTATGGCGGGCAGCAGCACGTCGGTGTACATGTCGTGGGAGCCGCGGGACAGCGCCTGGTCCACCAGGTAGATCAGCAGCGTGCGCTTGACCATCATGACGCTCAGGAAGAAGTTTCCGAAGCTGGCTGCGTTGGGGTTGATCTCCAGGTTGGCGACGGTCTTGTCGGAGCCGATGTCCAGGTAGACGTGGTTGTTCTTCGAGGAGGAGGAGAACTCGGTGATCTCCGGGGTGACCTTCTTGTACATCATGGTGATGTCCGCGCGCGACTTGATGTGCTGGTCGATCATCGGCTCGAAGGACGTGGTCATGATGTAATCGCTGTCGGTCAGTATCACGAAGTCCTGCTTGGAGCGGCGCAGGTAGTCGAAGTTGGAGCGCAGGGCGTCCAGCAGGTCGTTGTACTCGCCGTTGTTGTCGCGGGTCATGAACGGGGGCAGTATGAACAGGCCGTTGTTGCGAGTGTGCAGGTCCCAGTCCTTGCCGGATCCCAGGTGGTCCATCAGCGAGGAGTAGTTCTTCTGCGCGATGATGCCCACGTTGTGGATGCCGGAATTGACCATGTTGGACAGCGTGAAATCGATAAGGCGGTAGCGACCGGCCACCGGGATCGCGGCGACCGCGCGCTGGCTGGTCAGCTCGCGCAGGTTAAGATCGTCCTTTGAGGTATAGACGATACCCATGACATCATTTTTCATCTTCTGCTTAAGCCTCCCTCTTGATAGCTTCCATATCGACCTGTTCGCCGGCCTTCACCACATAGCCCTCGGGCAGGACGGTGGCCTGGCCGATCAGGGCGATGTCGCCCTCGGGCTCGCCGACGCGGGCGTTGGCGTTGACGACGCAGTCCTCCGCCACGATGGTGCGGTTCACCACCGCGCCGGCCTTGATGCGGGTGCCGGGCATGATGACGCTGTTTTCGACCACGGCGCCTTCCTCCACGATCACGCCCTCAAACAGCACGCTGTGCTTCACGGTGCCGTAGACCTCGCAGCCCTCGGTGAGCATGCTGTTCTCCACCACGGCCTTCTCGCCCAGGAACTGGGGCGGCATGACGGGGGAGCGGGAGTAGATCTTCCAGCGGGGATCGGTGAGGTCGAACTCGGGGTTCTCCTCCAGCAGGTCCATGTTCGCCTCCCACAGGCTGGCAATGGTGCCGACGTCCTTCCAATAATCGGCAAACTCGTAGGCCAGCATGCTCTTCTTGTCCTCAAGCAGCTTCGGGATGATGTTCTTACCGAAGTCGTTTTTGGAGTTGGGATCGGCGTTGTCGTTCTCAAGGTACTCCTTGAGGATCTTCCAGGTGAAGATGTACACGCCCATGGAGGCCAGGTTGGACTTGGGATGCTTCGGCTTCTCCTCGAACTCGATGATGTTGTGATCGGCGTCGGTGTTCATGATGCCGAAGGACGGGGCGACCTCCCACGGCACGGGGCGCACGGCGATGGTGATGTCCGCGCCGCGCTCGATGTGGGCGGACAGCATGCGGTTGTAGTCCATCTTGTAGATGTGGTCGCCGGAGAGGATCAGCACGTACTCGGGGTCATACTGCTCGATGAACCCGATGTTCTGGTAGATGGCGTTGGCGGTGCCGCTGTACCACTCGCCGCTCTTGGCGGTCATGTAGGGGGGCAGCACGTACACGCCGCCGTAGGAAAGGTCCAGGTCCCAGGGCTGGCCGGAGCCGATGTAGCTGTTGAGCTCCAGCGGCTGGTACTGGGTCAGCACGCCCACGGTGTCGATGTTGGAGTTCGTGCAGTTGGACAGCGGGAAGTCGATGATGCGATACTTTCCGCCGAAGGGTACGGCTGGTTTGGCCATCACCTTGGTCAGCAAACCGAGACGGCTGCCCTGGCCGCCTGCCAGCAGCATGGCGATACACTTTTTGCTCTTCAAGTTCAATCCCTGCTTTCATGATGTAGTTGGAAGGACAATTATTGTGCCCGTTACCAAATCATAATATTAGTATACAACAAATTCTGCAAAAAATCCAGTCCAAATCACATGTTTTTGTCAATTATTTTGCGTACACAGCCGATAGGTCTCGTTGACGACCATGTATTCCTCGTCCGCGGGAATTACGTGGACGCTGATTTCGGACCCCGGCGCGGAGATCAGGCGCTCGCCGGACCCGTTCATATTGCTCTCTTCGTCCGCGATCACGCCCATGTGCGCCATCGCCGCCATGATCCGCCCCCTAAGCGGCGCGTAGTTTTCGCCGATGCCGCCGGTGAAGGCCAGCGCGTCCAGCCCGCCCAGCTCCATGGTGTAGGCGCCGATGTAGCGCAGTATGGCGGTGGCGTACACGTCCATGGCCAGCTTCGCCCGGGGGCTGCCCGCGCGGATGGCGGCGTCCACGTCCCTGAGGTCGCCGCTGGTGCCGGAGAGGCCCTTCATGCCGCCGTTTTTGCCCAGGCCGTCGAAGATCTCATCAAGCGTCAGGCCCTGCTTCATCAGGTAGGGGATCAGGTACACGTCCACGTCCCCGGTGCGGCTGGCGTGGGGGATGCCCATTTGAAGCGAGAAGCCGAAGCTGTTGTCCACGCTCTTGCCGTCCAGTATGGCGCACAGGGACCCGCTGCCGCCCAGGTGGCAGGAGATCACCCGCCGCTTGTCCCTGAGCTTTTGCGCGATGTAGCCGTGGCTCGCGCCGTGGTAGCCCATGCGCATGCAGCCGTACTTCTCGGTCCACTCGTAGGGCACCGGGAACACCCGGCGCTCCAGCGGGATGGTGCGGTGGAAGGCGGTCTCGAACACGCCCACCCGCGGCACGTCCGGCAGCAGCTTTTCAAACACGCCGATGGCCTCCAGGTACGGCCCGTTGTGCGCCGGGGCCACCGGGAAGTAAGCCCGCATGCCGTCGAGCACGTCCTCTGTTAAAAAGTGCACGCCGTAGTGGTCCTTCGAGAGCACCGTCTTGAAGCCCACGGCCTCTATGGCGTCCAGGCTGTCCACGGTGTCCGCCAGCGCGTCAAGGAACCGCCTTATGCCGCGGGTGTAGTCCGGGATGTCCAGGCCGTCCTCCTTTATGTGCCGCGCGGCGGAGTTGTAGTGGAATATGGCGTCCTTCGACCCCACGCGCTCCACCTTGCCGTCGGCAAGCGCAACGTGCCCGGGCATCTCCCACAGCTTGAATTTCAGCGACGTGCTGCCCGCGTTGCAGATCAGTATCTTCAACATCCATCACCTCATGCTTCTATATTACTATAAGAAAGGGACAAATGCAACAATTATTTAACAACGCATACTCGCCGCGCATATGGCGCACAATAGCGGCGAGGTGATCCTATGAAACCGATGAAATGCCTTGCGGCGATTGCCGTACTGGCGCTGACGCTGGGCGGCTGCATGAACCGGGGCCAGCCGGAGCACTGGACGCCCACGGAGGACGTGCCCGGGATCCCGCGCAAGCTCGAGCGGGCGGAGGGCGGCGGCGTGCCGACGCTCACGGTGTACGACACCGGGCGGGAGGCCGTGTCCGACATGGACATCGAGACCTACGTGGAGGGCGTCGTGGCCGGCGAGATGAAGAACGACTGGCCGCTGGAGGCGCTCAAAGCCCAGGCGATACTGGCGCGGACCTTCACGCTGCGCTTCTGCGCGGACAAGTCCTCGAAGTACAAGGGCGCGGACATCTCCACCGACGTGACGGAGGCCCAGGCCTACGACGCAAAGTCCGTCAACGACGCCATCCGGCAGGCTGTCAAGGAGACCCGCGGTATGGCCATGGCGTATAAAGGCGACTATCCCTACGCCTGGTTCCACGCCCACGCCGGAGGCATGACCGAGCTGCCCACGGTGGCCCTCGACTACGGCAAGGAGGACCCGGCCTACCTCCAGAGCGTGGAATCCCGGGAATCCGATAAGGCCCCGGAGAGCGTGAAGGCGTGGACGGCGCGCTTCACGCTCAGGCAGGTCGCCGAGGCGTGCAGGGAGGCGGGGACGAAGGTCAAGGAGGTCGAGACGGTTGCGGTCGGCGAGCGGGGACAGTCCGGCCGGGCGAAGACGCTGGCGATCAACGGGCAGTATGTCTCCGCGCCCTCGTTCCGCATCGCCATCGGCGCGAACCGCTTAAAGAGCACGCTCATCGACGACATCGAGGTGGACGACGGGCACGTAACCTTCACCGGCCGGGGCTTCGGCCACGGCGTGGGCCTGTCCCAGTGGGGCGCCTACGCCATGGCGGAGCAGGGACAGCACGCGGAGGACATCATCCGCCACTACTTCCGGGACGTCGACATCGTAAAGCTGTGGTAAAAAAGGAATGCCGCCTTCACGGGTGGCATTCTTTACGTTTGCCTGCTATAATATCAGACAATACGTTCGGGGAGGCGGTCGCCATGCGCGGGAAGGGCTGGATTGCGGCGCTGTTGCTCATGGCGCTCATGCTGTCCGGCTGCCGGCCGCTGGTGGCGGACGCCCCGAAGCAGTTGGAAGTCTACGCCACGTTCTACCCGATCTGCGCGCTGGCGGACGCCGTCGCGCAGGGCGTGCCCGACATGGCGCTGCACTGTCTCGTACAGCCCCATGACGGCTGCCTGCGAAGCTACGCGCTGTCCGACTGGGACATCTACATGCTCACCTCCGCCGACGCGGTGATCGCGGGCGGCAGGGGGCTGGAGGCCTTCGAGAGCGGGCTTTTCTCGATGGGCGAGAAGGGTCCGGCGGTGTCGGCGGTGCTGTACAACCTGGAGCTCGTCAACGCCCGCCAAAGCCACGGTGGCGCGGAGGCGGAGTCCCACCTGGACGGCCCGAACCCGCACCTGTACATGTCCGTCGACGGGGCCAAACAGATCGTGGAGAGCATCGCCGCCGCGCTGCAAACCCTCGATCCCGGCTTCGCACAGACCTACATCGACAACGCGGCGAAGGCTGTCGAGCGGCTGGAGGCGTTGAAAAGCCGGCTTCGGGAGATCACCGGTGACCTGTCCGGGAAAAGTGTCATACTGATGAGCGAGGCGCTCGTGTACGTGGCGAGGGACTACGGCCTCGAGGTCGCGGGACAGTACGACCGCGAGCCCGGCACGGCACTTGATGGCAGCGACCTGGCTTCGTGCCTCGAGGCACTCGGGGCGTATGACGCCGACGTCGTGCTGATCGAAAAGCAGGCCCCGGCGGCGCTCAAACGGGCGCTGGCGGCGGCGGGCTACCGCGTGGCGGGGATCGACATAATGTCCACGCACCGGGAGGACGAGGGCTTCGAGGGCTACATTGAGGCGCAATTAAACAACGCCCGGGCTATCAGGCGGGCGTTTGACGGGGAGGCAGACGTGTGAAAGAGGTCGTGATCTACACCGACGGCGCGTGCTCCGGCAATCCGGGGCCGGGCGGCTGGGGCGCGATACTGATGTACAAGGACAAAAAGCTGGAGCTGTCCGGCTACGAGGCCCGCACCACCAACAACCGCATGGAGCTGCTGGCCCCGATCCAGGCGCTTTCCCGGCTCCGGGAGCCCTGCGCGGTCAAGGTGTATTCCGACAGCGCCTATCTGGTCAACGCCTTCAACCAGCGCTGGCTGGACAACTGGCAGAAGCGCAACTGGTTAAAGAGTGACAAGAAGCCCGTGGAAAACCAGGACCTGTGGAAACGGCTGCTTGAGTATACAGGCATACATAAGGTCGAGTGGATCAAGGTCAAGGGCCATGCCGACAACGTCTACAACAACCGCTGCGACGAGCTGGCCACCGGGGAGATCAAGCAGCACTATATCAAGATTTAATCCTTGTCGTCGTCGCGCAGGTGCACCGATTTTGCCGCCAGCCGCCTGCGATCGTCGGACATGGCGGCGTAGTGCTTGCGGGTGGTGTTGACGTCGCTGTGGCCCAGCACGTCCGCCACCAGGTAGATGTCGCCGGTCTCGCGGTACAGATTGGTGCC
>CADASI010000064.1 GCA_902790525.1 uncultured Eubacteriales bacterium
AAAGATTGCTCATCTCTATCGATGAGATGAAGATACTTGTTGCCCAGGCGTGATATACTTACATGCTTTTCCACTTCCCAGGCGGTGTAGTGACCTCCCAAGCGGTAACCACACAAATTGGGACGGGGAAAGGGTGGCATCTCCCATTGTTCTTAAAGTAATTGAGGACTCCCATCCAGCTGGACTTTTTCAGTGGTCTTGGACCGTCCCCCTGTGTTCTGTTTCGTGACGAAGAAAAAAGGCGGCCCCGTAATAATATGCGAGTCCAGCCTTTTGGTACGAGAATTGTTTCATTTCTTATGATCTGTAAACTGCTTGCGAACGCATTGCTTTATATCTGAATCAATCTGCTTAATCAATGACGTCAAGATATCATTCGTTTCTTTGGAAACTTCAGCTGAAACATGATACTTTTCGATACCTTCTTCAACTCTTTCCTTCATACGGGCATCGATTGCCTTGAAAGCCTTTCCAAACTCCTCCATGGATACCGCTTGATGCTGGCAGCGGGCTGTGCAGAGTGGCGTGAAATCAAGGAAAGCACCAGCCGTCAGGATGATATCCTGAAGCAGATCAAGGTCACCCTGACGCCGCATTACTTCCGGCACAACTACGTGACCATGCTCTACGAAAGCGGCATCGACCCGCTGGTGGCTATGAAGATCGTTGGCCACACCGACTATCAGACCACCGCAAACGTCTACACCCACATCAAGGAGGAGATGCTCAAGAAGGCCACCGTTGACCTTGAGGGCGTTTTCAAGAAGAGGGCTGGGAAGGAATAAACCACTGCTAAAAAGCAGTATCGCGACAACGGAATTGCGGTACTGCTTTCTGTTATTTGGACCTTTTTTTAATAGCGTTTTTCAGATCATTTTATGCCCATATTCTTTGTCATTATAGATTAAGAGAATACGGCAGCGCCTATAAAAGGTACGCTGCCGCGCTTATGCTATTTATTGTCTTTTGGTCAACCCAACTACTGATTCATATTACTGCTCATTGGAAGCATTGGTGCCGGCCTTCTTGCCATTGACGACGAAGTCCACGATGGCGTTGCCGCCCAGGCGGTTCGCGCCGTGGATGCCGCCGGTCACCTCGCCAGCCGCGTACAGACCGGGGATGACGTTGCCTTCGGTATCCAGCACGTGGGTATCCTCATCGATGTTGATACCGCCCATGGTGTGATGCACGCAGGCCACGCGGGGGCAGGCGATCCAGGGACCCTTGGTCAGCTTGGTGGAGTACAGCTTGCGGCCGAACTCATCCTCGCCGGCGTCAACGGAGGCGTTGAAGGCGTCGACGGTGGCCTGCAGGTCCTCATAGGAGCAGCCGATCTTCCCGGCCATCTCCTCGAGCGTATCCGCGATCAGCAGATAGCCCTCGGCCTCGGCCTCGCGGGCCGGATAGCCGTCGCCGGTCATCAGCTCGTCGGGGTCGGTGGCGTTGCCGTCGCCGGACTCCAGGATGTACATGAGGCCGTCCGTCTGCTCGATCAGCGCGCAGCAGATGACATCGCGGCGGCCGTCCTCTTGGACGAAGCGCTTGCCTTCCTTGTTGACGAAGATGATCTGGTCGGTGCCGGACAGGTCGCGGGGGGTGTAGCGGGTCATGCCGCCGTTAAAGGGGTTGCCCAGGTACAGCAGCTGGATCTGCTCCATGTCCACCAGGTTCGCGCCAACCTCAGTGGCCATCGCGATGCCGTCGCCGGTAATGCCCGCGGCGTTGGTGGTCATGACGTTCTCGCCCAGCACCGGCCACTTGCCGGAGGTGTTGTACTTCTCGCGCATCTCGACGTTCGCGGAGAAGCCGCCGGTGGTGATGATGACGCCCTTATTGGCGTGCAGGGTCAGCTCGGAGCCGTCGGGATTGGTGGCGATCACACCCACCACGCGGCCAGTGTCGTCCTGGATCAGGTGCTCGCCCTTTGTGTTCAGCAGGATGTTATCGGCACCGACGGCCTCAGAAAACACGCGGATATAGCCAGTGCCCATGGATTCGAGGGAAGAATGGGTGCGCTGATACAGGGAACCAGCGCCCTGGCCGATCTTGTCGGAGAACTCCATGCCCAGACTCTTCAGCCAGCCCAGGTCCTCGTAGGCCTGGCCGGTCAGGGCCTTGACCAGGGTCAGGTTGCCGACCTTGTCGCCACCGTTCCAGGTCTGCAGTGCAAACCAGTTGGCACTGTCAAACAGGCCCTTGCCGCCAGCGGCCTGATAGGCTTCGTAGTCAGCCTTAACGGCCTCGATCAGCGCAGCGTGCTCCTCGCTGACGGGTTCCTCGGTAATGGCGGTCTCAACCAGCGACTTCACACTGTCGGACATCTCCACCTGGCTCTGGAGCTCCTCGTCCGGGCAGTTGTAGATGCCGCCACAGATGATGGAGTTGCCGCCGTAAGTGCCCATCTTCTCGATTACGATCACGCTCGCGCCGTTCTGCGTCGCAGCGGTAGCAGCGGACAGGCCCGCGCCGCCCGCGCCGACGATGATCACGTCCGCGGTCAGCTCGGTCGGATAGGTCGCTTCTTCGCCGCCCTCGACGGGCGCGGCCTTCATGGCTTCAACGTCCAGGCCCGCGGCGATGGCAGCAGCCTCGACCGCAGCCAGGATGCCCTTGGAGGAATTGGTCGCGCCGGAGACGGTATCCACCGCGAGGGACTGGTTAGCAATGATGGCATCGGGGATCTGCGCAAAAGCGGCGTCGCTGATGCCGGGAGTCTCGTTCATTTCCAGTACGTCGATGGCGGTGATCTTGCCGTCCTCGACAGTGATAGCGACCTTGATGTCGCCGCCGTTGCCAGCGCCGACGCCCTCAAAGGTCTCCGCCGATGCGCCGATACAGGTGAGCAGCAGCGCGATGATCATAAGGATGCCTGCAAACTTCTTCATAGCCATTCTCCGTTTCTGCGTTCCAATTATGGAAGCGCTGTCCTTGTTTTGCAACCTATTGTTGCTGTGTTGCTGGGTTTGGCGACCAAATATTCAATCCTGTATGGAAAACCCACCTCCCCATATGATCAATACCGGGGTATAGCATTGTTTCCTATACTGTATCAGTGACAGCCGTGCGATCTGCAACCGTGACCATGATGGCAGTCGTGATTTTCACCGTGTTCATGATCGTGATGGTCACAGAGCGCATCCGGGTCACAGGCGAGCCGTCCCTCGGCCAGCGCTTTCGCGGCTTCGTCCGCACTGCCATTGACACCGGGATACACCGCGATGCCCGCTTCCGCCAACGCCATCTGCGCGCCAGGGCCGATGCCGCCACAGATCAGGGCCTCCACGCCTCGTGCCCGGAGAAAGTCGGCGAGGGCACCGTGCCCTGTGCCTTCCGTGTCCACAACCTCGGCGCTTTCAACGATGCCATTCTCTGCCTGATAGAGCTTGAATTGCTCCGTGCGTCCAAAGTGCTGGAAAATCATGCCGTTTTTGTAGGTTGCCGCGATTTTCATAAACCGATTGCCTCCACTGTTTCTGACTAGCATAGTATATATTGATTATAACGGAATTATCCCGGAAAGTCCTGTACATATTTCGATGATTGTGTATGTTTCTCAACACTTTATTGATATTTGTTCATGAGTGCTAAACGCTTTTCAGATATAATAGAACCACTTCATATCAGGAGATACATGTATTATGGAAAAAAAGACGGATCGACGCACGCGGTACACCCGCATGGTTATCAAGGATGCGCTTCTTGAGCTGCTCAAAGAGAAAACATTCTCCGCGATCACCATCACGGACATCTGCCGCATTGCAGAGATCAACCGGGGAACACTGTACCTACATTATAAGAATATATCAGAGATACTGGACGAGCTGTTCGACGACGCCCTGAAAAAAATTGACAGCGTCTATGCGAGCGTCACACAGGAAGAGGTGCGGGACTACTCCTGCGGATATCCCCTCTGCCTTTTCCTGAGGAAGAGCGCAAAATACCAGTCCCTGTTTTTCTCCAGCGAGTTGCGCACCATCGCCGTTGAACGCATGGTGAAGCGTAATGAGGAAGAGTTTATCGGTTCCCTGAGACGACAGACTGGGCAATCCGACGAAGCGTTGCGTGCATTGTTGTCCTTCCAGCTCAACGGCTGTTTCTCAGTCTGCCAGAATATGATTAACCTGCCGGATGATCAATGGGAAACGATCCGAACCATGATAGACAAGTCCCTAAAACAGGGCTACGAAGCGTTGAAACGCAAGTGACAGAATATGGAATGTTATAGTTTCATCATATACCTAACGGGGAGGGATTAGATCATCTGCAAAGGGACATTATTCCTTTGTTCCGGATGAACTTTCATCAGAAAACAGCACCGTGCGGATTGTTCCACGGTGCTGCTTTTTTTTGTTAATTTAGCCGGTGTTTGGCCGATAATTGGTCGTCGCTTTATCTGACCATTTGGCCCAGTACCAATTCGGAGGATAAACACCTATTGTCGCATTTCAGATGATATACATTGACGCGGACGCCTGCCCGGTGACGAGGATCGCTGAACGAGTAGCGAAAGAGTATGCCATCCCCGTGGTACTGTTGTGCGACACCAACCACATTCTGACCTCGGATTACAGCACGATCAAGGTGATCGGCGCCGGGGCAGACGCGGTGGATATCGCGCTGATCAACCTCTGCCAGAGGGGCGATATCGTAGTCACACAGGATTACGGTGTGGCTGCCCTTGCCCTTGGAAAAGGCGCGAAGGCTATCCATCAGAGCGGACGATGGTACACGGATGAGAATATCGATAGCCTGCTGATGGAGCGCCATATGGCGAAGGTGGCTCGGAGGAGTGCGAAGCACCACCTGAAAGGTCCGGCAAAGCGGACGGTTGAGGATGACAGGCGCTTTGAGGAGAGTTTTCGGAGATAGATTGAACAGAATACTCGTCTGAAAAACACGAGAAAAAGCTGACGTAGGGTAGGGAATTATGAGAACAATCATTGTCTACGGCTCACAATATGGAACTGCGAAACGATACGCCGAGGCGCTTGCCGGAAGAACGGATTCTGAAGTCAGAAATTACGAAGAGTCGATGGATTTGGATGCCTATGATAACATCGTATTGATAGGCGCATTGTATGCCGGAGGCGTGCTGGGGCTGAAAAAGACTTTATCCGGCATACATGATCTAAAAAACAAAAAGATCATAATCGCGACAGTTGGCCTGGCGGACACCAATGACAGGGAAAACACAGAAACCATACGAAACAGCCTGAAGAAGCAGCTTTCGGAGAATATCTTTATTCATGCGAGAATCTTTCACCTGAGAGGCGGGATAGATTACTCGCGTCTCAATCTGAAGCACAGGACGATGATGGCTCTATTGTATGGAAAGGCCAAAGGATTGCCGGAAGAAAAGAAGACTGTGGAAGTCAAGGCGATGATCGATACCTACGGCAAGCGCGTAGATTTTGTCGACTTTAACAGTTTGGACCCAATCATCCGCGAAATCGGATATGAAACTGCAAAGTGAAATTACCCCATCAAAAACAGAGGTGTGGATGTTATGGAACGCATTGAAGCCTTTGAAGCCATGCTGAAAGCAGCGCTGGATCAGTCCGAAGCAGAGCTGCAGAAAATGGAAGAACTGAAGGCGCGGGGTAAGGAAAAATCTGCAACCTATCGGCAGTATCTGGGCAACCGTCTGTTTTACAATCAGTTGTTCGCACTGTACAGGCAATATGGACTGATCGGCCAGCGGAGAGAGTGACAGATTCGGACCTATTACGCCTACCTCCAAAAGGAACTGGCGAACGCCTTTTCGAGGGCCAACTGCCTGGAGCTTGCGATAGAGCACATGACAGGCAAGCTGGTCAATGAATCATAAGAGAGGGCAGGAAAATGGTTGAATTGATACCGCTTCATCCATCCGACAGGGAACAGTTCATCCTGGACAACCAGGAGGCTTTCAATTATGGGGCTTTGGAGGAGTTCGGGAGGCGGAACGATCACTTTGAGGCGGAGGACCAGATCATCTCCCGCGAGACGATCGAGGCATCCATCGACGGCGGGGAGGCATACCGCATTGTTCAGGAAGGCCAGCAGGTCGGCGGTGTGGTGATTAAGGTTGAAGGAGAACGTGGTGATCTGGAGCTGCTGTTTGTCTCGCCGCGTGTGCACAGCAAGGGCATCGGCTATGCCGCGTGGTGCGCGGTGGAAAACCTGCACCCAGAGGTAATTGTGTGGGAGACCGTCACGCCGTATTTCGAGAAGCGGAACATCCACTTCTATGTGAACCGGTGCGGCTTCCATATCGTGGAGTTCTTCAACAGCCATCATCCAGACCCGAACGATCCGGATGTGGCAGCATCGATAGACGAACATTTTCCGGACGAGATGTTCCGGTTTGAAAAGAAGAAATCCTACAGAAAGCCCTCAGGCTGTTCTTCATCAGATGCTCTGATAAATCCAACTTAACATAAAAAATCATTGACAATGAATACTATATGGATTATAATGCTTTTGTGTTAACAGAGTAAAGCATTGAGGGGAAAGAGTAGTCCGCTGAACTGATCAGAGAACTGCCGGTCGGTGCGAGGCAGCCGAGTGAAGCGGATGAAGATCATCCCTGAGCTGTTCGCTGAAGGCCGATAGGGTTGTGTAAGTGGAACCGGGTGACGACCGTTATCATTGTCGCGCGTTCGCGGATTGTCCGCCGACGCGGCTGAGTGGTCGGATTGATTCGACAATTGGAGTGGTACCGCAGGAGTTTGGCTTCTGTCTCTATACGAGAGACAGAAGCTTTTTATTTGTTTCATAAGCCGGTTTCGGCTTTGAATAATTATTCTTCAAGGAGGTTTTCCCAATGAAAAACGTAACCAAGGTGCTTGCGCTGTTTCTGGCGCTGCTGATGTGCCTGTGTCTTGCCGCGAACGCTGAGACGACCCTGCAGTTCGGTACCACCGTCAACGAGCAGGATTCCTTCCAGGTGGCGGCTGAGAAGTTCGCGGAACTGGTGAATGAGCGCACCGGCGGCGAATACGTGATCGAGATCTATCCCAACGGCACCCTGGGCGGAGAAGCCGACATGCTGGAGAGCATGAGCATGGGAATGCTGGATATGGGTATCATCACCGCGGGTCCGTTCGTCAATTACTCCCAGATGATGGGCGTGCTGGATATGCCCTTCCTGTTTGCCAACGGCGAAGAGGCTTACAAGATCCTGGATGGCGAGATCGGCCGAGAGCTGCTGGACACGCTGGAAGACGCCGGTCTGAAGGGGCTGGCCTATGCCGAGCGCGGCTTCCGTAACATCACCAACTCCGTCAAGCCGGTCACCTGCGCTGCGGATGTTGAGGGCCTGAAACTACGCGTGATGGAGAACGAGGTCTACACCAAGACCTTCCAGGCGCTGAACGTGAACGCCGTTCCGATGAACTGGCAGGACACCCTGACCGCATTGCAGCAGGGTACCGTCGAGGGTCAGGAGAACCCCATCAATGTCATCTGGAGCTACAAGATGTGGGAGTACAACCAGAAGTACTGCGTGCTGGACCGCCACAGCTACTCCACCGCCATCATCACCATGAGCCTGGATCTGTTCAACAGCCTGGACGCCGACACCCAGCAGGTATTCCTCGACGCCGCCCAGGAGGCCGCCGAATATGAGCGCGCCTGGGTCGCCGAGCAGGAGGCCGGACAGCTGCAGGAGATCAAGGACAACGGCATCGAGGTCGTGGAGGATCCCGACGTCGAATCCTTCCGCGAAGCTGTAGCCGGCGTGTACGAGGCTTATCCCCAGTACGCCGATTACATCGCCCGTATCCAGGCGGTATTGGCCGAATAACACGCCCTTCATCAGGAGTCGGAGCTTGCTCCGGCTCCCTGACATGGTTCCGACCGGGAACCCTTCCGGAAGGAGCCAATATCCCGCGTGGAACGGTCTGAATGATTGAATTGGAGCTGATACCCGATGAATGTACTGAAGAAAATTGGCGAAGCGGTGGACAGGGTCTGCGGCGTGCTGATTGTGCTGATGGTGGGCGCGATGGTGATCATCACAACGGCGCAGATCATCTGGCGCGTGGGCAGCGGGACGATCCCCGGCATGCGTCCGCTGTCCTGGTCGGAGGAGGTCACGCGCTTTCTGCTGATCTGGGCCACCTTCCTGGGTGCGACCTGTGTGTACCGGCGCGGCGGCAATATCGCCATCACCGCGGTGCAAGGGCTTTTCCCGGAGGGGATGCAGAGGTCGATGCGAATCGTCGTGCACGCCGTGTGCTTCTGTCTTTTTGCGGTCCTGCTGTATTACGGCGTTCAATATTGTGGCAAACAGGTGCGCACCGCCGCGGCACTGCCCGTCAAGATGAAATACATCTACCTGTGCCTGCCCATCGGTATGGGCATATGCATGTACCACGCGCTGGTGATGGCGCTGGAGGAGATCACCAGGAAGGAGGGAGCATGATGGGACTGATACTGTTCGGCGTATTTATACTGCTGCTGGTCGTCGGCGTGCCCGTGGCGTTCGCCATCGCCACGGCGGCGGGCGTGACCGTATATGCGGGTCTCGGCCCGGAGAAGATGCTTATTCTGGTTCAGCGCATGTTCGAGGCATGCAACTCCTTCTCGCTGATCGCGGTGCCCTTTTTCATACTGGCGGGAGACCTGCTGTCGAAGGGGAAGATCTCAAAGCTCCTGGTGGAATTCTGTGAATCGCTGCTGGGTGTGATCCGCGGCGGCCTGTCGGTGGTCTCCGTGTTGGCGGGTATGTTTTTCGCTGCCATATCCGGCTCCGGCGCGGCCACCACGGCGGCTGTGGGCGGCACGCTGGTCCCTGAGCTCAAGCGTCGCGGTTACCCAGAAGATTCCGCCGCCGCGCTGATAGCTGCCGCGGGCACCATCGGCGTGGTCATTCCGCCATCGGTGCCAATGGTATTGTACGCCGTCATCGCCGAGGAGAGCGTGAATCGGCTGTTCAAGGCGGGCTTCATTCCCGGCATACTGATGGGTGCGGCGCTGATCTCCATAGCCCTGGTGCAGGCCTATCGCAAGCACTATCCAAAGGGCGGCGCGTTCAGACTGAAAAACGTTGGCAAGTCATTTGTAAAGGCCATCCCCGGCATACTGATGCCCCTGATCATACTGGGCGGCATATTCTCCGGCTATTTCACGCCCTCTGAGGCTGCGGCGGTGGCGGTGGTGTACGCGGTGCTGGTCTCCGCTTTCGTCTATCGTGATTTGACCTGGAAGGGCCTTTTTGAGATCATGAAAGGCTCGGCCCGCACCAGCGCGGTCATCATGATCATCATCGCCTGCTCCGGCCCCTTTGGCTGGGCGCTGGCGAACTGGAAGATCCCCGAGGCCATCGCTACAGCTGTGCTGTCCATTTCACAGAGCAAGTACGTCATCATGCTGCTGATATCGATCATCATATTGATTGCGGGCGTGTTCATGGAGACCAGCTCGGCCATCATCATACTGACGCCGGTATTCCTGCCCCTGGTGCGGGCGCTGGGCGTCTCGACGCTGCACTTCGGCATACTGTTCGTGGTGGGCATCGCGATCGGTATGATCACGCCTCCGGTGGCCATCAACCTGTTCGTTGCCACCGGTATCACGGGCTTGCCCATCGAGCGCATCTCCAAATCAGTCGTGCCGTATCTGATCGGCCTGGTGGTCGTGTTCCTGATGATCGTCTTTGTGCCGCTAATGGTGCCTGGACTGATGTGATCACACTATGCGAGGAGGATAAGAATATGAATTCTGATTTGATCAAGAAGGGCGTGGATCGCGCTCCGAATCGCAGCCTGCTCTACGCGCTTGGCCTGACGGACGAAGAGCTGAGCCGTCCGCTGATCGGCGTGGTCTGTTCTCACAACGAGATCGTGCCTGGGCACATGAACCTGGACAAAATTGCCGATGCAGTGAAAGCCGGTGTGCGGGCGGCGGGAGGCACCCCGATCATGTTTCCGGCTATCGCCGTGTGCGACGGCATCGCCATGGGACACATCGGCATGAAGTATTCGTTGGTGACGCGGGACCTGATCGCGGACTCCACCGAGGCCATGGTCGTTGCGCACCAGTTCGACGGCCTGGTGATGATCCCCAACTGCGACAAGAACGTGCCAGGACTGCTGATGGCCGCGGCGCGACTGAACATCCCGACCATCTTTTGCTCCGGCGGACCGATGCTGGCCGGCCGCCTGAAGAACGGCCGCCGCACCTGCCTTTCCCACATGTTCGAGGCTGTGGGCGCGTACCATGCCGGGAAGCTGGACGAAGCGGGCGTGAAGGATTATGAGGAGAACAACTGTCCCTCCTGCGGTTCCTGCTCCGGCATGTACACAGCCAATTCAATGAATTGCCTGACAGAGGCCATAGGCATGGCCCTCCCCGGCAACGGCACTATCCCCGCCCCGTATTCCGCGCGGCTGAGACTGGCGAAAAAGGCGGGGATGCAGGTGATGGAACTGGTGCGCAGAAACATTCGTCCCCGTGACATCATGACCCCCGCCGCCTTCCACAACGCCGAAACCGTCGACATGGCGCTGGGATGCAGCACCAATACCATGCTGCACCTGCCCGCCATCGCCAATGAGGCAAATGTGGAAATGGATTTGGACGCCGCCAATCGGATCTCCGAGCGGACGCCGAACCTCTGCCATCTCGCTCCGGCGGGCGATACCTTTATGGAGGACCTGGAACAGGCGGGCGGCGTGAGCGCCGTGATGAAGGAACTGACGAAAAAGGATTTGCTGGACACCTCGGTCATGACCTGCACCGGCAGGACGATGGCCGAAAACCTGAAGAATGTGGAAAATCTGAATCCCGAGGTCGTTCGTCCCATCGACAATCCGTACTCCACAAACGGCGGCATTGCGGTGCTCAGGGGGAACCTTGCTGTAGACGGATGTGTGGTCAAACAGAGTGCCGTTGTCCCGGGGATGATGGCCCACGAGGGCCCTGCCAGGGTGTTCGACAGCGAGGACGAGGCCATCGAAGCCATCTTCGGCAAGAAGATCAATCCCGGCGACGTGGTGGTCATCCGCTATGAGGGTCCCAAGGGCGGCCCCGGTATGCGGGAGATGCTGAACCCCACCAGCGCCATCATCGGCATGGGACTTGGCGAGAGCGTGGCGCTGATCACCGACGGGCGCTTCTCTGGCGCAACCCGCGGCGCGGCGATCGGCCACGTCAGCCCGGAAGCTGCCGCAGGCGGCATCATCGCCCTGGTGAAGGAGGGCGACCTGATTGCCATCGACATCCCCAATTGCCGCATAGAGCTAAAGGTTTCGGATGAGGAGCTCGCCCGTCGCCGTGCGTCATGGGTGTGCCCTGAACCCAGAGTCAAGACCGGATATCTGGCACGCTATGCCAAATTGGTCTCCAGCGCAGACAAAGGCGCAATACTACTATAAAGGGAAAGACTGACTGGATTTATACCATGGACACGGAGGAGGAGCCGCTGTTCATCGCCCGGGCACTGCTGCCGGAGGAGATTGATGAAGGAACGAAGCTGAAGTATGAGATGCTTCAGTATGAGATCATATGACTATTTACATTGACGCGGACGCCTGCCCGGTGACGAGGATTGTTGAGCGCGTCGCCAGGGAACACGACATTCCTGTGGTGCTGCTATGCGACACGAACCATGTGCTGATATCGGACTACAGCGAGATTCGGGTGATTGGGGCCGGGGCGGACGCAGTGGACATCGCGTTGATCAACCTCTGCCAGCGGGGAGACATCGTGGTCACGCAGGATTACGGTGTCGCGGCGTTGGCGTTGGGCAAAGGGGCGAAGGCCATCCATCAGAGCGGACGATGGTACACGGATGAGAACATCGACGGTTTACTGATGGAACGCCACATGGCGAAGGTCGCCCGGCGCAAGAGCAAGAACCATTTGAAGGGCCCGGCGAAGCGGACAGAAGCGGATGACCGCCGGTTTGAGGAGAGCTTCCAGCGGTTGATAGAAGGTTGTTTGGAGAGCGGAGCATGAGAATCATACTGACGCCGGATAAAGGGCTGCGGGTTGAGAAAACCCGACTGAACGGCGTGCCGTCGCTGATCCTGCGTCCGGCGGACCGGGAACCGGCGAAGATCGGGCTGATATGGATCCACGGCGGCGGGTTCATCACCGGCATGAAGGAAATGGTCTACATGAGCCGCGCGGCGGACCTGGTGAAGCAATACGGGGTGACCGTCTACGCGCCCGGTTACCGTCTGGCATGGCGGAAGCCCTATCCGGCAGCTGTGGAGGATTGCTATCGAGTGCTGGAGTATATGAGTAAGAAAGGCGAACCCGTCATGGTCGGCGGCGAGAGCGCGGGCGGCGGGCTGTGCGCGGCGGTGTGCATGATGGCGCGGGACAGGGGTGTTCATATCGCGTATCAGTTTCCGCTTTATCCGATGCTCAGCAACCTGGACACGGAGAGCTCCCGCGATAACCACGGTCGAATATGGAACACGCGCCGCAACCATCTGGGCTGGCGGCTGTACCTGCGCGGCGACGCGAAGAAGGAGACGGTCTCCCCGTATGCGTCGCCGTCGCGGCAGACGGACTACAGCGGCCTTCCGCCCTGTTACACCTTTGTGGGCGAGGGGGAGCCTTTCTACGCGGAGACGCTTCAATATGTGGAAAACCTGCACAGAGCCGGTGTGCCCGCTGAGGTGGATGTCTATCCCACAGACCTGCACGCCTTCGACATGCTCTACCCGGAGGAAGCGGTGAGCAGGCAGGCGATCAGCGCCTTTGAACAGCACTTCCAGAAAGCGATGGATATACAATGAAGAAGGTTTACATCAATCGCCAGTGGCAGGGCGGGGCGGATCCCGTCACCCGGGACGGCGCGGAGGAGATCGCAAATCTCTACCTGGCTGGGCAGGAATATGTAGATTTGCCTGTATCGACGGACATGGCCGTGAAGAGAAACGGCATCCGGAGCTTCGATGCCCTGCGCAGGCAGATGCAATCGGCTTATGAGCGCTTGTGGGCAGACGCGCCGGACAGGCTGTTCACCCTGGGCGGCGGGTGCGACGCGGACGTCCCGGCCATCGTGTACCTCAGCGAAAAATACCGTGGAGATCTCACCCTGATCTGGCTGGACGCCCATGGCGACCTGAATGCGCCGGAGGAATCAGCATCCGCGCTCTTCTACGGGATGCCGCTGCGGTCGGTCATGAACGGTCATTGCTTCGGGCTCCTGGAGAATCCGTGCCCCTTGAAGCCCTCGCAGGTCATCCACATCGGCGGCAGGGATTTTGACGGCGCGGAGAGAACATTTATAAACGAAACCGGTCTGGCCGCGCACACCGTCCAGGAGGTCCGTTCGGACAGGGAATTCCTGCGCCGAACAGCCCGGGAAAACCAACCGGGCCCAGTTTACATCCACCTTGACCTGGATGTCCTGGACCCGTCGGACTTCCCGAACACGCCCCTTCCGGTGGGCGGCGGACTGCGCTGCGGGGAAGTGTGGGACATCCTGAACGCCTTCGCGGACCGATTGGTCGGGCTGGGCGTCTATGAATACGCGCCTGCCGGGTCGAAGAACGCGTTCATGGAGAGGCTGGTTCGGTTTGGACTGGCGCTGTAAAATGCGAGGGATGCCTGTACGATTTGACAAAACTGTCCGGAGGAAAATCATGATGGAACGTTTAAAGGCTTTTGAAGCCATGCTGAAGGCGGCGCTGGAGCAGTCCGAGGCGGAGCGGCAGAAGATGGAGACGCAGAAGGCGCAGGGCGGGGAAAAGTCTGCGACCTATCGGCAGTATCTGGGCAACCGTCTGTTTTACAATCAGTTGTTTGCGCTGTACAGGCAATATGGACTGATCGGTCAACGGAGGGAGTGAACGCGATGTGGTGGCTGTTTGCGTTGGGATCGGCAGTGTTTGCGGCACTGACATCGATACTGGCGAAGATCGGTATTGAGGGTGTCAATTCCAATCTGGCCACGGCGATCCGGACGATGGTGGTCGTGGCCATGGCCTGGGGCATGGTGTTCCTGACCCACGCCCAGGACGGGCTGTCGGGCATCGGCCGGAGGAGCTGGCTGTTTTTGATCCTGTCAGGGTTGGCTACAGGCGCTTCGTGGCTGTGCTACTACAAGGCGCTGCAGCTGGGCGAGGTTTCGAAGG
>CADASI010000065.1 GCA_902790525.1 uncultured Eubacteriales bacterium
GCAGTAGCGGCAGTGCGTAAAAGTCAAGGGAAAGCAACGCAGAAATGCAGTCAAAGACGCCGAAAATGCGCTTCAGGCATTTTAGAAACACACTCTAATCCTCATAGCCCTTCATGACGCCCGCGCTGTCCGCCAGGTTGATGACCGTGCGGATGCCGGCGGCGTTGACGGCGGCGTCCGCCTCCCTGTTCCGGTTGTACTTCGGATTGACGGGCGAGGACGAGCGGTACAGCACGTGCGCGCCCATACCGCTGGTGGCGATATTTCGGAAGTTGGCGTACTGCTCGTCAGTCAGGCCGGGGTAGTCCTCCCGGCTGTTGCTCATATTAAGCTGGTGGAGCTTCAACTGCTCCGCATAGCCGCCCTTTTCCTCGAGGGAGAGGGCCACCGTGAGGCCGTTTTCGTAGCCCTCGGCGTAGTTCCAGCGGTAGCCCGGCGCGTCGTCGATGGTCTCGCGCTCGGCGATTTAGAGCCACGAGGCCAGGTCGCCGCTGTTGATCGCGAGGATCACGAACCGGCCTTCGTCGGTATCGGTCTTATTGACGCGGCAGATCGGCGCGCCGGTGTCGACGTCGCCGTAATCGTTGCAGACGGGCGCGCTCCAGGACTTGTCGCCGAGCTTCGCGGCGATGATGTCGCCGTAGTCGTAGCCCAGCTTGAGGAACGCCTCCCGGGAGATGTCCAGCACGAGGTTGCCGTACTTCTCTATGCTCTGCACGCCGACCTCGATCTGCGGGCAGTCGGCGGCTTAGGCGTCGGACGCATCGGTCGCATCGGTCGCATCGGACGCTGCCCCGAGGGTGATGCTCACGTCGGAGAAGGTGTCCAGCGTCTTATAGATTTCGTCGGTGCCCGCATAGCCCTCCGGCACCTTGAGCACATGCACTTCGTAGACCTTCTGCGCCTCCATCCGGAAGGTCGCCACGCCGTCGGCCTTTGTCTTCTGGAGGGTGCAGGTGGTGTCGTCGCAGAGCTGTATCACCGCGCCCTTGACGGGGTTGCCCGCCGTGTCGCGCACGATGACGCGGTAAGCGCCGGCGTCGTTGGCGGTCGCGTCGGAATCGGGCGCGGCCTCCGCCGCCTCGCCGGAGAGCAGCCTGTCGATGGTGGGCTCATACTGCTCCACCATGGCCCCGGCGATGGGGAAGGTCAGTATCCTGCCCGCGCTGTCCACAAAGAAGGTGGTGGGGTAGCCGGTGACCTCGTCGAATATGGGGTTGCCCTCCGGGATGACCACGTTGGGGTAGTTGGTGCCGTACTGCGCCATGACCTCGCGGGCCTTGTCCGCCAGCGCGCCGTCGATGGGCGCGCCCTCGTATTCCACGCCCACGACGCCGCAGCCCTTCGCCTGCAGCCGGGTGTGGAGCTCGGCCAGCGCCGCCATTTCGTCCAGGCAGTTGCCGCACCAGGTGCCCCACAGGTTGACCATGGTGATCTTATTGTCCTTGAACAGGTCCTCGCTCTTGACGGGATTGCCGTCCAGGTCGGTGGTCTCAAAGCTGAGCACCTCGCCTATGTGGCCCGTGTCGTTGTCCACGGGCTCGGACAGTTGGACTGCTTGCAGCTTTTTGAGCAGCGCCTCCTTGATCATGTCCGTGTCCGAGCGGATGACGGCCTTTTCCTCCTCGACGGGGAGCTCCAGCTCCCCGGTCTCCGCCATACCGTCGACGGCGTCCAGCAGGATGTCCACGGGCACCGTAATGAAGTACCAGCGATAGTCGCCCATCGCGCCGAACTCCGTGACGTCGTAGCCCTCGGGCAGCGGCCACTGGAACCCCGCGTCGGCCAGGGATTCGGCGTTGGTGACGACGATGACGCCCACGGCGTCGACCATCGTTTGGAGCGCGTAGGCCATCATCGCCTTTTCGGTGTCGTCCCCGGCGTTTGCGATCTTGGCCTTGCGGCTCTTGACGGTCTCCTCGGGCAGCGCGTAGTACGCCACGATCATCATGGCGGAAAAGGGGTCGTGCATATCCACGCCGGAGCGCTGAAGCTCCACGCAGTTGTGCGACGCGCTTTGGATGTCGTCAAGGTCGAGGGCGAAGCCCATCTCCTCGTAAAACGTCCCGCTCTCGGCGAGCGCGGACAGGCCGGACAGCAGCAGCGCCGCCGCCAGCAGCAGGCTCAACAGGGCTTTCCATTGCTTCATGGACCATCTCTCCTTTCGGGGCAGTCATATGCCATCGTAGTCATGGGGTGGCACGGCTGCGGCGCGCGACGCGACGCCGCACCGGCCCGATATGCGTATTCTAACATATTATATTCATATTGTAAACAATCCCGGGCGCGACCCCCCAGGGCTCACGCATGAATGACAGACACTGTTCCCGATACCGCGAACCCAACGTAGGGACGCCCCATGGGGCGTCCGCGGACGCGCCGTGGCGCGCTCCCGGATGCCCGGGCAAGAAAAACCTTGCGCGCCCGGGCCCGGGCGTGATAATATAGAGGACGGAAGGGGGCGTGAACGTGAACATACAGATCTTCGGCACGAAGAAAAGCCAGGACACCCGCAAGGCGGAGCGCTGGTTCAAGGAGCGGCGCATCAGGGCGCAGTTTATTGATATAAACGACAAGGGCATCAGCCGGGGCGAGCTTAAAAGCGTGGCGCAGGCCTGCGGCGGGCTGGACAGACTCATCGACGAAAACTGCCGCGACCGGGACGCCCTGGCGCTTGTGAAGTACATCGCCGCCGCCCAGCGGGAGGACGCCTTGCTGGAGCATATGCAGGTGCTCAGGCTGCCCATCGTGCGAAACGGCAAAAAGGCCGCCGTGGGGTACTGCCCGGAGGTCTACGCCGCCTGGGAGAAGGAAGGATAGACTACCACGGCAGCAGCCGGTCGCCCTTCACCAGCCACGCCTTCTGCGCCAGGCGGGCGAGGGGATCGTCGGAGTGGGAATCGGAGTAGAAGTTTTCGATGTCGGCGTCGGGGTAGGCCGCCCGGAAGCGGCGCACCTTCTCCGCGCCGTGGCAGTTCGTGCCGGAATAAACGCCCGTACGCATGTCCACCGGCGAGCCCATCACCGCGCGGATGCCCAGCGCCTGACAGGCCGGGCGGATCAGCCCCTCCGGGGAGGCGGAGATCACCACGTCGTCATCCCGGTGGGCGGCCACGTACCAGGGCTTGACGCGGCGCAGGTTCTTGCGCCAGAAGTCCCGTAGCGCCCGGTCCGTGTCGATCAGCGAAAAGTAGTGAAACATCCGCTGCTTGAAGGCCTGCTTGGGCCTTATTTTCAAAAGGAAAAGGAGCCCGTTGAGCGCCTGGCCCGGCAGGTCGGTCCACATGCGGGGATAGTGGGTCAGGCACCAGCCGAAGAAGCGGGCCGAGCTGTCGCCCCGCAGTATGGTGTTGTCAAAGTCGTATACGTTCATGGCGGACCCCCGTGCGATGGTATACAGAAAGTATAATCAAAGCCGGGCGCCGTGTCAATCGCATCCCTGTCGGTTAAAGTTCGGCAAACGGCCAAAATCGGTTGAATTTCCCCGCGGCATATGCTAAAATAACACGGTATGGCTGAGATGGAGAGAGTAACCCGACGGACCTCCCTCAGAGAGCCGGAGCGTGGCTGAAAATCCGGCGGACGGTCTATCGGGCGAAGTTCACTCCGGAGCTTCCGGGTTTAAAGCAAATGCGAGTAGATCCGGACGGAGTTATCCCACGTTATCGGGATCAGAGGCCCGCGCGCGGCGGGCAAATACGGGTGGTACCGCGGAGTGGATATGGCTTCGCCCCAGTGCAGGGGTGAGGCTCTTTTATTTGCGGCCACACTGGATAAGGAGAGTGTATCGTATGGAGAACAAACTGCGCGAGATACGCGAGCGCGTGCTGCAGAACATCGAGGAGGCCAAGGCCAGCGGCAATCTGGAGCAGATTCGCGTGGGCATCCTGGGCAAGAAGGGCGAGCTGACCGGCCTTCTGCGCGGCATGGGCAAGCTGCCGCCGGAGGAGCGGCCGAGGATGGGCCAACTGGTCAATGACGTGCGCGCCGCGCTGGAGGCCCGGCTGGAGGAGCGCGCCGCGGAGCTTCGGGAGAAGGAGAAGCAGGCGCGCCTCGAGGCCGAGGCCATCGACGTCACCCTGCCCGGCCCGGAGCGCTCCGCTGGAACGCTGCACCCGATGAACATCGCGCTCAGGAAGATGGTGGAGATCTTCGTGGGCATGGGCTACGAGGCCGTGGAGGGCCCCGAGGTGGAGTTCGATCACTACAACTTCGAGCTTCTGAACATCCCGAAGAACCATCCCGCCCGCGACGCGCAGGATACCTTCTACGTGGACGACAACATCGTGCTGCGCACCCACACCTCCCCGGTGCAGGCCCGCATCATGACCACCCGCAAGCCGCCCATCCGCGTGATCTGCCCCGGCCGGGTGTACCGCGCCGACGAGGCCGACGCCACCCACAGCCCGGTCTTCCACCAGATGGAGGGTCTGGTGATCGACGAAAACATCACCATGGGCGACCTCAAGGGCACGCTGGACGAGTTCGCCCGCCAGATGTTCGGCGAGGGCATCCGCACCCGCTTCCGCCCGTCCTTCTTCCCGTTCACCGAGCCCTCCGCCGAGGTGGACCTGACCTGCGCGAATTGCAGAGGAGAAGGTTGCAGGATGTGCAAGGGCACCGGCTGGATCGAGGTGCTGGGCGCGGGCATGGTGAACCCCCGGGTGCTGGAGATGTGCGGCATCGATTCCACAAAGTACTCCGGCTTCGCCTTCGGCATGGGCGTGGAGCGCATGGCCCTGCTCAAATACAACATTCCGAACCTGCGGTATCTGTATGAGAACGATCTCAGGTTCCTGACGCAGTACAGATAAGAAGGGGAGGTAGACGACTATGAAAGTGCCAATGAAATGGCTCAAGGAATATGTGGACATCAACATGACCGCGGAGGAATACGCCTCCCGCATGGTCATGACCGGCACCGGCGTCGAGGGCGTGGAAAAGACCGGCGCGCAGTTTGACAACGTGGTCGTGGGCTACGTGGTGTCCTGCGTGGATCACCCCAACTCCGACCACCTGCACCTGTGCATGGTGGACGTGGGCGCGGACGAACCCATACAGATCGTCTGCGGCGCGCCGAACGTGCATGCGGGCATGCGCGTGGCGGCGGCGCTGGACGGCGCGCACCTCCCCGGAGGCAAGATCAAGAAGGGCAAGATGCGCGGCGAGGTGTCCATGGGCATGCTGTGCTCCGGCCCCGAGCTGGACGTGCCCGCGGGGCTGTACCCCCACATCGGGGACGAGGGCATCATCGAGATCTTCGAGGATGTCGCTCCCGGCACCGACGTCAAGGAGGTCTTCGGCCTCGGCGACGACATCGTCGACTTTGAGATACTGGCCAACCGCCCCGACTGCCTGAGCGTGTGGGGGCTGGCCCGCGAGAGCTCCGCCGTGCTGGAGGAGCACTTCGTGATGCCGGAGATCGCCGTGGAGGAGACCGGCAGTGGCACCTTCGACGACTACGCGAAGGTGATCGTCGAGGACGATACGCTCTGCCCCCGCTACTGCGCACGGGTCATCACCGACGTGAAGATCGGCCCCTCCCCCAAGTGGATGCGCGAGTACCTGTACGGCGCGGGGGTGCGGCCCATCAACAACATCGTGGACATCACCAACTTCGTGATGCTGGAGACCGGCCACCCGATGCACGCCTTCGACCTTTCCAAGGTGCGGGACCAGACCATCGTTGTGCGCCGCGCGAAGCCCGGCGAGCAGCTGACCACGCTGGACGGCAAGACGCACGCGCTGGACGAGAGCATGCTGGTCATCGCCGACAAGGAGAACGCCACCGGCCTCGCGGGCATCATGGGCGGCGAGGAGTCCGAGATCGTGAACGACACCGCGAGCGTGCTGTTCGAGTGCGCGGCCTTCGAGCGCGCCAACAACCGCGTCACAGCCCGCACGCTGGGCATCCGCACCGAGTCCAGCGGCCGCTTTGAGAAGGGCGTGTGCGCCGAGACCACCATGGAGGCGCTGGAGCGGGCCTGCATGCTGGTGAACATGCTCGAGTGCGGCAGCGTGGTGCCCGGGGCCTACGACCACTACCCCCATCCCGCCGAGCCGAAGAGCATCGACGCAAGCGTCGCGCGCATCTGCCGCCGCATCGGCGTGGACGTGCCCGGCGAGACCATGGAGGACATACTGAACCGGCTCTACATCGACACCAACCTCGTGGGCGATGACAAACTGCACTGCGAGATCCCCGCCTTCCGCATGGACATGGAGACCGAGGCCGACGTGTCCGAGGAGGTGCTTAGGATGTACGGATACGACCACATCCCCTCCACGCTGATGAACGCCGTCACCATGCCCGGATACAGGAGCGAAAAGATCGTGTTCGCCGACCGGGTGAAGGACGCGCTGGTGGGCATGGGCCTTTACGAGGTGCTGAACTACTCCTTCATCAGCCCCAAGTGGATCGACAAGCTGGGCCTGCCCGCCGACGATCCCCGCCGCAGCGCCGTGGTGCTGCGCAACCCGCTGGGCGAGGACACCAGCGTCATGCGCACCTCCCTGGTGCCCAGCATGCTCAACACCGTGGCGGCCAACTTAAACCGCGGCATCACCGCGGGCCGGCTGTTCGAGCTTTCCAAGGTGTTCGTGCCCGCCGACAAGCCCGGCGAGCTGCCCGAGGAAAAGACCGCGCTGTGCGTGGGCTGCTTCGGCGAGGACGTGGACTTCTACACCGTCAAGAACGTCGTGGTGTGGCTGCTGGCCAAGTTCGGCGTGACCGCCGCCATCGAGGCCTCGGGGGACGCCTACTATCACCCGGGCCGCAAGGCCGTGATGACCGCCGACGGCGTGAAGCTCGCCGCGCTGGGCGAGATCCATCCCGACATCGCCGGGGCCTTCGACATCTCCCGGCGCGTGTACGTGGCCGAGGTCGACCTCGACGCCCTGATGCCCATGGAGAAGGACTTCTACGGCGTCAAGCCGCTGCCCAAGTTCCCGGCCGTCACCCGCGACATCGCCGTGGTGGTGGCGGAGAAGGTAGGCGCGGGGTCCATGATGGACCTCATCCGCAAGACCGCTCAGAAGACCCTCGAGGACGTGAAGCTGTTCGACATCTACCGCGGCGACAAGCTGGGCGGGAACGTCAAGTCCGTGGCCTACTCCATCACGCTGCGCGCCCCGGACCGCACCCTCACCGACGAGGAGATCAACGCCACCATGGACAAGGTCTTGAAGGCACTGAACCAGCAGTTCGGCGCGGAGCTGAGGGCCTGATGGACGCGATACGCTTTGGCGGCGTCCCCTGCCCGGTGATCAAACTGCTGGGCAGGGGAAAGGGCGGCTACTCATACCTGGTGGAAAAGGACGGCAGGCCGTTCGTGCTCAAGCAGATTCACCACGAGCCCTGCGACTACTATCAGTTCGGGGACAAGCTGCAAAGCGAGCTAAACGACTATCAAAGATTGATCGACGCCGGCATCCCCGTGCCCGAACTGATCGACGTGGACAGGGCGGGGGAGCGGCTCCTCAAGGCGTACATCGAGGGCCCCACCGTCATGGAGCGCCTCATGGAAGGCGGGGACGTCAGGCAATACCTGCCCGCCGTGCGCCGCATGGCCGAAGACGCCGAGGCGCACGGGCTCAACATCGACTACTTCCCGACCAACTTCGTGATCGGATCGGACCGGCTCTGGTACGTCGACTACGAGTGCAACGCCTACATGCCCGAGTGGGACTTCGAGCACTGGGGCGTGAAGTACTGGTCGCGCACCCCCGAGCTGGAAGCATATCTCAGAGAACATTCCACGGGAAAGGAACCTGTATGAACACCGATATCGTCATCATCGGCGCAGGCCCGGCGGGCATATTCACCGCGCTGGAGCTGATCCGCAAGGGCAGCAAGAAGAGGATCACCCTCTGCGAGAAGGGCGCGGCCATCGAAAACCGCCGCTGCCCCAAGGCAAAGACGCAGAAGTGCGTCAACTGCAAGCCCTACTGCCACATCACCACCGGCTTCTCCGGGGCGGGGGCGTTTTCCGACGGCAAGCTGTCGCTGAGCTACGAGGTGGGCGGCGACCTGCCCACCCTCATCGGCGAGGACCTGGCGCAGGAGACCATCCATTACGCGGATTCCATCTACCTCGAATTCGGCGCGGACACCCACATCGAGGGCGTCGGCAACACCGAGGCGGTCAAGGACATCCGCAAGCGCGCCATACAGGCGGGCTTGAAGCTGGTGGACTGCCCCATACGCCACCTGGGCACCGAGAAGGCCCAGACCATCTACTACGGCATCGAGCAGTACCTGCTTAATCACGGCGTGGAGATGCTGTTCGGCTGCGAGTGCCGGGACCTGATTTTGAAGGACGGCGCGTGCCTCGGCGTGCGCGTGACCGTGGACGGCGTCGATAAAGAGATACTGGCCGAGCGCACCGTCGTGGCCACCGGCCGCCGCGGCGCGGACTGGCTGGAGGGCCTGTGTGCCGAGCACGGCATCGCCCATTCCCCGGGCACGGTGGACATCGGCGTGCGCGTGGAGTGCCGCAACGAGATCATGGAGAAGGTCAACGAGGTGCTCTACGAGTCCAAGCTCATCGGCTACCCCAAGCCCTACAAGAACAAGGTGCGCACCTTCTGCCAGAACCCCGGTGGGTTCGTCAGCCAGGAGAACTACGACAACAACCTGGCGGTGGTCAACGGCCACTCCTACAAGGAGAAGAAGTCGCCGAACACCAACCTGTCCATACTGTGCAGCCACAACTTCTCCGTGCCCTTCAACCAGCCCATCGCCTACGCCCAGAAGGTGGGCGAGCTGACCAACATGCTGGGCGCGGGGCACATACTGGTGCAGCGCTTCGGCGACATACTGGACGGCAAGCGCACCTGGCAGAAGGAGCTCAACCAGTCCAACGTCAAGCCCACGCTGCCCGACGCCGTGGCGGGGGACATCACCGCCGCCATGCCCTACCGGGCCATGACCAACATCATCAACTTCATACACGCCATGGACCACGTGGTGCCGGGCTTCGCGTCCTACGAGACGCTGTTGTATTCCCCGGAGCTCAAGTTCTACTCCAACCGCGTGAAGATGGACGCGCGCTTCAACACCTCCATCAAGGGCCTGCACTGCCTGGGCGATTCCAGCGGCTGGACCCGCGGGCTGATGATGGCCAGCGTGATGGGCGTGCTGATGGGCCGCGAGATCGCCGCGGAGGCATGATGGTCGGCGCAAACCCCCGTAGGGACGCCCCAAGGGGCGTCCGCAACGAGACACAATATAAGGAGTGCTGACAGATGAACGACTACAACGAGATTGGCGCGAGGCTGAGGGAGCTTCGGGAGGTCAGCGACTACACCATCGAGGAGCTGGCGGCGGAGCTTCGGCTGACCCCGGAGGTGTACGCCTCCTACGAGCAGAACGGCAAGGACGTGCCCATCAGCGTGATCTACGAAATCGCCAACAAGTTCAAGGTGGACTTCACCGAGATCGTCACCGGGCAGAGCGCCAAGCTGGAGACCTACCACCTGATAAGGCGCGGCGGCGGCAAGATCGTCAACCGAAACCCGGAGTACCACTTCGAGGACCTGGCCTTCCGTTACGCCAACAAGGTCATGCAGCCGCTGCTGGTGACCCTGGAGCCCACCGAGGCCGTGGCGAAGCTGATCACCCACAGCGGCCAGGAGTTCAACATGGTGCTGGAGGGCACGGTGATCGTCACGCTGGGCGACAAGGAGTTCGTGATGAACCCCGGCGACACCATCTACTTCAATCCCACCATTCCCCACGGCCAGCGCTGCGGCGGGGACGTCAAGGCGCGCTTTCTGACGGTGATCGCCGAGTAAGGGGGGAGAGTGTATGAATTACCTGCTGAATAAATTCCTGCCCCGCATCGAGTTCGACAGCTACGAGGATTTCAGGGATAATTTCACCATCAACGTGCCGGAGGACTTCAACTTCGGCTACGACGTGGTGGACGCCTGGGCCAGGGAGGAGCCGGACAAGCGGGCGCTTTTGTGGGTCAACGAGGAGGGGGAGGAGAAGACCTTCACCTTCACCGACATCATGAAGCTGTCCAACCGCGTGGCCAACTTCCTGCGCGGGCTGGGGCTCAAAAAGGGCGATGTGGTGATGATGATCCTGCGCCGCCGCTGGGAGTACTGGGTATGCGCCACGGCGCTGCACAAGCTGGGGGTCATACTGATCCCCGCCACGCTGCAACTGACCAAGAAGGACATCGTCTATCGCGGCAACGCCGCCGGGGTCAGGGCCGTGATCTGCGTGGACGACCCGTTCGTGGTGCAGCAGATGGAGCTGTCCGCGCCGGAGATACCGTCCCTTGAGAACAGGATACTGGTCGGCGCGCCCCGGGAGGGCTGGCTCGACCTGCACGCGGAGATGGACGTGTGCCCCGAGACCTTCGAACGCCCGACCGGCGATCAGGCCACCCGCTGGAACGACGTGATGCTGGTGTACTTCACCAGCGGCACCACGGGCATGCCCAAGCTGGTGCAGCACAACTTCGCCTACCCGCTGGGGCACATCGTGACCGCCAAATACTGGCAGCACGTGGAGGAGAACAGGCTCCACATGAGCGTGTCGGACTCCGGCTGGGCCAAGTTCGGCTGGGGCAAGATCTACGGCCAGTGGATCTGCGGCGCGACCATATTCTGCTACGACATGGTGGGCCGCTTCAATCCCGCCAACCTGTTAAAGAAGGTTCAGGACTACCGGGTGACCACGTTCTGCGTGCCGCCGACCATGTACCGCTTCATGCTCCAGGAGGATTTAAGCCAGTTCGACCTGTCCAGCCTGCACCACTGCGCCACCGCCGGCGAGCCGCTGAACCCCGAGGTGGTCAAGCAGTGGAAGGAGAAGGTGGGGCACCAGATCTACGAGGGCTTCGGCCAGTCCGAGGGCCCGGTGCTGATCGCCAACTTCGGCAGCGAGTGGTTTGAGCCCATACAGGGCTCCACCGGCAAGCCGAACCCGCTGTTTGACATACAGCTTTTGGACAACGACGACAACGTCTGCGAGGACGGCGACGAGGGCTCCCTGACCATCATGGACGTGAAGCACCACCCGCCCGTGGGCCTGTTCACCGGCTACTACAAGAACCCCGAGATGACCGAGGAGAAGCTGGGCGGCATCGGCTACAACACCGGCGACGTGCTCTGGCGCGACAGCGAGGGCTACTACCGCTTCGTGGGCCGCAACGACGACGTGATCAAGTGCTCCGGCTACCGCATCGGGCCCTTCGAGGTGGAGTCCGCGCTGATCGCCCACGACGCCGTGGTGGAGTGCGCCATCACCGGCGCGCCCGACCCCATCCGCGGCCAGATCGTCAAGGCAACCGTGGTGCTGGCCAAGGGCTGGACGCCCTCCGAGGCGCTGACCAAGGAGCTCCAGAACCACGTCAAGAAGCTCACCGCGCCCTATAAGTACCCCCGCGTGATCGAGTACGTGGACGAGCTGCCCAAGACCGTCGGCGGCAAGATCAAGCGCGCCATGATCCGCAAGCAGGATGAGGATGCGTTCGATGCGACGGCGAAGCAGCGCTGATAAATAACAATTACAACCAAAGAAAACCCCGTCCGTTTCCGGACGGGGTGCTTCGGTAAAGCGCCATTACTTGGTGGCGGCTTCTACCTTGATGATCTCCTGGCCATCATAATAGCCGCAGAACCTGCAGACGCGGTGGCTCAGCTTCATCTTCGCGCAGCGGGGGCACTTCACGATGCCCGGCGCGGACAGCTTCCAATGCGCGCTGCGACGGGAATCCCGCCTTGCCTTGGAGACTTTTCCCTTGGGAGTGGCCATAGTTACACCTCCTCATCCTTTAGCACATAATCTTTCAATGCCGAAAAGGGGTTAATAACCTCGGCTCCCTCCTGGCATGTGCAGGTACCCTTGTTCAGGTTGATGCCGCACACGGGACACAGTCCCCTGCAATCCTCGCTGCACAGGTTGCGCATGGGCAACTCCAGCAGCAGGGCATCCCTGACGGCGTCCGTCAGCTCGATGGTCGAGGCTTCAAAGCTGTACAGATCCGGATCATCGGGGTCGGGCTGCCGATCATACACGGCGTCCACCGTCGCGCGCACCGCGACGCGGACGGGCTCCAGACACCTCGAACAGCGGGTGTCCGCCTGCGCGCTGACCTCGGCCTTCACGCTGATGCGGTTGTCCCCCGGGCAGAGGTACTCGCCCTCGGCCCTGACGTCCACGAAGTGGACGGGATCGCTCAAAACCTCCATCGGCGCGATCTCGATCTCCGCTTCAAACGGGAAGACCTGGCCGGGATTCTTGAGCGCCCTGGAAACATCCAACACCGGAAATTCCCCCTAACCCGAATTATTATATACGCTCACGGCGCATTTGGCAAGTTATTTTTTTATTTCTTCGTGGACAATTCCAGCGTGTCGCGGGCGATGGCCAGCTCCTCGTTGGTGGGGATGACCCACACCTGCACCTTGCTGTCGTCGGCGGAGATCTTCGCCTCCTCGCCGCGCACCTTGTTGCGCTCGGCGTCCAGCTTGATGCCGAAGCACTCCAGGCCCTCGAGGGCGCGGGCGCGGCCGGCAACGTCGTTTTCACCGATGCCGGCGGTGAAGATGATGGCGTCCACGCCGCCCATGGCCGCGATGAAGGAGCCGATGTACTTGCGCAGCACGTAGCCCCACATGTCGATGGCTAGTATCGCGTTGGGCTCGCCGGCGTCATAGCGGGCGCAGACGTTGCGCATGTCGGAGTCGCCCGCCAGGCCCAGCAGGCCGGACTTCTTGTTCATCATGGTCAGCACTTCGGTGGGGGTCATGTTCTTGCGGTTGCAGATGAACTCCACCACGGCCGGGTCCAGCGTGCCGCAGCGGGTGCCCATCACCAGGCCGTCCAGAGGCGTGATGCCCATGGTGGTGTCCACGCACTTGCCGTCCACGCAGGCGGACAGTGAGGAGCCGTTGCCCAGGTGGCAGATGATGATCTTATTGCCCTTGGGCAGCTTCAGAAGCTCCTGGGCGCGCGCCGCGATGTAGCGGTGGGAGGTGCCGTGGAAGCCGTACTTGCGGATGTGCAGGTCGGTGTAGTACTCGTTGGGGATGGCGTAGCGGAACGCCTTGGGCGGCATGGTCTGGTGGAAGGCGGTGTCGAACACGGCCACCTGCGGCACGTCCGGCAGCACCTCCTGGCAGGCGCGGATGCCCATCAGGTTGGCGGGGTTGTGCAGCGGGCCCAGCGGGATGTTCTCCTCGATGGCGGCGATGCAGGCGTCGTCGATCAGGCAGGAGGCGGTGAACTTCTCGCCGCCGTGCAGCACGCGGTGGCCCACCGCGCCGATCTCCTTCAGGTCGGCGATCACGCCGGTGCCGGTCAGGTGCGGCTTGCCGTCGTTGGCGTCGTATTCGGCCGCGGTGCAGTCCTTGCCCACCAGCACGGCCAGCACGATCTCCATGGCCCGGGCGTGGGTGTCGCACTTCTTGAGCTGCTTCTGCTTGATCTTCTTGCCGTCCCACTCGTAGGTCAGGTCGGTGGTGGGATCCACGGTGCCGATGCGCTCGACAAGGCCCTTCGCGATCACGGACTCGTTGTCCATGTCGATGAGCTGGAACTTCAGGGAGGAGGAACCGGCATTGATGACTAATATTTTCATAATAAATTACTCCTTGTGCTATAATTGGGAATTAGGAGTTAGGAGTTAGGAGTTAGGAATTGGAATGGCCGATGGCTTGGCGGCGCAATTCCTAGAGTGTGTTTCTAAATGCCGGGAGATGCAGTTTCGAGCGGATTTGGCTGCATTTCAAGGCGATTTTCCGCAGGCTTAGTGGGGCAATAG
>CADASI010000066.1 GCA_902790525.1 uncultured Eubacteriales bacterium
CACGGCGCGGCCCACCATCATGTTGGTCATCTCCTGGGCGTTGGTCTCGGCGGTGACCATGTCGCCGATGTAGTGGCCGCCGCGCAGCACCGCCACCCGGTCGGAGAGGCTCTCCACCTCGTGCATCTTGTGGGTGATGATGACGATGGCCTTGCCGTCGTCGCGCATGTTCCGAAGCACGTTGAACAGCTTGTCCGCCTCCTGCGGCGTCAATACGGCGGTGGGCTCGTCGAGGATCAGTATGTCCGCGCCGCGGTAGAGCACCTTGACGATCTCCACCGTCTGCTTCTGGGAGACGGACATGTCGTAGATCCTCTGCTTCGGGTCCACCTCGAAGCCGTACTGCGCGCAGATGGCGTTGATCTTCTCCGTCGCGCCGGCCAGGTCCAGCTTGCCCGGCATGCCCAGCACGATGTTCTCCGCGGCGGTCAGCACGTCCACCAGCTTGAAGTGCTGGTGGATCATGCCGATGCCCAGGGCAAAGGCGTCCTTCGGCGAGGCGATGACCACCGCTTTGCCGTCGATCAGTATCTCGCCCTCGTCGGGGTAGTAGATGCCGGACAGCATGTTCATCAGCGTGGTCTTGCCGGAGCCGTTCTCGCCCAGCAGCGCCAGGATCTCCCCCCGGCGAATCTCCATCGAGATATCGCTGTTGGCCACCACCGGGCCGAACCGCTTCGTGATGTGGCGAAGTTCAACGGCGGGCGCCTTGTTTTGCTGCATATATTTCACCCCTTACGATGCGTTGGGTAGGAGGAATCAGTAATTTCCAATTTTCAATTTCCCATTCCTCATTATCAAACTGAAGGCCCGGATCGCGTGGGTCCGGGCCTCGAAAGTCAGTGGGATATCAGAAGGCGGTATCCAGCAGGGTGATGCCGTCGATCTGGAGGTCGAAGTACGGGGCGGAGCGGAACTCGGACTCGTGGAAGTAGCCGTCCGCGACGACCTCGGTGTCGCCGGTGTAGGCCTCGTCGGTGTCGACGTCAGCCATGTAGCTCTCCAGCGCCGCGCCGTCCTTGGTGAAGGTGGCGGTGTCGAACACGTGCAGCTCGCCGGCCTTCATGGCGGCCTCGGCGGCCTCGATGGCCTCGGCGGTGCCGGGGGCGGCGGCCTTCTCGTTCAGGGTCAGCAGCTCGACGGAGCCGGTCTCCAGGGTGCCGGTCCAGTCGGCGGGGATGGCCTCGCCGTTCTGAACGGCGTTGATGATGAACTCGAAGTAGGGCTCCCAGTTGATGCGGGACGCCACGATATAGGTGTTGGGGCAGGCGTCGGCGGCGGAGCCGTTGTAGAACACGAAGGGGATGTTGGCGGCCTCGCAGGCGGTGGGCGCGCCCATGGAGTCGGCGTGCTCGGAGATCACGACGCAGTTGTCGGCGATCAGCTTGGCGGCGCCTTCCTTCTCCAGCGCCTCATCGTACCAGGAGCCGGTGAAGGTGACTTCCATCGTGGCGGCGGGGCACACGGAGCGGGCGCCCAGGAAGAAGGAGGTGTAGCCGGAGATGACCTCGGCGTAGGTGAACGCGCCGATGTAGCCCAGCTTGGCCTGATCCTCGGTGATGGCGCCGGACTCGATCAGCTCGTTGAGCTTGAGGCCCGCGGCGATGCCGCCCAGGTAGCGGCCCTCGTAGATGGAGGCGAAGGCATTGTGGTAGTTGCTCAGGCCCTCGGTGTGGGCGCGGGTGCCGGTGGCGTGGCAGAACTCGACCTCGGGGCACTCCTTGGCGGCCTGGATCATGTAGTCCTCATGGCCGAAGGAATCCGCGAACACGATGTTGCAGCCGGCGTCCACCAGGTCCAGGGCGGCCTCGTAGCACTCCTGGCCCTCGGGGATGTTGGTCTTCAGAATGGACTCGACGCCCAGCTTCTCGCAGGCTTCGGTGGCCGCGTTGATGAAGTTGAGGTCGTAGGTGGAGTTCTCGTTGTGCAGGAAGATGAAGCCGACTTTCGGGGTCTTGCCCTCGGCCATCGCGGTGGCAGAGAACAGGCAGACGATCATGGCGATCGCCATCAGGATGCTGACCAGTTTCTTCATACCAGATACCTCCTGTATTTGCCCGGCGGTTTGCACACTCCGGGAATAATATTATCATACATTTCCCGTATAATATCGGAAAGCACTTTCGTGTAAAGATTGGTGTTTCCCACTGGAAATAAACGAAAAAACTGCGCCGCGGCGCATATCCCCCGTGGGCGTTTGACAGCGGTGCTATAATTGGGAGGGAACAGGGAACAGGGAACAGGGAACAGGAATGGCCGATGCCTTCCCCTTCAGGGGACCTCGAAAAACCTTACTTTGCCGCATACATTACTTCGGAAAACCCTGTAAAACAAGGTTTCTTTACGAGGCAATGCATGCGAAAACAGGGTTTTTCGAAGTTGCCTTCAGGGGGTTCGAGCGCCCGGAAAACAGTCCAGTGGACTGTTTTCAGCGAGAACGGGCCGGCAGGCCCCCAAGAGGTCGTCCCCCCGGTGAACCCTATACACTTAAAACCAAAGCGGGTGTTCGATATGCGATTGACGGGCTGGCTGATCGTACTGATCGCGGCGGCGGCGCTGATCTACCTGACCGCGCCGAACCCGAGGCGCGGGCGCATGGCGCGCTGGCGGCACGAGGTGTTTGCCCACCGGGGGCTGCACGACGTGGACCGGGGCATTGTGGAGAACACGCTGCCGGCCTTCGCGGCGGCCTGCGAAAACGGCTACGGCATGGAGCTCGACATACAGTTCTCGAAGGACTTCGAGGTGGTGGTGTTCCACGACGACACCTTAAAACGCTTGGCCGGCGATCCGCGCCGTGTGGACGCCTGCACCCTCGAGGAGCTGCGGGCCTTCCGCCTCCACGGGGTGGCGGACGCCCGCATCCCCACGCTCAAAGAGGTGCTTCAACTGGTGGACGGCCGCACGCCGCTTCTGATCGAATTGAAGAGCGGCAAAAACAACGCCCGGCTGTGCCGGGCGCTGATGACGCTGCTAAAGGACTATAAGGGCGAGTACATCGTGGAATCCTTCAACCCGCTGATCGTGGGCTGGTTCCGGTTAAACGCGCCCGGGGTGGTGCGCGGCCAGCTCGTGTGCCCCATGCGGGAGTACATCGCCCAGGCCAGCCGCGTCAGCGCGTTCTTCATGTCCGGGCAGCTGCTCAACTGCGTGGGACGCCCCGACTTCGTGGCCTATAACGCCAACGCCGCCCGCTTCTTCTCGCCCCACTTCCAGCGCTTCATCTTCCATACCCCCATGGCCGCGTGGACGGTGCGCACCGAACATCTGCAAGCGCTGATCGAGAAGCGGGGGGAGATCAGCATATTTGAGAAAATTAGGAATTAGAAATTAGGAATTAGGAGTACAGGTGCAAATCCTTCGGATTTGATTGATTAAATGCTGCCGCGTTTTAGTGCAATGATTGTATGCAAACGCGGCAGCAGCTTTTTAATTCCTAACTCCTAATTCCTAATTCGCTTCCGCCCTCTCCTTCCTCCGATACAGCTTCCTCTCCAGCGACCATATGCGCTCGGTGAAGCCTCCGGGCGGGGCGTTTTTGAGCTCGCGCTGCATCTCGAACATGCGGGCGTCCAGCAGGTCGAGCACGTGCAGCACCTCGGCTTCGGGGAACATGGGCGGCTTGGGGCTGCCGTACTCGGGCAGGTCGTGATGGGAGAGTATCATGTGCTCCAGCATCATCAGAAGCTCCGGCCGCACCTTGAGCTTCCGGCCGCAGCGGTCCAGCTCCGCCACGCCCTGCACCAGGTGGCCGATCAGCATGCCCTGGGCGGTGTAGTCGGACACCACGCCGATCTGGTCGGCCTCCATCTCGGTGATCTTGCACAGGTCGTGGAGGATCACCCCGGCGGCGAGCAGGTCGGCGTCGAGGTTGGGATAGATCTCGCAGATGGCCGCCGCGCCGCGCAGCATGGTGCTGGTGTGGTGCAGAAGCCCGGCGCGCTCCGCGTGGTGCAGCTTGGACGCCGCCGGGTAGTAGCTCAGCTTGTCGCCGCACTCCTCCAGCCGCATCAGCACCAGGTCCTTGAGCTCGTGGTCGGCGAAGGCGTCCACCCGGTTGAGGATCTCGTCCAGCATCTCGCTGGCGGGCCGGGGCGCGCAGGGGGCCAGCGCCGACATGTCCACGTCGTCGCTCTCCACCGAGGGCCGCATCTTGTCCACCCGCAGCTGGGGCCGGCCGTTGTACTCCAGCATCATACCCCGCAGGCGGATCACCTGCGCGGCGGCGGGCGGGGCGGTGAGGCCGTCCCACATCTTGGCGTTGACCTCGCCGGAGATGTCGCAGAGGGTCATGTCCAGGTACTTGCCGCCGTTGGAGCTGGTGCGCTGCTGGGCCTGACGCACCAGCAGAAAGCCGTCGAATACCTGCCCCTTGATCATGCTGCCGAGCTGTGGCTGTTCGCGCATGAAACCGCCCCCCTGTTGTGTGATGATATCTTCTGATTCAATAATAGTCTTTCCCCTCCGCCCTGTCAAGCCCTTGCGCATACGGAATATTTGGTCTATAATAGGGATACTGATCTGTAGGTTATCGGAGGTTCGGAATATGCCGGATACCGGGCTGACATGGTACAATCTGAAGGAGCATCTGCGCAAATTCTGCTGGGTGTACGCGGCGATCATCGCGGTGACGCTGGTGGTGGGCAACCTTCTGTGGCTCTCCACCGAGCCGCGGGTGCCGGAGAACGAGCGGATACTGATCTACATGGCGGCCGAGTGGTCCAACCCGGAGCCGCTCAAGGACATCGCCGCGGACATGCTCAAAAAGCTGCAATCGGAGGACGACACCCTGCGGGAGGTGGCCTTTGAGAGCCTGACGTTCGCCGACCCCGAGCGGGAGTACACCGGCGTGATGCTGCTGATGACCCGGCTGGCGGTGGGCGAGGGCGACATCTTCCTGGCCAACGAAAAGGCCATGGAGGCGCTGGTGAGGGCCGGGGCCTGCCTGCCGCTGGACGAATACCGGGCGGCGGGCTGGCTCAACGACAGCGGGCTTGAACCCTACTACGCCACCGTGACCGACGAGGAGACCGGCGAGAGCGCCACGCTGCTGGCGGGGTTCAAACTGGACAGCCTGACGGCGCTCAGGGAGATGGAGGCGTTCGACAATGCGGGCGCGTACCTGGTCATCGCCGCCAACGGCGAGAACATCGAGGCCTCCCTGCGGGCGGCGGAGTTCATGGCGGAGGATCTCAAAGAGGAGGCGGCACAATGATACAACAGCGGGTGAGCCACCGCTCCCTGCAGGGCTGGCGCGGCGTGGCGCTGATCGCCGTGATCGCCCTGGGCGTGATCCTGGGCTCCAACCTGTTCTACGCCCTGGGCCGGTACATCGGCAACGCCGCCTCGCTTCTGTTCATACTGTTCGGCATGGGGGTGGCCTGGTTTCTCTTGAACCGGTACGTGATGAGCTTCGTGTACCTCTGCGACGGAAGCTGCCTTAGGGTGCGCCGCGCCTACGGCCGCTACGAGCGCCAGATGGCCGACATCTGGTTGAACGGCATACGGTGCTGCGGCGCGCTCGAGGACGTGAAGCGCCGCTGCCCCGGCGCCAGGGTGCAGTGCGCCGTGAAGCCGGAGTGCGCCATAGAACCCCTGGCCGTGGCCTACAACGACGCCGGGAAGACCGCCGTCATGGTGTTGCAGCCGGAGGACGAACTGCGGCAGGTCATTATCAAGGCGGCGAAGAAATGAATTTTCCGTACACAGACGACCCCGGGACGCGCGTCCCGGGGCCGTCTGTGTCGTGGGCTCAGGCTTCGGAGAACATGTCCTTGCCGACGCCGCACAGCGGGCACTCGAAATCGTCGGGCAGGTCTTCAAACTTCGTGCCGGGGGCGATGCCGTTCTCGGGGCTGCCGAGCTCCTCGTCGTATTCCCAGCCGCAGGCGTCGCATACAAACTTTGCCATGGTGAAATCCTCCATAATCATATTTGTAAAGATATTATACACGATTTAACAGGGTTTGGCAACCGTTAAATCAATCATCCTCCAGATTTTCCAGAAAAGTATGGGCGACGCCCCGATGCTTCCAGCCCACCAGGGTGTCGAGCTGCACGGTGTGGACGCTGTTGAATATGTTCTGGGAGACCTTGGGGTGGTCGGCGTCGAGATTCCGCAGGAGTTCTTTGACGTACTGCCGCCGGGAATCCGTTCGCTTGCGGGTCACGCGACAGGCGCACTGCAAAAACTCCAGGCCGAAGTCATCCCGCCAGGCGACGATGTCCCGCTCCCGTATGGCGTACATGGGCCGTATGAGCCGCAGGCCGGGGAAGTTCCTGGCCGCCAGCATCGGCGGCATGGCCTGGATCTGCCCGCCGTAGAGCATGGCCATCAGGGTGGTCTCGGTCACGTCGTCGAAGTGGTGGCCCAGCGCCAGCTTGTTGCAGCCCAGCGCCCGGGCGTGGCGGTACAGGCAGCCCCGGCGCATGCGGGCGCACATGAAGCAGGGCCGCGCGTCCTGCGCGGCGGCGGCCTCGAACACGTCGGACTCGATGATCACGGGGTCGATGCCCAGCCGCCGGGCGTTGTCCTCGATCTGCCGCCGGTGTTCGGGGGCGTAGCCGGGGTCCATGACGAGGTTCACCGCCTCGAAGGGGACCTCGAAGTGCCTCTGCAGCATCCGCATCAGCACCGCAAGCAGCATGGAATCCTTGCCGCCGGACACGCACACCGCGATGCGGTCCCCGGGCTCGATCAGCCGGTATTCCCGGACGGCGCGGCAGAAGGGCCGCCACAGCGCCTTGCGCCGGCGGGTGAGTATGTCCCGCTCCATGCCCTCGATGAAGCCAAGTTCCCGCGCCATGTCAGCTCAGAAACACCCCGGCGGCGTCCAGGGCGTCCTCCAGCGCGTCGAGGTCGACGCCGTCGTGGGTGATCGTCAGCGCGCCTTCCCGCCGGTCCGCCCGGGCGTCCAGCACGCCGGGACGCTGCCTGAGCAGCGCCTCGATCTGCCCCTCGCACGTCCGGCAGTGGTTCTTGCCCACGCAGGACTCGCAGGGAAGGTAGCTGTAGCGGTAGGTGGTGGTCATCGCGTTGCCTCCAGATGGTGCAGAGTGCAGAGTGCAGAGTGCAGAGTGCAGTAGGGACGCCATACATGGCGTCCGCGGACTCTTCACGTTTTCAATATCATATCACTTCTATGTGGCGCGATCAAGCAGGAAAAGCGAAAGGATGCGGAGAATAGTAAAACATCATCAATGAGGAGGATATTATTATGTTCATCGCCGACGCGCACTGCGACACATTATACGAAATCGCCATCTGTCACACCAAACCGGAGGACTGCGTGGTCACCCCGGACCGTCTTCGCCGGGGCGGCGTGGGGATACAGACCTTCGCGCTGTTCTGCGGCAAGCACGGCACCCACGGCACGGCGTATCAGGACGGCGTCGACATGCTGAACGCCGTGCCCAAACTGGGCGTGCCGGTGCTGACGGGCGAATTGCCGGACGAGCCGCCGGAGGTCCCCACGGGCATACTGTCCTGCGAGGGCGGGGAGATGCTGGAGGGCTCCATCGAGCGGTTTAACGAGTTCATGGCCTCGGCGCGGCTTCGGATGATCGCGCTGACCTGGAATTTTGAAAACGAGATCGGCTATCCCGCGAAGGGCGGGGAGAGGAAGGGCCTCAAGCCCTTCGGCTTCGAGCTGGTGCGGGCCATGGACGCCGCCGGGGTGCGCGCGGACGTGTCCCACCTGAACGAGGCGGGCTTCTGGGACTTGATGGAGCGCGCCGCGCTGGCCCCCATCGCCACCCACTCAAACTGCCGCTGGCTGTGCGACGTGCCCCGGAACCTGACCCGGGAGCAGGTGAAGGCCCTCATCGACCGAAAAGGCTTCATCGGCATCAACTTCTATTCGGACTTCCTCAGGACCGACGGCCGGGCCACGCTGGACGACGTGATGCGGCACATCGACGCCATATGCGAGATGGGCGGCGAGCATGTGCTGGGCTTCGGCTCCGACTTCGACGGCATCGAGACCTGGCCCGACGGCCTCGGCGACCCCTCCTGCTTCCCCGTGCTGCTGGACGCCCTGCGCCGCCGCGGCTATTCCGAGGAGACGCTTGCCGGAATCGCGGGGCTCAACATGTGGCGGGTGCTGAAGGAGTCCAAATGAACAACACCATCATCGGCGTGCTGGCCCACGTGGACGCGGGCAAGACCACCTTCTCGGAGCAGATATTGCGCCACGCGGGGGTGATCCGGTCGGCGGGCCGGGTGGACCACGGCGACGCCTTCCTGGACGCCCACCCGCTGGAAAGACAGCGGGGCATCACCATATTCTCGGACCAGGCCGTGTTCGAGCGGGACGGGCGGCGGTTCTTCTGGGTGGACACCCCCGGCCACGCCGACTTCGCCGCGGAGATGGAGCGCGCCGCCACGGTGCTGGACTACGCGGTGGTGGTCGTGTCCGGGGCCGAGGGCGTGCAGAGCCACACCGAGACCGTCTGGGCGATGCTCGAGAGGCTTGGGATACCGGCCTTCGTGTTCGTCAACAAGACGGACCGGGCGGGCTTCGACGCCGGGACGCGCCTCGCAGACCTGAAGCGCCGCCTGTCCCCGGACGGCGTGGACATGCGGGGCTATGCCGGCGGGGAGATGCCGGATCAACTGATCGAGGCTGTGGCCGAGCGTGACGAGGCGCTGCTGGACCGCCTGCTCTCGGGCGACTATGACGCCGGGCTGTGGCTCGACGCCCTCAAAGGGCAGATCACAGGCAGGGAGATTTTCCCGGTCTATTGGGGCTCCGCGCTCAACGACGCGGGCGTCGGGACCTTTCTGGACGCGCTGTGCCTGCTGACCGGCGACACCGCCCCCGACGCGGGGAACGTCCCCTTCGACGCGCTGGTGTACAAGGTGCGGCGGGACGCCCAGGGCAACCGGCTGACGTTCTTTAAGGTGCTCGCCGGGTCCGTCGCGGCGCGGGAGGAGGTGGCGCTGCCCTCGGGCGCGACGGCCAAGGTCAACGAGCTTCGGCTGTACTCCGGGGCGAAATACCGGCCCGCCGCCCGGGCGGAGAAGGGCATGCTGTGCGCCGCCGCGGGGCTTCCCGAGGCCCGGCCGGGGGATCATATCGGGCAAAGCGCCGGGCAGCGCAACCGCTTCGAGGCCGAGCCGATGCTGGCCGCCTCGGTGATATGGGGGCCGGAGGTCCCCGCCGGGAGGGTGCTCCAGGCGCTTAAACTGTTGGAGGAGGAGGACCCGGCGCTGAACGTCAGCGTGAACGCCGCCGGGGACGCCGTCGATGTGAACGTCATGGGCCCGATCCAGCTGGAGGTGTTGAAACAGCTCATGCAGGACCGCTTCGGCATCCCGGTGGAATTCGGCAGGCTCCGGGTGATGTACATGGAGACCATCGCCGCGCCCGCCATAGGCATCGGGCACTACGAGCCCCTGCGCCACTACGCCGAGGTGCAGCTTCGGCTGTCGCCGGGGCCCCGGGGCAGCGGCATCACCTTTGAATCAAAGTGCCACGTGGACGAGCTCAGCCTCAACTGGCAGCGGCTGATCGAGACCCATGTGTTTGAAAAGAAGCACAAGGGCGTGCTCACCGGCGCGCGGCTGACGGACGTGAAGGTGGAGCTTCTGCACGGGCGCAGTCACTTGAAGCACACCGAGGGCGGCGACTTCCGCCAGAGCACCTACCGCGCCATCCGCAACGCGCTTATGTACGCCGAATCCGTGCTGCTGGAGCCCGTGTGCCGGTTTGAGCTGCGCCTCCCCGGGGAGGATTACGGCCGGGTGATGGGGGATCTGACCCGCATGCAGGCCGAACTGGAGCCCCCCGCGCCCGAGGGCGAGGGCTTCACCCTGCGGGGCGAGGCGGCGTTCAGGCTGTTCTCCGATTACATCTCCGACTTCATGGCCGCCACCCACGGGCGCGGGAGCCTGCGCTACCGGCTGGACCACTACGCCCCCTGCCGGGACGCGGAGGCCGTCATCGCCGAGGCCGATTACAACCCCCTGGCCGACGATACCCCCGACAGCGTGTTCTGTTCCCACGGCGCGGGGTTTACCGTGCCGTGGGATCAGGTGCGGCAGTACGCACATACGCCGGTGGAGAAGTTGGGTTGAGTTAGGAATTAGGAATTAGGAGATAGGAATTAGAGTGTGTTTCTAAAATGCCTGAAGCGCATTTTCGGCGTCTTTGACTGCATTTCTGCGTTGCTTTCCCTTGAGGAAATCGCCTTGAAATGCAGTCAAATCCACTCGAAACTGCATCTCCCGGCATTTAGAAACACACTCTAGGAGTTGATTGGTGCTTCGCGGATAGTTGAGGGCACTCTTCTCCGTTGCTTGCGGAACCTTTCCGCCCCCTGACGCTTCGCTAGGCCCTACGGACCGGGGGCACCTCCTACTCCCTCCGGCCATGACGGAGAACCTCTCCGCCCCCTTCGGGGGCACCTCCCCTGAGAGGGGAGGCAAGGGGGTTACGGCATACGCGCGACAGCCCTGGCTCCCCTTTCACGCACCGGCGTCCGCGCGAGCGGGCCGCCGGCAGCGCCGCGCTGGAATCCGAAGGATTCGCGCGGGCTGGTCGCGCCTGCCGGAGGCAGTGGCGCGACTGCTGTCCAGGGGAGCTGGCCCGCAGGGCCTGAGAGGTCGTTATCCCCCAGGAAAACGCAAAGAACCCATCGTTCCGTCGGCACTCCATAATTCCTAATTCCCAATTCCTAATTCCTAATTATTATACAAGCACCTTATCTTGGAGATACGCCTTCTGCCGATCAATAATATCATTCTGTTCCACGATGAAGCGGCTGGCGAGGCTGGCGGCGTCGGCATCGGCGTCGGGGTAGGTGTTGCGGGCCTTGGTCATCTCGATGATGCCCATGGTGGCCCCCTGTATGACCATCTCGGCGATGTGGGCGTTGGAGCGGTCGGTGAGGGTGTTCATCTGGGTGCCCACCCACATGCCGGCCTTTTGCAGCGCGCCCACGGGCTCGGCGCGGCCCCCGGCGGCGGCCAGCGCGCTCTCGGCCTCCTGGGCGGAGGCGCGGTACTGCTCGCGCTCGCGGTCCAGCTCGCCGCGCATCTCCTGGCTCTCGGCCTTGTCCATCAGCTGGTTAATGGCCTCCTCGCCGCTTCGCGCGTTGCGCACGACATCCTGCAAAAGCTGAATCGTCTCGTTCATGCTGATTCCTCCTGCGATTTTTTTGCGGCCGCGAGGCTTATTATGGCCGCAAAGCGCCGTCGCAGGCGTGGAAATTGAAGCCTTGGAAAATGTAAAATATGATGGAAGATCGGGCAAAAAATGCAAATTCGGGGCTTTGACACTTGATTTTCGCCGATTAACGCGGTATCATAGGGAGGCAAGGATGCAAAAACGCATCAATCTCTACGATGAAACGGAGCGATACCCATGTTGAACATTCGCATTGAGAGGACCGCCGCGCCCAAGGCGAAGCCGGCGCCGGGTCAGAAGCTGGGCTTCGGCCACATCTTCACCGATCACATGTTTGTGATGGACTACACCGAGGGCCAGGGCTGGCACGACGCCCGCGTGGTGCCCTACCAGAATATTTCGCTGGCGCCGTCGGCGATGGTCTTCCACTACGGCCAGGAGATGTTCGAGGGCCTCAAGGCCTATCGCGGCGAAAACGGCGAGGCCTTCCTGTTCCGCCCGGACATGAACGCCAAGCGCGCCAACGCCTCCAACGACCGCCTGTGCATCCCGCAGATCCCCGAGGAGGACTTCGTGCAGGCCATCAAGACCGTGGTGGCCGTGGACAAGGACTGGATCCCCACCGACCCGGGCACGTCCCTGTACATCCGCCCCTTCGTGATCGCCACCGACGAGTTCCTGGGCGTGGCCCCCTCGAAGACCTACCTGTTCATCATCATACTGAGCCCCTCCGGCGCGTACTATGAGAGCGGCCTGGCCCCCGTGGGCATCTGGATCGAGGACGAGTACGTCCGCGCCGTGCGCGGCGGCATCGGCTTTGCCAAGACCGGCGGCAACTACGCCGCGTCTCGGCGCCATGAACATCATGTTCAAGATAAACGGCAAGATCGTCACCCCGATGCTCAACGGCTCCATCCTCCCCGGCATCACCCGCAACAGCGTTCTGTTCCTGTGCCGCCAGTGGGGCATGGAGGTCGAGGAGCGCAAGGTGTCCGTGGACGAGCTGATCGAGGCCCAGAAGAACGGCACCCTCGAGGAGGTCTTCGGCACCGGCACTGCCGCCGTCATCTCCCCCGTGGGCAAGCTGCGCTACATGGACGAGGTCATGACCATCGGCGACGGCAACATCGGCCCCGTGACCCAGAAGCTGTACGACACCATCACCGGCATACAGACCGGCAAGGTGGAGGACAAGTACGGCTGGCGCGTGCGCGCGGATTGATTTTTCGGAACATAAAGCCCGGCTCTCCGATCAGCGGGAGCCGGGCTTTTTTATTTTATTTCACACCTCCACGGTATCCCCGGCGCTGATGTAATGAAGCCGGGTCATGCGCCGCTTCATGTATTCGTACTGCTCCGTACCGGTGCAGTGGCAGGTGTAGTACGTCGCTTTGGCGGCCTCCAGCGCGTCGGCATACCCGTCCAGCGCTTCGCCCACGGGCAGCTTGAACAGGTGGAAGCCCCCGATGAGCACGTCCGGCCGGAACCGGCGCGCGATGTTCAGTATGCCCCGGTGGGAGCAGCCGCTGAACAGCACGCGGCGGCCGTCGCGCTCGATCAGCAGGTACTGCTCGTGCAGGAAATCGTCCGGCTGAAGCCGCCCCTGCCTGAACACCTTCAGCCCGAACGCGCCGAAGTCCCCGACCAGGGGAACCTGCCCGGCGTTGATGAGCGTCACGCCCGGCGCGATCTCCAGGCTGTCGTCCACATAGACCAGGCGGGGCGAGCCCTTCAGGCCCCCGTCCAGACCGATGTATGCGTCCGAGGCGTTGTAGTGCGGCTCGAAGGCGCGGCGGCTCATATACACCGGCGCGCGGTCGTTGAGGGCGAGGAAGGTCGCCAGGCCGCCGCCGTGGTCGTAGTGCCCGTGGGACAGCACGGCGAAATCCGCCGTCCCCAGGTCGATGCCCAGCGCCCGGGCGTTCTCGGCGAAGAGCGCCGTCTGCCCCATGTCGAACAAAAACCGCCGGTCGCCCATGTCCACGAACAGGCTCAGGCCGTGCTCTACGGGCAGGCGACAGGCGGAGGTGTTTTCCGTCAGCACGGTGATTTTCACGGCGATCCCCTCACTTCATGAGCTTTGTCCCCAGGAAGATGGCCAGTATCATCTGCGCGATCATCGCAAACAGACCCCAGCCCGTCGAGAACAGGCCGACGATGCCGCCGTAGGCCGGGGCCAGCGCCACCAGCGCGATCACCTTGGCGAACTGCGTGGCGTACCTGCGCTTGTCGGTCACCTTCACGGCGTAGTCCCGGGGGATCATCTTCACGTCCTTGCACAGGTAGAGTATCGCCGCGTACAGCAAAAGCCCGCCCGAGAACATGAACATCAGTATGGAAAAGGGATTCATAGCCGCTCATTCCTCCTTCGCTTGCATGTCGTCGAGCCAATGGGCCTCAAATTCCGCCGGGGGCATGGGCCGTGCGAAGTAGTAGCCCTGGAACAGCCGGCAGCGCATGTCGGAGAGCATGCCGTACTGCTCCTGGGTCTCCACGCCCTCCACCAGCGACACGATGCCGATGTCCTCGGACATGCGCATCACGTTGTCGAGTATGCGCCGGGCCTTCATCTCGTGCTCGGAGCGGGACAGGAAGCGCATGTCGATCTTGATCACGTCCACCGGCATGTCCTTCAAGAGGTTCAGCGACGAATACCCGGACCCGAAGTCGTCCATCTCGATCTGAAAGCCCTCCTTCCTGAGGGATTCCAGTATTTTGATGCGGTTTTCCATGTCCGTCATCATGACGGTCTCGGTGATCTCCAGCCGCAGCCGGGCGGGGGAGACGCCGTAGTCCCGCACCGCGTCGCGCAGCTCGGCGGCCACGTCCATGAAGAAGAAGTCCTTGGGGGAGATGTTGACGGAGATGAACTGCTCGCGCCCGTTGCGCTGCCACTCGGCCAGTATCGCGCAGGCCTGCCGCCACATGTGGCGGTCCACCCGGGCGATCAGGCCGTTTTCCTCGAACACGGGGATGAACTCGGCGGGGGACAGGAAGCCCTTGACGGGGTGGATCCAGCGCACCAGCGCCTCCGCGCCCACCGGCCTGCCGTCGCCGTCCACGATGGGCTGGAGGTAGGGCTTGATCTGCCCCTCCGCAAGCGCGTCGGGCAGCTCCGCGGTGATCTGCTGGGCCCAGAGGATGCGGCGGCGCATAGCGTCGTCGTACCAGGCGATGTGGGTCTGGTATTCCCACTCGATGGTGGACAGCGCCATGTGCGCCCGGTCCAGCATCACCGAGACCTCCAGCTCCGGCTCGGTGACCGCGTACACGCCGATGTGGATCAGTATGCTGTGCTCCACCGCGCCGTCCGCCACCACGAAGCGGGACAGCCCGGCCTCCATGGCGGCCTGGTCGAAGGCCTCCTCGGGCATGCACGCGCCGAAGGTGTCCCCCGCCAGCCGCCCGTAGACGCTGCCTTCCGGCAGGGCGCGGGTGATCCACGCGGCGATGGCGCGTATGGCGTAGTCGCCGAAGGCCGTGCCGAAGATGTCGTTGATCAGCTTGAAGTCCTTGACGTCGATGAACGCCACCAGGCAGCGGGCGTCGCGGCGGGAGTCGACCATCTCCCGGATGCGCTCGTACAGGTATTCCCGGTTGTAGAGCCCGGTCAGGCGGTCGTGGGTGGCGTTGTACTTTTCGCGCTGCAGCGCCTGGTGCTCCCGGGTGTCGTCGCGCACGGACAGAAACGCGCCCAGCAGGCGGCCGCGGTCGTCCGAGAGGGCGTGCTTCTGGAGCACGTAGTGCCGGGTGCCGCCCTCCGCCGCCACCTGGCGCTGCACGGACCACTCGTCCAGGCTCTTGAGGCTGATGTCGAACATGGCCCTGAGCCGCTCCGTGGCGCCCTCGAAGTCGCCCTCGCGGATCTCCGCGAGCCGCTGGCCGGGGCGGTTCGCCCACACGCAGTGGCCCGTCACGTCCAGGAAGAACATGGCCTCCGGCATCTCCGAGGCGATGTTGGCCAGCATGCGGTCCAGAAGCCGCACCGGGCGGTAGTAGATCGAAAAGTAGAACACCAGCAGCCCGAACACGCCGAAGCTCACCATCGAGCGGTCGATGGGCGTGCGGGAAAAGATGTAGTAGGTCTCCCAGACCAGGCCCACCAGTATGGCCGCCAGTATGATGCCGTAGCGCTCGGCGTAGATGCGGGGGGTGCGGATCAGCTTGTAGATGAATATCACGATGACCGTGGCCAGTATGCCGTAGTCCACCACCCGGTGGAAGGTCTGGCCCAGGCGGGGCACCAGCCGGTAGTAGGCGAAGCCGTCCACCGGGATGGCCTCGGTGTCAAAGGCGTGGCCGAACAGGGGGTTCAACAAAAGCTGCACGGCGTCGACGGCCAGCAGCGCCCGCACCGTGGTCAGGTATTTCGCCTTGAGATTCGGCAGATGGCAATACTCCAGCGTGAACCCGGTCAGCGCCAGCATCACCAGGTCCATGCCGAGGAAATAGATGTAGCAGCCCAGCGTCGAGGACGCCTTCGTCCCGGAGCTGATGATGATCATGTTGCCGATCACCGGGGGGATAAGCGCCGCGACGGTCTGGGCCACGTTTTTTCCGATCGCCTTTCTGGAGCGCAGCGCCAGGTACGCGCACATCGCCAGGGCGATCGCCATGAGCAGAAATACCAGCGAAAACGTCTGTCTCATAATGCACCGATATCAGGGGTCAATATGTACTCTGTACTCTCATTATAGCAGGATTATCCTTTGATGTCTACTGATTTGTTATGTTACGCGCGCATCATCCCAGCTCCTCGCCCGCGATCCACGCGGCCAGGTCCTCGGTGCGGGGATCGTCGAGGGCGCGCAGGGCGTCGGCTATCGCGGCGTTTTCGTAGCGCAGGCCCTCGAGGGCGGGGGCGATGCGGCCGATCACGGCCTCGTCCATGGCGTCGGACCACACCGCGGCGCGCTCGATCATGCCGTGGCGGAGCTGGAGCTCCAGCGTCACGCCGCCCCAGTCGAACCGGCGGGACAGCGTGGCGTCAAACGGCAGCGCCTTGCCCAGCCGGAAGTCCCAGGCGGAAAACTGCTCTTCCAGCGCCGCCAGGCAGGCCGGGTCCAGGTCGGACACGGCGATGCGTTCCGCGCTCCCGTAGGCCGACACAAAGGCCCGCTCCAGCGCGTCGGTCAGCGCGGGGACGGTGATTTCGGGGTTCAGCTCGGCCAGGTTGCACACCCGGGCGCGCACGCTCTCGATGCCCTTGGCCTTGAGCTTGTCCCTTCCGGGGACCAGGTAGCGGCCCAGCCTGTCCATGTCCACGCGGATCAGCACCGTGCCGTGGTGCATGCCCACCGCGTCGGAGAATTTGAAGGCGTTGCCGGAGAACTTCGCCCCGTTCGCCGCGGCCACCAGGTCGTTGCGCCCGGTGAAGTCGGCCGCGATGCCGAAGTCCGCCACCGCCCGGCGGATCACGTCGAGCTGGCGATGGACGTCGTAACAGGCCCGGGGCGCGACGAACGTGAAGTTCAGATTGCCCAGGTCGTGGTACACCGCGCCGCCGCCGGTCGAGCGCCGGGCGAGCAGGCCGCCCTCGTCCTCCAGTAGCTTCACCCGGCACTCCTGCCAGGCGTTCTGATGCCGCCCGATCACCACCGTGTTTTGGTTCTGCCAGAGGTAGAAGGCCATCTCCTCCGGCCCCAGCGTCTCAAACAGCAGCGCCTCCACGGCCAGGTTGCGAAAGGGGTTGAAGCTGTCCCCCCGCAGCATGCGGTAGTTCATGATGTTTCCTCATAAGCATCGTTTTTGACATTATATCGCATCCTCTGGAACGACGCAAGATGGCGATTTATCATAAAATTTTCATTTCCCACCATTGCAACACGCACAGAATTGCGCTATAATAGAAAAAGCGCATCCTTGCCACGATGAACCGATCGTGGCCGAAGTCCATAAGGAGGTGAAAATGACATGAACCAGTATGAAGTCATGTACGTTATTGATCCCGCGCTGGAGGACAGCGCCAGGATCGAGCTGATCAACCGTTTTTCGGATTTGGTGAAGAAGAACGGCGGTGAAGTGGATCGCGTCGACGAGTGGGGCAAGCGCCGCCTGGCCTACGCCATCCAGTACAAGACCGAGGGCTACTATGTGCTGATGTACATCAAGGCGCCCGCGGAGCTGCCCCGTGAGATCGAGCGCAACATGCAGATCTCCGACAGCGTGCTGCGCTACCTGACCGTGCGCTACGAGGGTGAGCTGCCCGCCAAGCGCGAGCCGCTGAAGCCCTACGTCGCCCGCGACGCCCAGGCGCCCGCCGAGGCTCCCGCGCCCGCCGCTGAGCCCGCCGAGGCCCCCGCGCCCGCTGCCGAGCCGGAGACCGTGGCCGAGCCCGTCGACGACGAGAAGCCTGAATCCGAGGCCGAATAAGCCCCGTTCCCGAAAAGGCAGGGATAGTTTATGAACAAGGTTATCATGATCGGCAACCTCGCCAATGATCCCGAGGCCCGCACCACGCAGAGCGGAATCTCCCAGTCGACCTTCCGCATCGCCGTGCAGCGCCGCTTTGCCAACCAGCAGGGCGTGCGCGAGGCGGACTTCTTTACCGTCATCGCCTGGCGCCAGACCGCTGACTTCTGCAATCGCTACCTGTCCAAGGGTCGCCGCATTGCCGTGGAGGGCAGCATCCAGAACCGTTCCTATGATGCGCAGGACGGCTCCAAGCGCTACGTGACCGAGATCATTGCCGAAAACATCGAGGCCCTGAGCAGCCGCAACGAGGATGGCGGACAGCCGCGCAATTACGACAACGGCCCCACCCCGCCCCCGGCCAGGCCCGCCCAGCCCGCGCCCCCTTCGGCGAACGATTTCACCGAGGTTGACGACGACGAGCTTCCATTCTAAAAGAAAGTCTCGGAAAGCCATTTCTTCTTTGGGAATGCCTCTGAGGGTATGCCCTATAATCCGAAAAGGAGGAACAACAACATGTCTGAAGATCGTGGCGAGCGCATTCGCCGTCCCCGTGGCCGCAAGCCGCGCAGGAAGGTCTGCGAATTTTGCGTGAATAAGATCCAGCACATCGATTACAAGGATGTCAACCGGCTCCGCCGCTTCACCAGCGAGCGCGGCAAGATCCTGCCCCGCCGCATGACCGGCACCTGCGCCAAGCACCAGCGCCAGCTGTCCACCGCCATCAAGCGCGCCCGGACCATCGCCCTGATGCCCTACGTGTCCGACTGATCGAAGTGAATACCACAACAGAGAGACGGCTTCATGGGAGCGGAAACGCTCCCGTGAAGCCACTTTCTGTAATGTCACAACCGCGATGACGAGGAGGCGGCGGATATGCGCTACGGCCATTTTGACGACGGCGCCCGGGAGTACGTGATCGACCGGGTGAACGCGCCCTTCTCCATGACCAACTACCTGGGCACCCAGCGCATGGGCGCGGTGCTCAGCCACAACGCGGGGGGCTACTGCTGGCTGGACTCGCCGCAGTTTCACCGCATCACGCGCTTCCGGCCCAACGGCGTGCCCATGGATTGGCCCGGCCACTACGTGTACCTGCGGGACGCGGAAACCGGGGAATACTGGTCGGTGAGCTGGCAGCCCACGGGGCTCGACCTTTCCGAGGCGCGGTATGCCTGCCGCCACGGGCTGGGCTATTCCACTTACATCTGCGAATACGGGAGCATCCATGCCCGCCAGACGCTGTTCATCCCCCGGGAGGCGGGGGACGATACCCCGGTGGAGCTCTTCGACGTGCGCCTGCGCAACGCCTCGGACCGGACGCGGCATATCGACGTGACCGGCTACGTGGAGTTCTCCTTCCACAACATCGATATCGACAACCAGAACTTCCAGATGAGCCTGTACTGCGCCGGGTCCTTCATGGAGGCGGACGCGGTGATCTGCGAATTGCACTACGAGCCGGACAGCTACCAGTTCTTCGCCGCCTCCTTCGAGCCGGACGGCTGGGAGGGCACCCGGGACGGCTTCATCGGCGACTACCGCACCGAGCGCGACCCCGTCGGCGTCGAGCGCGGCCTGAAGGGCGGGCACGGAAACGGCGGCAACCCCGTGGGCGCGCTGTCGAAGCGGCTGACGCTTGCGCCCGGGGAGGATAAGCGGGTGCTGTTCTACCTGGGCACCGGCCGGGGCGCGGCGGTCCGCGATGCCCGCAGGCGCTACGACTTCGAGGGGACGGACCGGGCGTTTGCAGCGCTTCGGCGCTTCTGGGACGAAAAGCTGGGCGCGTTGCAGGTCAGGACCCCCCACGAAAACATGGACCGCAGCCTGAACATATGGAACCTGTACCAGAGCGAGATCAACGTGCTGTTCTCCCGGTTCGCGTCGTTCATCGAGGTGGGCGGGCGCACGGGCCTGGGCTACCGGGACACCGCCCAGGACGCCATGTGCATCCCCCACGCGGAGCCGGAGGGCTGCCGCAGGCGCATCGAGCAGCTGCTGAACGGGCTGACCCGGGCGGGCTACGGGCTGCACCTGTTCGACCCGGCGTGGTTTGAGGGGGAAGCCGCCGAGGAAGAGTGGTCCCCCACGGTGGTGCCCAAGGCCGCGGACAACAAGTATATTCACGGCATCGGGGACGCCTGCGCCGACGACGCGCTGTGGCTGATCCCCGCCATCGTGGAATACGTACGGGAGACGGGGGATGTGGCCTTCTTCGACCACCTCGCGCCCTACGCCGACGGCGGCGCAGAGCCCGTCTGGGACCACATGAAGCGCATACTGGACTTCTCCTACGGCCAGACCGGGGCCCACGGCATCACGAAGGGCCTGCGGGCGGACTGGAACGACTGCCTGAACCTGGGCGGCGGTGACGCGGCGCGCTACGAAGCGAAACTCGGGGCCATGAAGGACGCCTGCCAGCGCTGCCTGTGGGACGGAGTATGGTTCCTGCGGGGCTTCACCGCCGACGGCCGGGCCATCGGCACGCACCTGGCCGAGGAGGGCAAGGTGCACCTGGAATCCAACGCCTGGGCGGTGGTGTCCGGCGCGGCGACCCGTGAACAGGGCCTGTCGGCCATGGACGCGGTGGACGCTTGGCTGTACACCCCCTACGGCCTGATGCTCAACGCTCCGGCGTTTACAAAGCGGGACGACGGCATCGGCTTCATCACCCGGGTGTACCCGGGCATCAAGGAAAACGGCGCGGTGTTCAGCCATCCCAACCCCTGGGCGTGGGTGGCGGAGTGCCGCCTGGGCCGGGGCGGACGGGCGATGAAGCTCTACGACGCGCTGTTGCCGGAAAACCAGAACGACATTATGGAGATCCGCCGGGCGGAGCCGTACAGCTACTGCCAGTTCATCATGGGCCGGGACCACGCCGACCACGGCCGGGCGCGGCACCCGTTCATGACCGGCTCGGCGGGCTGGGCCTACTTCGCCGCCACGCGCTTCATGCTGGGCGTGCGGCCGGAATTCGACCGGCTGATCGTCGACCCCTGCATCCCCGCGGAATGGGACGGCTTCGAGGTCGTCCGCCGCTGGCGCGGGGCGGTGTACGACATCCGGGTGGAGAACCCGGAGCACGTGGAGAAGGGCGTCATAACCGTCGAGGTGGACGGCGCACCCGCGGCGGCGATCCCCGCGTTCACAGGCGGGCGGCACGCGGTGCGGGTCGTCATGGGGAAATCCCGGAAGGAGGCGAAGAACGATGATTGAATTCGGCACCGGCGGCTGGCGCGCCATCATCGGCGACGGCTTCACCAAGGCGAACATACGGCGTGTGGCCGCGGCGCTGGGGCGGCGCATCGTCCGGGAGGGCGCGCGGCGGGAGATCTGCATCGGCTACGACCGGCGCTTTCTGAGCCGCGAGGCGGCCATATGGTTCTCCGAGGCCATCGCGGGCGAGGGCGTGAAGGTGGATTTCATCAACATCTCCGGCCCCACGCCCCAGATCATGTTCACCGTCAAGAGCCGGGGGCTGCCCTACGGCGCGGCGATCACCGCCAGCCACAACCCCGCGCTGTGGAACGGTATCAAGCTGTTCACCGCCGGCGGGCGGGACGCGGCGCAGGAAGTCACCGACGCAATCCAGGCCGAGGCCAACGCCCTTATGGACGCGGACATCAACACCGTGGACTTCGACGCGGGCCTTTCGGACGGCAGGATCGCGCGCATCGACCCCCGGGACGAGTACCTCGACTCCATACTAGAGCGGGTGGACATCGCGGCCATCCGCCGCAGGCGGCCCCGGGTGGTGCTGGACCCCATGTTCGGCGTGAGCCTGACCGGCCTTCTGACGATACTCTACACCGCCCGGTGCGATTTGGACGTCATCAACGACCGCCACGACGCCTTCTTCGGCCGCCACCTGCCCGCGCCCAACCCGGACACGCTGATCGATTTGCAGATGGCCGTGAAGGAGCACAACGCCGACCTGGGCATCGCCACCGACGGCGACGCGGACCGGCTGGGCGTGGTGGACGAGACGGGTCGCTACATCAGCGCCAACCTGGTCCTGGTGATGCTCTACTACTACCTGCTCAAATACAAGGGCTGGAAGGGCGCGGCGGTGCGCAACGTGGCCACCACCCACCTGCTGGACCGGGTGGCCGAGCGCTACGGCGAGCGCTGCATCGAGGTGCCCGTGGGCTTCAAGCACGTCTCCGCCGCCATGCAGGAAAACGACGCCATGATCGGCGGCGAGTCCTCCGGCGGCCTCACGGTGCGGGGGCACATCTTCGGAAAGGACGGCCTCTATGCCGCCTCCCTGCTGGTGGAGATGCTCAGCGTCACCGGCCGGCCGCTGTCCGGCATGGTACAGGACATTTACGACGAGTTCGGCGAGCTGCACATGGCCGAGCACGACTGGCCGCTGACCTTCGACCAGAAGGCGGAGATCGCACGAAAGGTGTTTGAGCGCCGGGAGCTGCCGGACTTCGGCCTGCCCGTGGAGCGCGTCAGCTGGGAGGACGGCTGCAAGGTGTGGTTTAAGAGCCGCTGGATCATCGTGCGCTTCAGCGGCACCGAGCCCCGGCTGCGCATATTCGCCGAGGCTCCCGCCCGCGAGGAGGCCGAGGCGCTGGTGCGGGTGATGGCGGATTATCTGGCGCTTCATGGATAGTTGTAGGATATTCCCCTCATCAGTCGCGCTTCGCGCGCCAGCTTCCCCCCAGGGGAAAGCCTTCTCGTCTTGCCTTCCCCTTGAGGGGAAGGTGGACCGCCGCAGGCGGGACGGATGAGGTGTCCGTTATTCCACAAGAAAGGCCCCCGCGTCCTGTAAGGCGCGGGGGCCGGTGTCCATACCGGGGTGTTTACTTGTCCAGGACCTCCAGGGTGACCTCCAGGTCCAGGGTGGTGTAGCCGTCGCCCACCACCAGGGTGCCGTTGGTCATGGTGCTGCCGGCGCTGCCGTTGCCGTTGCCGTTGCTGCCGCCGTTGCCGCCATTGCCGTAGTTGTAGCCGTAGTTGCCGTAGCCGCCGAAGCCGCCGAAGCCGAACCCGAAGGGGAAGCCGTAGTAGCTGTCATAGCCGTTGTTGACGGGCATCATGGACACGTTGTTGTAGCGGACCACGGTGACGGTCACGGTGTCGCCGGGCTGGAACTTGTCCAGCAGGGTGGTCAGCTCGCGGCGGGAGGTGACGCGCTTGCCGTTGATGGCGGTGATGAAGTCGTACTGCTTGAAGCCGGCCTTCTCGGCGGGGCCGCCCTCGGTGACGCCGTACACGCACACGCTGGCGGGGGCGTAGTCCTGCATGGGCTCGTCGGGACCTTCATAGTCCTTGACGGTGACGCCCAGCTGCGGGCGCAGCACCTTGCCGTTTTCGATCAGCTGCTGGGCGATGGGGTAGGCGGTCTCGATCGGGATGGCGAAGCCCAGGCCCTCATAGCTGCTGTTGGAGTAGTAGCTGCCGCCGTACTTCAGCGTGTTGATGCCGATCAGGTTGCCCTGGTAGTCGAACAGGCCGCCGCCGGAGTTGCCGGAGTTGATCGGCGCGTCGTGCTGGATGTAGTCCACGTTCCGGGTGGTGTTGTTGCTGGAGACGCTGGTGCGCTGCAGGGCGGAGATGATGCCCTGGGTGACGGTGTTGGCCAACACCTCGCCGCCGGGATTGCCGATGGCGATGACGGTGGCGCCCACCTTCATGGCCTCGGAGCTGCCGATGGACACGGGGACCAGCTTGTCGGCCTGGTCGGTGACCTTCAATACCGCCAGGTCCAGGTTGGAGTCCGCGCCGGCCACGGTGGCGTCCACCTTGTCGCCGGAGGGGAGCAGCACCTGGAAGGCGTTGCCGTCCTCGATGACGTGGTAGTTGGTCAGCACGTAGCCGCCCTCTTGGATCACCACGCCGCTGCCCTGGGCCATCATTCGGTCCTGCACGCCGTAGGTGCGATCCCAGCCCTGGGTGTTGGTGATGATGCCCACCACCGAGTTGGCGTTCTTCTCAGCCACGTAGACGGCCGGGCTGGTGTCGATCACCGGCGCGCCGACCTGGGCCTGTGTGGCCTCGGCGCTGGCTGCCTTGGGGGCCGCGTTCAGCGCGAACACCGAGCCGATCGCCAGTGCGCACACCAGCATCAGCGCCGCCAGCAGCGTTGCGCCGCGGCTGTTTCTGCGATGATTCCTCCGATTCGACGTCCTGCGGACGTTTTTGCGCTCATTCGTGTACTTCATGGTATATGACTCCTTTCGGGGATGATTTGTCGTTATTGTTCCCGGTTGCGCTCTTTCTCAACCGCTGGATATATTATATGGTCAGGCAAGATCAAAGTCAACAAACAAACATCCGATGTTTTGTGAACAAAGTTTGAATATGCGCGGGAAGAACACAAAAACGCCCGGACGTCCTGCGCGGAGCGTCCGGGCAAATACTGTGCGGCTTCGATCAGAAGCGGTCGAGGTGGTAGACGGGCTTGGCCTCCTCCACCCAGACGGCCACCTGGTCGTCGTAGGTCTGGGCGACCTTGTCCTCCAGCGCCGCGGCGGCGACGGCGTCCTTGATGTCCTCAAAGGGCACCTCGCCGGGGGTGATGTCGCTCAAGTAGTAGATGATGTGCACGCCGTTCTTGCCGCGCACGGGCTGACTGATCTGGCCCACGCCGGCGATGGACATGGCGCCCTCGGTGAAGGCGGGGTCCCAATAGGTGGACTTCTCCGACACGGCGTAGCCCTGGGTCCTGGTGGGCTCGCGGGTCATGCCGGGGTCCTCGCCGTACTTGTCGATCAGGCTGTCGAAGTCCGCGCCGCCGTTGAAGGCGTCCACGACCTCCTGGGCCCTGGGCATGAGCTGGCTGTAGAGCGCCTCGATGGAAGCGCCGATCTCGCCGATGTCGGCCTGGATCTCCTCGCGGGTGCGGGGCGCGGCCTCCTCCTCCTCGGTCTCCCCGGCCTCCTCGCCCTCGGCGGGCTCGGCGGTGGGCTTGGGGTTGTCCAGCGCGGCCAGCTCGTCGTTCAGGCCGCTCAGCGCGCTCTGAAGCTCGGTGTACTGCTTGGCCTGGTCCTCGTTAAACTTGACGAGTACATGCTTCACCGCGCGGTAGCCCTCGGGGTTCCAGGCGACGGCCTCGCCGCCGGAGCGGGCGCTGTTGTAGGCGGCGTCGTCCTCGGCGTAGCTGTCCTTGTCGTCCTCGATCATGGACTGGTACTTGGCCTGGACGTCCTCGTCGGACACGGCCACGTCCTTGGTCACGGCGTCGTGGAGCTGCTCGCTGACGTAGTTTTCGACGCGGTCTTTAAGCAGCGCCTCCGCGCTGATGCCGTTGTCCGCCAGGCCCTTCACGGTGGCCTCGCGGTTCTCCTCGTCGGAGGCGCCCTCCTTGGCGAAGTAGCTGCTGTAATAGCCGATATAGGTCTCCAAATCGGCGTTGGCCTGCTCGGTCAGCGCGGCCATGGTCGCCTCGTCCGGCGCGCTCAGGCCCATCTCCTCGGCCTTGGCGTCCAGCACCGCCTTGCGCACCAGGCTCTCGACGATGCTCTGCTTGATCTCGGCGGCGTAGTTCTCCACCGGGATGCCGTACTGGGCGTACATCGCGGAGGCTTCGTCGAACTGCTTCTGGGCGTCCTCCAGCCACACGATGCCGTCCTCGCCGTACTCCGCCACGATCTGGCGCTCGTAGAACGGGCGGTATTTCTCCACCTGCGCCTCCAGCTCGGCGATGTGGGCGTTGGCCTCATCCAGCTGGGCCTGGAGGTCGTCGCCCTCCGCCAGCGCGCACACGCCCAGCGCAAGCATCAGCGCCAGCGCCAGGCAAAGGATTCTCTTCATGGTCATGTCTGTGTCCTCCGTTGGTTGTATTGATATCCTCCCGAATTATAGCACAAGCGCCGATGATGCACAACGGCGCCTGTGAATAATTCATAGTTCATTCACAATTCAGCATCCGCAGGGCGGGCACGGCGTTGAGGCTCAGCGGCGCGACGTGCCCGGCCATCAGCGCGTAGAAGCCCGCCGAGCCGATCATGGCGGCGTTGTCGGTGCACAGCCCCTTCGGGGGAATGAACACCCGAAGGCCGGCCTCCTCGCCGCGCCTTTGAAGCTCGGAGCGCAAAAGCGCGTTGGCCGCCACGCCCCCGGCCACCGCCACCCGCTTCGCGCCGGCGTCCAGGCAGGCGGCCACGGTCTTTGAAACCAGCATGTCCACCACGCTTTTGCGGAAGGAGGCGGCGAAGTTCTTGGCGTCGATGGCCACGCCCTGCTGCCGCAGGTTGTGAGCCTGGTTGATCACCGCGGTCTTCAACCCCGAGAACGAGAAGTCGTACTTTCCCTGGGTGTGGGGGTGGGGGAAGCGGTAGGCGGAATCGTCGCCCGCCTCCGCCAGCTTGTCCAGCAGCGGCCCGCCGGGGTAGGGGATGTCCAGCACCCGCGCCACCTTGTCGAAGGCCTCGCCCGCGGCGTCGTCGGTGGTCTGGCCCAGCAATTTGTATTCGCCGTAGCCGGTGACGTTGAGTATGTGGCTGTGCCCGCCCGAGGCCACCAGGCACACGAAGGGCGGCTCCAACTCCGGGTGGGCGATGTAGTTGGCGGAGACGTGGCCCTCGATGTGGTTGACGGGTATCAGCGGCACGCCCAGCGCGTAGGCCAGCGCCTTTGCCCATGACACGCCCGTCAGCAGCGCCCCCACCAGCCCCGGGCCGTAGGTGACCGCCACGGCGTCGACGGCGGAAAGCGGCAGGTGCGCCTCCGAGAGCGCCGCGTCCAGCAGCGGGTCGATGGCCTCCACGTGCATGCGGCTGGCGATCTCCGGCACCACGCCGCCGTAGAGCGCGTGGGTGTCGATCTGGCTGGCAATGCAGTTGGCCAGCACCTCCCGGCCGTCCCGCACGACGGCGACCGCCGTCTCGTCGCAGGAGCTCTCCACCGAAAGGATCAGCGCGTGCCCCGCCTGCCGAAGTCGATCCGCTTGGGCGCGGGTCCGCGCGGCGTAGTCGTTTTCCATGTGTTTTCACCCTTCTTCTTAGGCCAGATGAACGTCAGCGCCGTCGCGAGGGCCGACCCCGCGAGGATCGCCGCGAGGCTGTAGACCCCGATGCGCAGGCCCATGTGCATGAACATGGATGCCGGACAGATGCGGATCAACAGGTCCGTCGCCGGGTCCAGCAGCCACAGGTCGTTCCGGAACAGCACCCTGTGAAACAGCGTGAATGCCCGGTCGAAGCGAAGCGCCGCGTACAGCGCGAACAGTCCCAGCGGCACGAGCAACAACAGCGGCGACAGCCACGCGCACCGCCGGGCGCGCCGCCTGTCCTGCATGAGCCACGCCCCGCCCGCGATCAGAAACACCGCCCAGGGAACCAGCCGGGCGCGGACCTTCCGTAGCAGTTGAAACAGCCCGTAACAGTCCGCCATGTGGGCCATTTCCTGCGCGTTGAAGGGTGCATCCTGCGAAAGCGCCCGGGGATTACCCCTCAGATAGTCCGCCAGTCGTTGATCCAGCGCCCGAAGCGCTTCGTCGGCGAGGCCCGTGGCGGGCAGTATGCCGGCCTTTGTCTGTTCGCGGTAGTAGAGGTCGGCGTCCGTGCCGACGATGTGAACGGCCGTCAGTATCAGTATGACATACAGCGCCGCGAGGCCCAGGATCAGGGCCGCGGCGCCGATGATATGCCGCATGCGCTCAGACATGGCTCACTCCGCGTCCTCGTCCAGCGCCTCCAGCAGGAAGCTGACGGGCCGGAAGCCGTCGTTGCAGGAGATCATGGCGGACCTTGGGTTCTTCATCCAGCCGTCGTAGAGGTTCTCGCCGCCGTGCGCCAGCGTCATCACGAAGGACGACACGCTGTCCCAGGCGCTGTCGCAGAAGCCCTCGGGCTTTTGCCAGCCCTCGGCGATCCACACCTGCCCCTCGGTCACGCTGCAGGCGTGCTGGATGGGATTTTCGTACTTTTCGATCAAATCGTCGTGGCGGGCGACCCGCACGGCGGTGATGCGCACCTTTTTCATAGCTTTTGCAGGTAGGCGGTCACGAAGTCCTCCAGCTTGCCGTCCATCACGGCGTTGACGTCGCCCATCTCGTAGCCGGTGCGGTGGTCCTTGACCATGGTGTAGGGCTGGAACACGTAGGAGCGGATCTGGCTGCCCCACTCGATCTTCTTCAGCTCGCCCTTGATCTCGCCCATCTGCTCCTGGCGCTGCTGCTCCTTGAGCTCCGCCAGCCGCGCGCGCAGCCAGATGAAGCACATCTCCTTGTTCTGCACCTGGCTGCGCTCGTTCTGGCACTGCACCACGATGCCGGTGGGCAGGTGCGTGATGCGCACGGCGGAGTCGGTGCGGTTGACGTGCTGGCCGCCGGCGCCGGAGGCGCGGTAGGTGTCGATGCGCAGGTCCTCGGGCCGGATCTCGATGTCCCCGTCGTCCTCGATGATGGGGCTGACGTCCAGCGACGCAAACGACGTGTGCCGCCGGGCGTTGGCGTCGAAGGGCGAGATGCGCACCAGCCGGTGCACGCCGCGCTCGGATTTCAGGTAGCCGTAGGCGTAGTCGCCCGAGACCTCGAAGGTCACGGACTTGATGCCGGCCTCGTCGCCGTCCAGCAGGTCCAGCAGCTTGACCTGAAAGCCCATGCGCTCGGCAAAGCGGGTGTACATGCGGTAGAGCATCTGGGTCCAGTCCTGGGCCTCGGTGCCGCCCGCGCCCGCGTGCAGCGAGAGTATGCAGTTGCAGTTGTCGTAGTCGCCGGTCAGCAGGGTCTGGAGCTTGAGCGTCTCCAGGTCGGTCTTCAACCCGTCGAACTCCGACCGGATCTCCTCGACCATGCTCTCGTCGTCGGCCTCCTCCGCCAGCTCCATCAACACCTCGATGTCGTCGGCGCGGGCGATCAGGCTCTCGTAGTGCTTGATGCGCCGCTCCACCGAGCTGGCCTTCGCGGACACCTTCTGTGCCCGCTCCGTGTCGTCCCAGAAGCCCGGGGAGCCCATGTCCTCGTTGTATTCCACCAGCTGCTCCCGCAGGTGGTCGATCTGCAGGGATTTGCCGGCCTCCTTGAGCATGTCGCGCACGGCGTTCAGGTCCTGCTTGAAAACGTCCATTTCGATCATTTAATCACATCCTATTCAGGGAGTAGGGAGTAGGGGTTACGTCGGTACTCCCGTGCGTCACGCCCCGCAGCACTTCTTATACTTCTTGCCGCTGCCGCAGGGGCAGGGATCGTTGGGGCCGACCTTGACTTCCTTCTTCTTGACGGGCTTCGCGGGGGCCTCATTGCCGTGGGTGGCGGCGGTGGGGGTGGCTACCTGCCGGCGCTCCTGGGGCTTGGCGAGCACGGTGAAGTAGAGGCGGCGCAGGGTGTCCTCCTGGATGAGGTGCACCATCTCCTCGAACATGTCGTAGCCCTCGCGCTTGTACTCGACGATGGGGTTCTTCTGGCCGTAGGCGCGCAGCCCGATGCCGTCCCGCAGCTCGGTCATGGCGTCGATGTGGTCCATCCAGCGGCGGTCCACCGCGCCCAGCAGGGCCACGCGCTCGAACTCGCGCATGTCGAGGTTGGCGTCGGCCCACATCTTTTCGCGCTGGGCGTAGATCTCGTCGGCGCGGGCCTCGATGGCCTTCACCAGGCTGTCCTTGTCCTTGCCGGGCAGGGCGTCGAACAGCTTCCGCACGCCGCCCTTTTCGATGCACAGGTGCTCCAGGTACTCCGAGAGGCCCTCGATGTCCCAGTCCGCCACGCTGGCGTCCTCGGCGATGCAGCGGTTGACGGCCTCGGTGATCAGGGTGTGGCGCATGTCCATAATCTTGTTGTGCATGTCCTCGCCCTCGAGCACCTCGCGCCGCTGGCCGTAGATGATCTCGCGCTGCTGGTTCATCACGTCGTCGTACTGCAAAACGTGCAGGCGGATGTCGTAGTTCTTGCTCTCGACGCGCTTCTGGGCGTTCTCGATCTGCTTGGACACGATGCCGAACTCGATGGCCTCCTCGTCGCCGCCCGCGCCGGACAGCTTCTCCAGCATGGGCTTGAACCGGTCGGAGCCGAACAGCCTCAGGAGGTCGTCCTCAAAGGAGATGAAGAACTGGCTGGAGCCGGGGTCGCCCTGGCGTCCCGCGCGGCCGCGCAGCTGGTTGTCGATGCGGCGGGACTCATGCCGCTCGGTGCCGATGATGTGCAGGCCGCCCAGCTTCACGACCTCGTCGTGGCCGGCCTTTGTCTCGATCTCGTACTTTTGAAGCAGGTCGCGGAACACCTTGCGGGCGGCCTTGACCTCGTCGGGCACGTTCTCGTTGAAGCCGATGGCCTCCTCGATCAGCTCCTCGTCGTACTCCAGCTGGCGCATGGACTTGCGGGCCAGGAACTCGGCGTTGCCGCCCAGCAGTATGTCGGTGCCGCGGCCGGCCATGTTGGTGGCGATGGTCACCGCGCCCTTCTTGCCGGCCTGGGCGACGATCTCGGCCTCCTTCTCGTGGAACTTGGCGTTCAGCACGACGTGCTCCACGCCGCGCAGGCCGAGCATCTTGCTCAAAAGCTCGCTCTTCTCCACCGACACCGTGCCCACCAGTATCGGCTGGCCGGTGGCGTGGCGCTTCACGATCTCGTCGATGATGGCCTGGTACTTGGCCTTCATGGTGATGAACACCGCGTCGTTCATGTCGTCGCGGATCATGGGCCGGTTGGTGGGGATGGTCGCCCGACAGCTTGTGGTACATGCGGAAGTAGTTCTGGAAGGTGATGGTGGCCAGCGTCTTCGACTCGCGCTCCACCTTCACGCCCTCTTTGGCCTCGATGGCCTGGTGCAGGCCGTCGGAGTAGCGGCGGCCCACCATCAGGCGGCCGGTGAACTCGTCCACGATGATGACCTGGCCGTCCTTGACCACGTAGTCCACGTCCCGCTTCATCATCTTGTGGGCGCGGAGCGCGCCGAGGATGTGGTGATACAGCTCCTGATTGACCGGGTCGGTGAGGTTTTCCACGTTGAAGAAGCGTTCGGCCTTGCGGACGCCGCGCTCCGTCAGCGACAGGGTCTTGTCCTTCTCGTCGCGCAGGAAGTCGCCGTCCACCAGCAGGCCGCCGTCCTTGTTCTCCTTGTCCTCCTTGGCTTCCGTGAGCCCGGTGAGTATGAACTGGTTGGCGCGGCTGTACAGCTCCGTGGACTTCTCGCCCTGGCCGGAGATGATCAGCGGCGTGCGGGCCTCGTCGATGAGGATCGAGTCCACCTCGTCCACGATGGCGAAGTTCAATTCGCGCTGCACCATGCGCTCCTTGTAGGTGACCATGTTGTCGCGCAGGTAGTCGAAGCCGAACTCGTTGTTGGTGCCGTAGGTGATGTCCGCGGCGTAGGCGGCCTGGCGCTCGGGGGCGTCGAGGTCGTGGACGATCAGGCCCACCGAAAGCCCCAGGAAGCGGTACACCTTGCCCATCCACTCGGACTGGAACTTGGCCAGGTAGTCGTTGACGGTGACCACGTGCACGCCCTTGCCGGGCAGCGCGTTCAAGACCGCCGGGAAGGTGGCGGTGAGCGTCTTGCCCTCGCCGGTGCGCATCTCCGCGATGCGGCCCTGGTGCAGCACGATCGCGCCGATGAGCTGCACGTCGAACGCCCGCTGGCCCAGCACCCGCACGCCCGCCTCGCGTACCAGCGCGTAGGTCTCCGGCAGCAGCCCGTCAAGGTCCGCGCCGCCCTGGGCCTTCTGCCGAAGCTCCGCGATGCGCGCGCGCATGGCGTCGTCGGACAGCTTGTGGATCTCGCTCTCCAGGGCGTTGATCTGGTCCACGGTCTTGCGCAGCCTTTTGATTTCGCCCTCGTTGGAAGGCGTCAGTATCTTTTTCAGGAAATCAAACATCGTGTTCCTCCATGTCGGTATTGAACGACAGATATGCGTTCCGCATGAAAACTCACTTTATATTATAGCACAGCGGCGACGGCCTTTTCAACCGCCGCCGATGCGCGAGGCGCGGCGAATGTGGTCATGCGTGTTAAATTTTGCCTTTTCCGGGAAAGCGCGCGCGGAAGCAAAGCGGGGGTGGTATAATCACAAATTGATAATTTTCACCCACCCGGAGGTCCCTATGCGCATGAACCATCTCCACTCCCACACCCGGCGGGGCTACGAAATCGACATGTTGAACGGGCCGGTGATGCCGAAGCTGCTGGCCTTCGCGGTGCCGCTGATCCTGTCGAGCGTATTGCAGCTGACGTTCAACGCCGCGGACGTGATCGTGGTGGGCAAGTTCGAGGGCGACGCGGCCCTGGCGGCGGTGGGCGCGCCGGGGGCGCTGATCAACCTGCTGGTCAACCTGTTTCTGGGGCTGTCGGTGGGCGCGAACGTGGTGGTGGCCCGGTACCACGGCGCGGGGGACTTCCGTCAGACGGGCGAGGGCGTGCACACCGCGATGCTGATGAGCGTGCTGAGCGGCGTGGGCGTGGGCTTCGTGGGCTTCTTCCTGGCGGGCACGTTCCTCAGTTGGATGAACACCCCCGCGGACGTGCTGCCCCTGGCCACGGCCTACATGCGCGTCTATTTCCTGGGCATGCCGGCCAACATGATCTACAACTTCGGCGCGGCCATCCTTCGGGCCGTGGGCGACACCCGCCGCCCGCTGATGTACCTGACCCTCGCCGGGGTGGTGAACGTGCTTTTGAACATACTGTTCGTGGCGGCGCTGGGCATGGGCGTCAGCGGCGTGGCCTGGGCCACCATCACCGCCCAGATCATCTCCGCCGCGCTGGTGACGCTGTGCCTGATCCGCACCGAGGGCAGCATCCACCTGGACCTGAAGAAGCTGCGCCTGAACCCGCGCAAGGCGGGCGAGATCGCCAGAATCGGCCTGCCCGCGGGGCTTCAGGGCATATGCTTCTCCTTATCCAACGTGATCATACAGGCCACGGTGAACGCCTTCGGCACCATCGCCACCGCGGGCAACACCGCCGCCAGCAACATCGAGGGCTACATCTACGTGTCCATGAACGCCATGCACCAGGCGGCCATCACCTTCGTCAGCCAGAACGTGGGGGCCTACCGCTACGACCGCATCGGCCGCGTCGCCCGGGCGAGCCTCGTTGCCGTCACGGGCATCGGCCTGTCGATGGGCGGGATACTGTTGATGTTCATGAAGACCTTCTTCCGCATCTACACCGACGATCCCGCGGTGATCGCCGCCGCCGCCGTGCGCTCCTCGGTCATCGCGCCGACCTACTTCCTGTGCGGCATGATGGACGTCATGGTGGGCGTGCTCAGGGGCATGGGCGCCTCCGTGGCGCCGATGATCGTGTCGGTCATGGGGATCTGCGTGTTCCGGCTGGCGTGGATCGCCCTCGCGTACCCCTTCAACCCTACGCTGAACATGCTGTATCTGTCCTATCCCATCTCCTGGATCATCACCTTCGCCGTGCACATGCTGTGCTATCTGCGCCTCAAGCGCAGGCGGTACGGCGTCGTCCCCGTCAACACGCCTCACGCATGAATGAAGAGATCATTTCAAAAAGGTGACATTCGTTCGTAGGGACGCCCCATGGGGCGTCCCTACGTTGGGTACGCGGTATCGGGAACAGTGTTCTGTCATTCATGCGTGAGCCCTGTCCCCGTCAAAACCGGTGATTGAAATGCGCGCGGACATGTGTTATAATGAGGCTAAAATTTTTGGCGATCCGGGAATTGGAGAAACCCATGGACTACACCGCAATGGATCAATACTGGATCTGGTTGAGCGGCGTGGAGGACATCGGTCCGAAGCGCTTCTACCAGCTTTTGACGCTCTATGAGGACCCCCGGGCGGTCTGGGACGCGCTGGGGGAATCCGGCGCGCCCAGGGAGATGCAGTTTCTGGGGCGCGCGGCGCTCAAATCCCTGCGGGAGGCCCGCAGCGAGGCGTACTTCTACCGGCTGTTCGACCGGCTGGAGCGCAGCGGCATACGCGCCGTCACCCGGCTGTCGGAGGACTACCCCGGCGCGCTGACGACCATCTACGATCCGCCGCCGACGCTCTACGTCCGGGGCGAGTGCCCGCTCAACGGCGAAAAGATGTTCGCCGTGGTGGGCTCCCGGCGCAGCACCCGGGACGGCCAGCGGGCCGCGCGGGAGATCGCCGAGGGGCTGGCCCGGGCGGACGTCACGGTGGTCAGCGGCATGGCCCGGGGCATCGACAGCTATGCCCACGAGGGCGCGATGGCCGGTCGGGGCCGCACCGTGGCGGTGCTGGGCTGCGGCGTGGACGTGTGCTATCCCCCGGAGAACGACGAGCTCATGGGGCGCATACTGGATTCCGGCGGCGCGGTGGTGTCGGAGTACGTGCCCGGCACGCCGCCGCTGGCGGGGCACTTTCCCCAGCGCAACCGCATCATCAGCGGGCTTTCCAAGGGCACGCTGCTGGTGGAGGGCGCGAAGAAGTCCGGCGCGATGATCACCGTCAACTGCGCGCTGGATCAGGGGCGGGACGTGTTCGCCGTGCCCGGGAGCATCTATTCGCCCCTGTCCGCCACCCCCAACCGCATGATCGTGGACGGTGCGATCCCCGTCATCTCCCCGTGGGAGATCCTCGAATACTACCGCTGGGCCAGCCGCCCGGAGACCTCCGACGCCAATCCCCACCAGAAGGTGGCGCTGGACCCGGAGGCGTTAAAAATCGTGGAACCCCTGCGCGAGCAGGAGCTTTCGTTTGAAGAATTAACCCAAATCACGGGTTTTTCCGCGGCAAAGCTAAATTCCCACTTGACAATGTTGGAACTTCGGGGAATAATAATGAAGGTGCCCGGCGGCATGTACCGGGCCTACCTATAATTTTCGGAGGATATTATGGCAAACAAGCTCGTCATCGTCGAATCTCCGGCCAAGGCCAGGACGATCGGCAAGTTCCTGGGCCGGGGCTACAAGGTCGAGGCGTCCCAGGGACATGTGCGCGACCTCCCCAAGAGCCAGATCGGCGTGGATGTCGATAACAACTTTGAACCCAAGTACATCACCATTCGCGGGCGGGGCGAGATACTGGGCAAGATCCGCAAGGAAGCCCGCGCCGCCGGGAAGATCTACCTCGCGACCGACCCGGACCGCGAGGGCGAGGCCATCTCCTGGCACCTGGCCAATGTGCTGGGCATCGCGGAGGACGCCCCCTGCCGCATCGAGTTTCACGAGGTGACCGCCAAGGCCGTCAAGGCCGCGGTGAAGAACCCCCGGAAGATCAACATGGACCTGGTCAACGCCCAGCAGGCCCGGCGCGTGCTGGACCGGCTGGTGGGCTACAAGATCAGCCCCATCCTCTGGCAGAAGGTCAAGAAGGGGTTGAGCGCCGGGCGCGTGCAGTCCGTCGCCACCAAGATCATCTGCGACCGCGAGGCCGAGATCGAGGCCTTCATCCCCGAGGAATACTGGACGCTGGACGGCACGTTCTCCGTCAACAACGCCCCGGTGAAGGCCCGCTTCATGGGCATCGGGGACGAGAAGGTGGAACTCAAGACCCGCGCCGAGGCCGACGACGTCATCGCCCGTTTGAAGGACGCCCGCTACACCGTGGGCGAGATCAAACAGAGCGAGCGCCGCCGCATGCCCGCCGCGCCGTTCACCACCTCGAACCTCCAGCAGGAGGCCAGCCGCAAGCTGGGCTTCTCCACCCAGAAGACCATGCAGATCGCCCAGCAGCTCTACGAGGGCGTGGAGCTTGCGGGCGAGGGCAGCCAGGGCCTGGTGACCTACATCCGCACGGACTCCACCCGCATCGCCGACGAGGCCGTGGACGCCGTGCGCGCGCTGATCCTCGAAAGCTACGGGCCGGATTACCTGCCCGAGAAGCCCAACACCTTCAAGACTCGCAAGTCCGCGCAGGACGCCCACGAGGCCATCCGCCCCACCGTGGTGGACCGCAAGCCCGAGAACATCAAGGCGTCGCTGTCGCGGGACCAGTTCCGGCTGTACAAGCTGATCTACGAGCGCTTCATGTCCAGCCAGATGACCCCGGCCCTCTACGACACCCTGACCGCGGACATCGACGCCTCCACCGGCCCCCGGTTCCACTTCTCCGGGCAGAAGCTGCGCTTCCCCGGCTTTACCCGGGTCTACGTGGAGAGCCAGGACGATGCGCAGGACGAGGTCGACAACGCCAGCCTGCCGGACATCACCCAGGGCATGACCGCGGCCTGCGGCGACCTGGACGCCGAGCAGCACTTCACCCAGCCGCCGCCAAGGTACACCGAGGCGTCGCTGGTGCGCACGCTGGAGGAGCTGGGCATCGGACGCCCGTCCACCTACTCCCCGACCATCTCCACCATCACCGGGCGCAGGGGCTACATCGCCAAGGAGAACAAGCGCCTGGTGCCCACGGAGCTGGGCCGGATCGTCAACGACCTGATGTGCAAGAACTTCCCCGACATCGTGGACACCACCTTCACCGCCGGCATGGAGGACGCGCTGGACGAGGTCGAGGCCGGCAAGATGGAGTGGAAGACCATCGTGTCCGACTTCTACACCCCCTTCGAGAAGGACCTGGAGAAGGCCGAGGCGTCCATCGAAAAGGTGGCCATCGAGGACCAGGTGTCCGACGTGCCCTGCGAAAAGTGCGGCGCGATGATGGTCTACAAGATGAGCCGCTACGGCCGCTTCCTGGCCTGCCCCAACTTCCCCGCCTGCCGCAATACCCTGGCCCTGCCCAACAACATCGGCGTCAAGTGCCCCAAATGCGGCGGCGAGCTGCTGGAGCGCATCAGCAAGAAGGGCCGCAAGTTCTACGGCTGCGAGAAGTACCCCGAGTGCGACTTCGTGTCCTGGGACCGCCCCGTGAACGACCGCTGCCCCGTCTGCGGCAGCTATATGGTCTTGAAGCGCGGCCCCAAGGACACCGTCTACCACGTCTGCGCCAGCGAAACCTGCCGGCATAAGGTGCAGGTGGAGAATACCGCGGCGGAGGATGGGGAGAACGGGGATTAATTAGGAATTAGGAATGGGGAATTAGGAATTATAGAATGCCCGGTCGGATGGTATGTTGAATCGCAATCCTTAATCAAAGAAATCCGCAAGGATTTCTACCTGAATTCCTAATTCCTAATTCCCAACTCCTAATTTTATCTGATTCAACCTCTCTCTTTTGGAGAAAACACAAATGCAGAATACCTTCCCCACAGTCACCGTCGTCGGCGCGGGTTTGGCGGGGTGCGAGGCGGCCTGGCAGCTGGCCAGGCGCGGCGTGCCGGTGCGGCTGATCGACATGAAGCCGCAAAAGTACAGCCCCGCGCACAAGTCCCCCGGCTTCGCGGAGCTGGTGTGCTCCAATTCATTGAAGGCGGAGCACCTGACCAACGCCTCCGGCCTTTTGAAGGTGGAGCTTCGGGCCATGGACAGCCTGATCCTCTCAGCGGGGGAGGCCACCCGGGTGCCCGCGGGGGGCGCGCTGGCGGTGGACCGCCACCTGTTCTCGGACAGGATCACTACGGCGGTCCAAAGCCACCCCCTCATAGAATGCGCGTCGGAACTCGTGGAGGAGATCCCCGAGGGCCCCGCCATCATCGCCACCGGGCCGCTGACCGACCCGGCGCTTTGCGATGCCATCGCGCGCTACACCGGCGTGAAGGCGCTGAACTTCTTCGACGCCGCTGCCCCCATCGTCACCGCCGAATCGCTGGACATGACCAAGGTCTTCCGCGCCTCCCGCTACGGCCGGGGGTCGGACGACTACCTCAACTGCCCGATGACCGAGGACGAGTACAACGCCTTCTACGACGCGCTGGTCGGCGCGGAGCTGGCGGAGCTGCACGACTTTGAAAAGAAGCTGGTGTTCGAGGGCTGCCTGGCCGTGGAGATACTGGCCTCCCGGGGCCGCCAGACGCTGGCTTTCGGGCCGCTGAAGCCGGTGGGGCTCGTCGATCCCCGCACGGGGAAGGAACCCTACGCCGTGGTGCAGCTCCGGCAGGAGAACGCCCAGGCCACGCTGTACAACCTGGTGGGCTTCCAGACGCGCCTCAAGTGGGGCGAGCAGAAGCGGGTGTTCTCGATGATCCCGGGGCTTGAGCACGCCGAGTTCGCCCGCTACGGCGTGATGCACCGCAACACCTACTTGAACGGCCCCGCGGTGCTGGGCCCAAACTACGCCGTGAAGGGCAATGCGATGCTGCGCTTCGCGGGGCAGCTTTCCGGCGTGGAGGGCTACATGGAGTCCACCGCCAGCGGGCTGGTGGCTGCCGTGGGGCTGTACTGCGCGCTGCGCGGCAGGCCCGAGCCCGACTTCACCGGGCGGACGATACTGGGGGCACTGGCGCGGCACGTGTGCACGCCGAGCCCGAATTTCCAGCCGATGAACGCCAATTTCGGCATACTGGACCCCCTGCCCTTCAAGGTCAGGGGCAAGCGCAACCGATACGAGAAGCTGTCGGAGGCCGCCATAGAGACATTGAACGAGGTGATCCAGCAATATGAGTTACGCGGATGAACCCAGAAGCCCCTTCCGGGGCACCACGATCTGTGCGGTGAAGCGCGACGGCGTGATCGCCGTGGCGGGGGACGGGCAGGTCACCATGGGCGAGCACACCATCATGAAGGGCACCGCGAAAAAGGTGCGGCGCATCTTCTCCGGCAAGGTCGTCGTCGGCTTCGCCGGGTCGGTGGCGGACGCCTTCGCGCTGTCGGAGAAGTTCGAGGACAAGCTGACCCAGTACTCCGGCAACCTGCCCCGCGCTGCCGTGGAGCTGGCGCAGGACTGGCGGATGGACAAGGCCATGCGCCGCCTGGAGGCCATGCTGCTTTGCGCCGATCAGGAAAACCTGATGCTGGTCAGCGGCACCGGCGAGGTCATCGAGCCCGACGACGGCATACTCGCCATCGGCTCCGGCGGCAACTACGCCCTCGCCGCCGCCCGCGCCCTCTGTAACAACACCGACCTCCCCGCCCCCGAGATCGCAAGAAAGGCGCTGGAGATCGCGTCTGAAATTTGCGTGTATACGAATGGGAATATCATTGTGGAGACAGTGTGAGATGAATTGAGAATTGAGAATGGCGGAACAAATCCTTGCGGATTTGTCTTGATTGGACCGCCGTTCCAATGCAGTGCCATACCGAATAGACCACCAATCGTAACTATTCAGTCCGACGGGCGATCAGGGGATTGCCCCTACGGATACACGCGATTGTAGGGGCGATGCCCTCATCGCCCGCATGAAACGCATGCCCGGACTGAACAGTTACCATTAATCAAAAGAAATCCGTCAGGATTTCCTCATAAATTCTCAATTCTCAATTTTCAATTCTCAATTACAGCATGCCACGGGCATTGAAAGGATATTATCATGACAACGTTGACTCCCCGCGAGATCGTGCGGGAACTGGACAGGTTCATCATCGGGCAGGACGACGCGAAGCGCGCCGTCGCCGTGGCCCTGCGCAACCGCTACCGGCGGGCGCAGCTGCCGGAGGACATCCGGGAGGAGGTCACCCCGAAGAACATACTGATGATCGGGCCCACCGGCGTGGGCAAGACGGAGATCGCCCGCAGGCTCGCCAAGCTGGTGGACGCGCCGTTTGTGAAGGTGGAGGCCACCAAGTTCACCGAGGTGGGCTACGTGGGCCGGGACGTGGAGTCGATCATCCGCGACCTGGTGGAGGCGTCCATCCGGCTGGTCAAGGGCCAGCACACCGAGCGGGTGCGCGCCCGGGCGGAGTTCACCGTGGAGGACCGGCTGGTGGAGCTTCTGACGCAGTCCGTCAAGCGCAAGCCCGCCAACCCGCTGGACATACTGCTGGGCAACAAGCCCCGGGAGCCCGAGCTCTCCCCGGAGGACAAAAACAAGCTGGCCGTGCGGCAGGAGGACGTGCGCACGCGGCTGCGCCGGGGTGAGCTGGAGCACGAGATCGTCGAGGTGGAGGTCGAGGAGACCTCGCCCCGGGCCGAGATCCCCGGCATGGACATCAACATAAACGACATGATGGGCGGCATACTGCCCAAGAAGACCAAGCTTCGCAAGGTCGAGGTGCGGGAGGCCCGGAAGATACTCCTCAGCGAGGAGGAGCAGAATCTGATCGACATGGACCGGGTGTACACCGAGGCCATCGAGCGCGCCGAGCAGCACGGCATCGTGTTCCTGGACGAGATCGACAAGGTGGCCGGGCGCGGCGGCGGCCACGGCCCGGACGTGAGCCGCGAGGGCGTGCAGCGCGACATACTGCCCATCGTGGAGGGCAGTACCGTAAACACCAAGTACGGCCCGGTGAAGACCGACCACATACTGTTCATTGCCGCGGGGGCGTTCCACGTCTCAAAGGTCACCGACCTGATCCCCGAGCTGCAGGGCCGCTTCCCCGTGCGGGTGGAGCTCAAGCCCCTGACCGTGGAGGACTACAAGCGCATACTCACCCAGCCGGAGAACGCCCTGATCCGCCAGTACCAGCTCTTGCTGGGGGTGGACGGCGTGTCGCTGGAGTTCGACGACTCCGCGCTGTCGCTGATCGCCGAGTGCGCCTGGCAGGCCAACGAGAACAGCGAGAACATCGGCGCGCGCCGGCTGCACACGCTGATGGAGCGCATACTCAACGACATCGCCTTCAACGCCGGGGGCGGCGACGCGCCGCAGATCAGCGTCAACGTCAACGCCGAGTACGTCCGGGCGCAGATGAAGGAAGACATGCTGAAAAAGGACGTGCGCAAGTACATCCTTTAGGCGACAGGAGGTTTGTGAATGGAACAGCAGCAGACCCGGGCGAAATGGGATACGGTCATCCGCCCGCGCAACGGCTGGTTTGACATCGACCTGAAGGGCGTTTTGAAGTACAGGGATCTGATCCTGCTGATGGTGAAGCGCAACTTCACCGTGCTCTACAAGCAGACAGTGCTCGGCCCCGCCTGGGTGGTGATCCAGCCGCTTCTGACCACGCTGGTGTTCACCGTGATATTCGGCAAGGTGGCGGGGCTGCCCACGGACGGCATGCCGATGTTCGTGTTCTACATGGGCGGCAACGTGTGCTGGAGCTACTTTCAGAACTGCCTGGTCAACACGTCGAACACCTTCATCAAAAACAGCGACATATTCGGCAAGGTCTACTTTCCGCGGCTGTGCATGCCCATCGCCACGATCCTCACGGAGCTGATCAACTTCTTCGTGCAGTTCTTGCTGTTTTTGATCGTGGTGCTGTACTACGCCTCGCGGCTCAAGCCCACGATCTGCCCCAACTGGCGGCTGATCGTGCTGACGCCGCTGATGCTTTTGCAGCTGGGCGTGCTGGGTCTGGGCTTCGGCATCATCGTGTCCGCGCTGACCACGAAGTACCGCGACCTGGCGATGCTGGTGTCCTTCGGCGTCCACCTGTGGATGTACGCCACCCCGGTGACCTACTCCACCTCGATGATCGCGTCGAAGTATCCCAATATGATGGGCATCTACATGTTAAACCCCATCACCCCCATCATCGAATTGTTCCGCGCCGCCTACCTGGGCACGGAGGTCTACTCGTATGGCTATAACCTGCAATCCGTGATCGTCACCATTGTGGTGTTCGTCATCGGCGTGGTGCTGTTCTCGCGCATCGAAAAGACGTTCATGGATACGGTTTAATCGAAAGGAAAGCGACTATGTCAGAAAGACTGCTCGAAGTGGACGGCGTTTCCAAGCAATACAGGCTGGGCATGATCGGCGGCGGCACGCTGCACGGCGACCTGACCAGCTGGTTTGCCCGCATCCGCGGCAAGGAGGACCCCAACACCAAGATCGGCATGGAGCACTACGGCCCCAACGAGACCTTCTGGGCGCTTCGGGACGTGAGCTTCAACGTCGACCGCGGGGACGCCCTGGCCATCACCGGGCGAAACGGCGCGGGCAAGTCCACGATCCTCAAGCTGATCTCCCGCATCACCGCCCCCACCGAGGGCGAGATACGCATCCGCGGCAAAGTGGCAAGCCTGCTGGAGATCGGCACCGGCTTCCACAAGGAGCTGAGCGGTCGGGACAACATCTACTTAAACGGCGCGATACTGGGCATGAACCGGGCCGAGACCACCTCCAAGATCAAGCAGATCATAGAGTTTTCCGAGATCGAGCAGTTCATCGACACCCCGGTGAAGCGCTATTCCTCCGGCATGTACGTCAAGCTGGCCTTCGCGGTGGCGGCGCACCTGGACCCCGAGGTGATGATCTGCGACGAGGTGCTGGCCGTGGGTGACCTGGCCTTCCAGCAGAAGTGCCTGCAGAAGATGCGCGACATCGCCCAGGACGGCCGCGCGGTGCTCTACGTCAGCCACAACATGCGCACGGTGTCGCAGCTTTGCAACCGCGGGCTGTTCCTCGAGCAGGGCGCCGTCAAGTACGACGGCACCGTGGAGCGCGCCATCGAGATCTACGGCGGCAGCGGGGCCCGCAGCTTAAAGCAGGACCTCGACCATATCCCCCATCCCAGAAACCGCGGCGACACCATGCGCATGCAGGAGATCGAGTTTCTGAACACCCAGGCGCTGGAGTACACCATGGATTCCGTGATGGAGTTCCGGCTCAAGGGTATCGCGCACCTGGCCGACCCGCACCTGCGCATACGGCTGATCGTCAAGAGCAGCATCGCCTCGCCCATCGCCATGACCCAGACGGAGCCCTTCGAGATCAAAGCCGAGGAGGTCTTCGACCGCACCGTCCGCTTCCCGCTGGACGGCATCGCGCCGGGCGAGTACGTCATGAAGCTGTCGCTGATCTCCGGCAAGCCCACGGGCACCTCCGTCTACTACGATACCCTCGAGGACGTCAGCCGCTTCATCATCACCGACGATCCCGCCGTCAACGCCGGCTTCCTGTGGCGCGAGTCGCTGTGGGGCAATTACCGGCTGAAGCCGCTGGAGTTTATCGACTAAAGAGGCAGGGACGCGCCATGGCGCGTCCCTGCGTCCCTGTGATCATTGTCACCGCCGGGTGACGACTTCCAGCGCGCTGCCGTCCGAGTACATGCTGACCCGGCCGTTGCGGTTGGACGCGGTGATGTACACCTTGATGCCGCGCCGCTTGAGCCAATGGACGTAGGCCCTGGGCGGCAGCTGATCGGCGCTGGTGGAGAACACCACGATCTGCGGCTTCGCCTTCTTGATCAGGTATTTCTGGGACTTGTCGTGGTGGGGGTTTTTCACCACCATGGCGCGCATGGCCCCCGGCATGCGCCGGTTGATGTCGACCAGCTCGCCCCCCAGCGCGTCGCCGCAGAGCAGGAAGCTGTTGACGCCGTGGGTGAGCCGGAGCACCAGCGAATTGCGGTTTTCGGGGCCGCCCTCCTCGGTGCCGGCCTTGATGACGTGGATCGGCCCCAGGCACACCAGGTTCGCGCTGCCCAGCGCAATGGTCTCGCCCGGGCGCATGATGTGGTAGTTCGCGGTCTTCGCTGCGGCCCGCTCCGCCGGGCCGTGGGCCCAGCGCCTGATCCAGCCGATGCAGCGCTTATGGGGGACGAGCACCGTGTCCACGTCCAGACCCTCCAGGATCACCGGCGCGCCGCCCAGGTGGTCCTCGTGGCCGTGGGTGCCCACGTAGTATTTGAGGTGCGTGATGCCCCGCCGGAGCAGGTACTTCTTCGCCTTCACGCCCTGCGGGTGCTCGCCGGAGTCGAAGAAGGCGTATTCGCCGTCGCAGCAGAGCAGTATGCCGTCGTTGTGGCCGATGTTCAGGAAGGTGACCTCCAGCCGCCCCTGGACGGCGTTGGCGTCCGGGATGTCCACGTCCACCCGGCAGCGGGCGGTCCTGCCGTTGTAGGTCCGCGCTGTGACGGTGGCCGCGCCCGCGCCCACGGCGGTGACCAGCCCGGTGGCCGGGTCCACCGCCGCCACCCCCGGATTGGAGGAGACAAAGCGCACCCGGCTGCTGCCCCCGTACACGGTGCAGCCGAGCTGGGCGCTGTCCCCGGCGTGCAGGGACAGGCCGTGCCGGTGCATGTGGATGCGCTTGGGCGCGCGGGTGACCTGTACGGCGATGGGCAGCGTGAGGCCGCCGTCCGAGGTGACGGTGACGGTGCACCGGCCCTTCTTCCGTCCCTTGACGACGCCGTCCGCGGAGACGGTGGCGATCCTCGGGCGGCTGGAGCGGTACGTCAGCGCGCAGGGAGCGCCCTGCGGCACCGGGGTCACGCCCAGCGGCACCGATTCGCCCTTGCCGATCGACAGCGATACGCTGGGCGCGGTGAGGCCCGAGGCCGCCTCGGGGGCGGCCTCGGCGGGGGACACGCCTGCTTCGGCGGGAGTGCCCGGATCCACGGGCGCGTCCGGCACGGTGGGCACGTCGGTCCCGGCGCTCGCGGGGGCATCCGGGGCGTC
>CADASI010000067.1 GCA_902790525.1 uncultured Eubacteriales bacterium
GGGACGCCCCATGGGGCGTCCGCGGACGCGCCGTGGCGCGTCCCTACGAACGAATGTCACCTTTTTGAAATGATCTCTTCATTCATGCGTGAGCCCTGAGGATAATATTGCAGGCGGATTCGGACCGGTTTTTACCGGGTCTTTACATCGCGGGAGAGACTTCTTCAATCCAAAAATGTATAATACTCATAACACATGCACAGGCTCGCGCCGGTTCGGAAAACGTCGAAAAACAAAGGGAGATACGATATGAATCCTGTCACGATCGCGTCGCTTACGGACATACGCTTCGTCTCTCACCCCACACTCAGCCCGGACGGACGCCGCACCGGCTATGTGGTGGAGAGGCAGAACAGGGCGGAGAACCGCTACGAGGGGGATCTCCACGTGCTGGAGAACGCCACCGGCGAGGCCCGGCAGCTCACCTTTTCCGGGAAGGCCTCCGACTTCGTGTGGGAGGACGGGCACACGCTGCTGTTTGAGTCGGAGCGCTGCGCGGAGGACAAGCCGAAAAAGCACCGGCAGAGGACGGCCTTCTATCGGCTGGACCTGGACGGCGGCGAGGCCCGGCGGGCCTTCGCGCTGGACATGAAGGTCGTGGGCATCCGGCCGCTGGGGGCGGGGCGGTTCGTCGTGTGCGCCGAGGCGGACCTGAACGCCCCGCCGGAGGACGCCTCCGAGGCGGATATGAACGACCTGGCGGATTACCACGTGATCGAGGAGGTCCCGCTGTGGGCCAACGGACGGGGGTACGTGTCCCGCGTGCGGTCGGCGCTGTATCTGTATGACGAGGGGGACGGCTCGGTGAAGAAGCTGACCCCGGACGACTTCGACGTGGACGCCTGGGACGCCCGGGGCGACCGGCTGGTGTACGCCGGGGCCGCGTACCGCGACCGGCGGGGCGCGTTTGACGAGGTGCGCTTCTGCGACCTGCGCGGGGGCGCGACCCGGACGCTCGTCGCGCCGGACCGGTACAGCGTGGGCGAGGTGCTGCTGACGGAGCAGGGCGTGGCCGCGGCCATGACGACCATGCAGCCCTGGGGCCGGGAGCAGCTGAAGGACTGGTACCGCATCGACCCGGCCGCCGGCGATGTGCGGCTGGCGGCAAAGATGGAGCGCTGCATCGGCGGCGCGGTGGCGCTGGACTGCGCCCACGGCGGCGGCAGGACCGCGGCGGCGGCGGGGGAGGACGTGGTGTTCATCGCCCAGCGGGAGTACCGCGCGGAGGTCTGCCGGCTGAACGCCGACGACACCGTGGAGACCCTCGTGCCCTTCGAGGGCGCGGCGCTGTGGCTGGACGCGAAGGGGGAGCGCGTCGTGTTCGCGGGCATGGAACCCGACGGACTGGCGGAGCTCTACGCCGCGCGCGACGGCGGGGCGGCGCGCCTGACCGGGGTAAACGACGCCTACCTGGCGGCGCACGACGTGGCGAAGGTCGAGCACATTCCCTTCACGAACGCGGACGGCGACCGGGTGGACGGCTGGGTGCTCAGGCCCGCCGACTTCGACCCCCAAAAGCGCTATCCCGGCGTGCTGGAGATCCACGGCGGGCCCCGCGGGGCCTACGGCACGCCCTTCTTTCACGAGATGCAGTCGCTGTGTGGGACGGGCTACGTGGTGTTCTTCTGTAATCCCCCGGGCAGCGAGGGCTACGGCGAGGCGTTTGCCGACCTGCGGGGCAAATACGGCGACATCGACTACCGGGACCTGATGGCCTTCACCGACCATGTGCTGACGATGGTGCCCCAGCTCGACCCGGACCGGCTGGTGGCCTGCGGCGGCTCCTACGGCGGGTTCATGTGCAACTGGATCGCGGGGCACACCGACCGCTTCGCGGCCATCGCGTCCCAGCGGTCGATCTCCAACTGGGTGGCCGACTTCGGCACCAGCGAGATCGGGTTCACCTTCGACACCAACGAGCTCGGCGGCGACCCGTGGACCGCCTTCGACCGGATGTGGGCCCAGTCCCCGCTGAAATACGCGCCCAACGCCAAGACGCCCATGCTGTTTATCCATGCGCTGTGCGATTACAACTGCACCGTGGACCAGGGCATACAGATGTTTTCGGCTATGAAGTACTTCGGCGTGCCCGCCCGCATGTGCCTGTTCGAGGGGGAGAACCACTCGCTGTCGCGCTCCGGCAAGCCGAGGCACCGGCTCAGGCGGCTTGAGGAGATCGCCGGGTGGTTTGACAGGTATTTAGGGAGTAGGCAGTAGGGACTGCGGACACCTGTTGTTAAAATGGGAGGATCGATGTGACGCGACTGCATTTGGTATTTCACGGGCGGGTGCAGCATGTGGGGTTTCGGTACACCGCCTACTACTTTGCGCGGCAGCTCTACATCACCGGCTGGGTGGACAACCGCGCCGACGGCACGGTGGAGATGGAGGCGCAGGGCAGCCCGCTGATGCTGCAAAAGCTGATCTCGCGTTTGAAGGGACAGTTTGAGATCGACGCCGTCGACGCGCAGCGCCGCGACCCGGTGCCCCACGAGCGGAAGTTCGCCGTCAGGGGGGTACGGATGAGCCCCGCGACGCGCCCGGAATTGTTTACAAAACGGGGATTATATGGTAGAATTTGAGTAATCATCCCGACCTTTGAACGACCCCGAAAGGAGAGCTTCACCATGAAAATAAGGAAATCCCTGCTGAGCCTGCTGCTGGCGGCAGCGCTGTTGCTGTGCAGCGTTGGCGGCCTCGCCGAGACGGCGGGCCTGTCCGGCCAGCGCACGCCTGAGGACCTGAAGGCGCTGGGCGCGACAGCCTACACCCACGACGGGCGCGTGACCTTCGTGGACGGCGCGTGCACCGACGCGCCCGTCATGAGCACGGCGGACGCCGCGGAGGTGGTGGACGCCATGGTCGCGCTGACCGGCGGCGACGCGCGCACGTATTTCGAGCCCTGGCGCGACTTTGCGGACCCCGTGGGCAACCGCTACTACGTGTTCCAGCAGATGCACGCCGGGACCACGGTCCCCGGCGGCGCGGCGAAGGTCGTCACCGACGCCGACGGCAACATGCTGGGCCTGGTGGCCAGCGTGGAATCCGACCTGCCGGACGTTCAGGCGGCCGAGGGCATCACCGCCGAACAGGCCGAGGCGCTGGCGCTTGAAAAGCTCGCGGAGGACTATCCGGACGGGGTTGAGCTGGTGGAGGGCCAGACCCGGAAGGTCATACTGCCGGTCATGCTGGAGATCGACCCCGACGACGAGGATGACAAGGGCGAGATGCGCTACGTGTGGGCGGTGTATACCACCAACCCGGAGAGCGCCGTCATAAGGGGCTCCGACCTGCCCTACCTGGCCCACTACGTGACCATGGACGGCGCGTACCTGTACAGCCTGCCCGCCATATTTCCCGGCGACGAGGCCTCGACCACCGGCTACAACGCCGCCTATGTGTTCGAGTTCATGGAGCCCGTGGACTACACCGGCACGGTGAAGCTGTCGGACGGCACGGAGAAGGAGATCACCGTCACGCTGATGCGCGACACCCGCACGGGCATGGTGTATCTGGGCAACCTGGAGCGGCGCATCGTGGTGGCGGACTGCTACGAGTTCCTCTACAACAAGGGCCGCGTGGTGCTGGAGGCCAGCCGCGACAACACCGGCTGGGACGACACCTGCCTTCTGTCGCTTTACAACTACTGCCGCGCCTGGGACTACTACAACGAAATCGGCTGGCACGGCGGCGACGGCCTGGGCACGCCCATCGTCATACTGAAGGACTACTGCGACAAAAACCACACCCCCATCAACAACGCCGCCTATGCCGGGTACTACATGGGCTGGCAGCTGTTCCTGTCCAGCAGCATCAACGACCTCTCCCAGTGTCTGGACGTGCTGGGACACGAGTTCACCCACTGCGTGACCGGCAGCATCATGACCTACAACGCCTACATGAACGACTACGGCGCGATCAACGAGGCCATGAGCGACATCCAGGGCAACCTCTGCGAGATGATCAACGGCGACACCGCGGACACCACCTGGGAGCTGGGCGAAAACAGCGCGACGCCCGTGCGCAACATGAGCGGCCCGCACAAGTACAAACAGCCGGAATTTGCCTGGGACCTCTACTACGCGCCCAACGTCAAGGTGCCCACGGACATGAACGACCGGGGCGGTGTGCACACCAACTCGTCGCTTCTGAACCACCTGGCCTGGAGGCTTTGTGAAAAGGGCGGCATGACGCTCGAGGAGGCCCGCGTGTTCTGGTTCGCGGTGGACGCCGCCATGGTGCCCGGCACGGACTACGCGCAGCTGAGCGAGCTGCTGCCCTGGGTGTTGAAGAACGTGGGCATGGCGCAGTACATGACCGCGCTGGAGCAGGCCATCGACGCCACCCGCATCCACACCGACGCCATGCCGGAGACCTTCGACGACGACCGGGCGCTTCTGACGCTGACCCTGCCGGATCAGGAGATCTTCACCGACGGCAACTGGTCGATGTACATACTCTCCGCCAACGTCGACGGCCTCGTGCAGCGGACCAAGGACATCCTCGCCGGCGCGCCGGGCTATGAGCACGCCATAGAGGACCTGATGACGGCGCTGGGCTTCGACAGCGAGCCCGCGCAGGCAAAGGCGGAGCCCGCCTCGCTGGCAAAGGTGCTGGTTACCGCGATCCTGGAGGGCCTTGAGGCGCAGGACGCCGAGCCGGGCGACGCCCCGGCGGAGGGCGCGCCCGGGGAGGACGGCGGCTTCGCGCTCGACGACCTGCGAGGCGGCGCGGCGAAGTGGTTCAAGGACACCTTCGGCGATTTGCTCTATCTGGGCAGCAACGCCGCCGGGCAGGACGGGCGCACCATCCGCATGGTCTGCCGCCCGGGCATGACGCTGCCGGTGCTTTTGCGCATGGAGATCGAGGACGGGACCGACATCAAATCCCTCGGGCTGGCGGTCTACACCTGGGGACGCTGGTACGACCTGGGCGCGGTGCTGGAGTCGGCGAGCGACATGGCATCCGCGCCGGAGGGCGGTAAGATGGACATGGCGTGGCTGGACAATCTGTTGGCCGGCCTTTCCGGGGAGAAGCCGAACCCGCTCAAGACGTGGATCAAGCTGTTCAAGGACCCGAAGGCGATCCTCGAAAAGGTGTTCTTTGAGATCAAACCCGGCGAAATCACCGTGATTCCCGATACCGGGCTCGAGGCGGTCAGGGCGGTGGACGGCAATATCCTGTCCACGACAGAGAAGGAATTGGGGAAATGACCTCTTTCCAGGGGCGGCGTGAAACGCCGACTGTTACGATCAATCCCGTATGACAAAGGAGTGTTGATGGCGTGGAGAGCTTGATTTTGAACGGCTCGTTTGACCTGTGGGACTTCATATGCGAGGTTTACTTCGGCAGCAAGTCCTGGATCTATATCATCAGCGGCGTGCTGTACATGGCGGGTCTGTGGAAGATGTTTGAAAAGTCCGGCCTCAAGGGCTGGTGGGCGGTCATCCCCTGCGCCCGGGAATACCAGCTGGCGCGCTGCGCCGGGCGCGAGCCCGAGGGGCGCTTGCTGAGCGTGTTTACGTTTATCGGCATACTGACGGCGACCTTTGGCATGACCCCCTATGCGGCCCTGACCGGCACGGGCATGACCAAGGAGGTCGCTCAGACACTGGTGCTCATCATCGAATTTGCGGTGGGCATCGTGACCATCATATACAGTATTCGCGTCATCACCGGCTTGATCGAGGTGTACGGCGTGAAGAAGCGCTGGATGTGGCTGTGGTTACTCTCTCCGATAGACGCCATACCGGCCATGATCTGGGGCTTCAACCCGAAGTACCAGCCCGCCTGGAAGGTGGAGGACATCAAGGCCGAGCTCGAGAAGCTGGCCCATCAGGGCAGCGCCGACGTAATGGACGAGGGCCTGACCGTGAACCTCAGGGACCGCACGGTGACCGAGTTCTTCCAGAAGAAGGTGCTCTTGCGCGACATCCACATGGCCATCCCGCAGGGGCACATGGTGCTGCTGCTGGGCGGCTCCGGCGCGGGCAAGACGACCTATTTAAACGCCATCAACGGCTACGAGAAGGCCCACGCCGAGGTCATGTTGAACGGCACCAACATGTACAAGCAGTACAAGAAGATGCAATACGAGGTGGGCTTCGTGCCGCAGTCTGAGATGATGCGCGGCAAGGACACGGTGTACTACACGCTTCTTGACGCGGCGAAGCTCAGGCTTCCGCAGGATGTCTCCGCCGCGCAGCGCAAGGCGCGGGTGGACGAGGTGATGGAGATCTTCGGCCTCACGCCGGTGAAGAACAACCTGGTGGAGAAGCTCTCCGGCGGGCAGAAGAAGCGCCTGTCCATCTCGATGGAGTTCATCTCCAACCCGTCGCTCTTCATACTCGATGAGCCGGACTCCGGCCTGGACGGCGTGATGGCGCGGGAGCTGTTCGTGCAGCTTCGCAAGATCGCGGACACCGGCAAGATCGTCATCGTGATCACCCACACGCCGGACCGCGTGATCGACCTGTTTGACGACGTGATCGTGCTGGCGAAGGACTCCGCACGCACGGGCCGGCTGGCGTACTACGGCAGCATCGAGGACGCGCGGAAGTTCTTTGGGCGCGACAGGATGGAGCAGATCGTGAAGTCCGTCAACCGCAAGGAGGAGGGCGGCGACGGTCTTGCCGACGAGTTTGTGACGCGATACGCCGAGGCGCAGAAGGTTGGAGGTGCCGCATGAGCGATAAGAGTATTGTAAAGACCCGCCGCAGGTTCCGGGCGCGCCACCGCGGGCGCGGGGCGCAGGTGTGGATCTATCTGGGCAAGCTGCTTCGCATGTTCGTGTATCAGAACGACTGGAAGGTGCTGCCGATGGCGGCGCTGATCGCCGGCCTCGTGGGCATGGTGATCCGCAAGAAGATGTTTTTGAACATGGAGGGCACCATCATGGGGTCCTTCGCGCTGGTGTGCGTGGCGATCTGGAACGGCTGCTTCAACTCGATCCAGGTCATCTGCCGCGAGCGTGACGTGATCAAGCGCGAGCACCGCTCCGGCATGCACATATCGTCCTACATATTCTCCCACATGCTGTATCAGTTCCTGCTGTGCCTGATGCAGACGGGCGTGACGATGTACGTCACCAAGCTGACCGGCGTCAGGTACCCGGCGGAGGGGCTGTTCACGCCGTGGCTGATCGTCGATCTGGGCATCTCGATGCTGCTGATCACCTACGCCTCGGACATGCTCTCACTGTGGGTGTCCACGCTGGCGCACACCACCACCACGGCCATGACGATCATGCCCTTCGTGCTGATCTTCCAGCTGGTGTTTTCCGGCGGCATGCTGACGCTGCCCGCGTGGACCGAGCCGCTGACCCACTTCACCATCTCCAACCCGGGGCTTAAGGTCATCGCGGCGCAGGCGGACACCAACAACCGCCCGTTCGTGACCATCTCCAACATGGTGGACAAGATGAAGGACAACGAGGTGGGCGGCACGGTGACCGTCGGGCAGGTGCTGGACCTGCTCGCGGACAAGGAGAACCCCACCGTCGCGGAGATCCGGGCGACGGAGATCGGCAAGGTGTTCACCGTGGGCGAGATCCGGGAGATGCTTGAGAAGTCCGAAACCTTCCAACAGCTCAAGGCGGAGCCCCTGGTGAATGACATGGCCGTGGGCGACGTCATCAATGCCATACTGGAGGAGGACGCGCTCAAGCCGGTGCGGGAGTATTCGATCCCGAGGATCAACATCACCGTGGGCGACGCCATTGCGCTTCTGCAGGGCGTGGACGGCGTCAAGGATATCGCCGACGCGAAGATCACCCGGCAGACCACCGTGGGAGACGTGCTCGACATGGTCGACGCCGCGGGCATCATGGAGCGGTACAAGGACGTGGAGCTGGGCGGCGTGACCACCGTGGGCGAGGCCGTGGACCGCATCGCGAGCCTGGACGACGTGCAGGCGCGGCGGGACAAGCGCTTCACCGTCAAGACCACGCTGGGCAGGCTGATCGACCTGGTGGGCGAAAACAACGTCAGGACCTTCCTCGAGGAGAAGGCCGCCGCGGCCAGCTACAAGAGCGACTATGAGATGCGGTGGGACAACATCGTCGAATACTGGCTGCACCTTCTGATGTTCATACTGGTCTTTGGGATGCTGTCCACCATCACGCTGGAGTTCATCGACAAGGACAAGCGGTAACGATCCCGCTTGTGACGCGGAGAGGGTATCCATGACGGGAAAGAGGATCTATCTGATATTGCAGGCGGCGCTGTGCGCGCTGCTGGTGGCGCTGCTGTGCGCGTCGGCGGCGGACATCTTCCGCGAGGGCTCGGCCCGCAGGGCGGAGGACCCCGTGGCGCACATCTATACGCCGGAGATCGTCGCCGAGAGGTTCGCGCCCATCGCGCCGCTGTGCTTCATATTCGTCGGGCTGACGGTCGCGGGGCTTTTGCTGGGCGCAAAGGATGAAAACGTCGACAGGCCGGTGCGGGACGCGGCGTCGGCTCGGGACCTCGTGGTCGCCCGCGTCGCCCGGCCCTCGGAGGCCATGCGGCGGGAGCGGACGGCGCAGAGGCGGCTAACGATCGTCGGCCGGGGCGCGTTCGCGCTGTGCATGGTCCCGGTGGCCGTGTATATCGCAAATCCGGCCCACTTCCCGGAGCGCGACCTGGAGGGCATGTTTTACGCGCTGCTCCGGGTGCTGCTGCCCTGGACCGCCGTGGGGCTGGGCGCGCTGGCGGTGACCGCCGTGCTGCGGGAAAAGTGCGTACAGCGGGAGACGGAGGCCGCCCAGGCGCAGCTCCGTGCGGAGCGGGCATCGGGCGTTATGCCGGCACCGAAGCCCGCGGCTCAGCCGGAAAAGCGCGGCGCGGCGCAGATCGCGCTCATCGTCGCGGCCGTGGCGCTCATCGTCATTGGGATCGTGAACGGCAGCGCCCGGGACGTGCTCTACAAGGCGATCATGATCTGTACGGAGTGTGTTGGTCTTGGATAATGTGAAGACATCGTGGTGGCAGGCCCACAAGCCGACGACGCGGCGGCTCGTCCAGCTCTACTCGGCCCTGCTGCACAACGCCCATGTCAAGGGCTTCATCGACGGGAAAATCTACCAGGGCGGGGCGAAATACGCCTGCGCCCCGGGCTTCAACTGCTATTCCTGCCCCGGCGCGGTGGGCGCGTGCCCGCTGGGTTCGATACAGAACGCGCTGGGCTCTGCCGGGCACCGGGCGGGCTGGTACGTGCTGGGCATCATACTGCTCTACGGGGTGATCCTGGGCAGGACTGTCTGCGGCTGGCTGTGCCCGCTGGGGCTGATCCAGGAGCTTCTGCACAAAATTCCCACGCCGAAGATACGGAAATCCCCGGTCACCCGGGCGCTTTCCTGGCTCAAATACGTGCTGCTCATTGTGTTCGTGGTCGCCATACCGCTGACCTACGGCCTGCGCTACGACCTGCCGCTGCCGGCCTTCTGCAAGTACATCTGCCCGGCGGGCACCTCTGAGGGAGCCATGGGCTTGCTGGTCAATCCCGCCAACGCGGAGATGTTCAGCATGCTGGGCATACTGTTCACCCGCAAGTTCGCGATCATGCTGGGCATCGCCCTGGCGTGCGTGTTCTGCTTCCGGGCCTTCTGCCGGTTCATCTGCCCGCTGGGGGCGATTTACGGGCTGTTCAACCGCTTCAACGTCATCGGCGTCAGGGTGGACGCGGCCCGCTGCAACGGCTGCGGCGCGTGCGTGCGCGGCTGTGGGATGGACGTGCGGCGCGTGGGCGACCGCGAGTGCATACAGTGCGGCAAGTGCGCGGACGGCTGCCATCAGGGGGCCATCTCCGTGAAAGCGGGCGGGCGGACGCTGAAGGGGCCGGATGAGCGCGGGAACCCGGGGCGCGTCATATGGGCTGCGGCGCTCATGGTGCTGTGCCTGGCGCTACTGTGGTTCAACGTGCTGGACCCGTCCGCGAAGAAGCCGAACAGGGCGACGCCGACCGCCGAACCCGCGGCGACCGTCGAACCGGCAGCCACGGAAGAACCTGCGGCCACGGAGGAACTCGTGGCGACGGAAGAACCCGTGGCGAAGGAGGAACCTGCGGCGACGGAAGAACCTGCGGCGACGGAAGCGCCCACGGCGGGCTGGGACAGCGACGCCCCCGTCGGCCGCGAGGTGGGACAGCAGCTTGACGACTTCACGCTGCCCTGCTACGACGGCAGCGACTTCCACCTGGCGGAACAGCGGGGCAGGGTCGTGTTCATCAACCTGTGGGCGACGTCCTGCACGCCCTGCAAGCAGGAGCTGCCGTACTTCAACGACCTGTACAAGGAATACGGGGACGACGTCGCCATGCTGGTCGTGCACCCGTCGCTGGTGATCGACGACCCGGAGGAATACCTGTCCGACAAGGGCTATGAAATGCCCTGCGCCACCGATGACGACGACGACACCCTGATCGACATCGTGGGCAACACGGGCACCTATCCGCAGACCATCGTCTTGAACCGACGGGGCGAGGTGGTGTACAACAAGGTCGGGTCCGTGACCCCGGAGCTGCTGCACGCGCTCTACGGCGAAGCGGCGGGCGCGTAAAAAGGCTTCCCCCCCGAAAGAGGGGGAAGCCTTTGTCCCTTGCGTTGACTACTGTCCGAGCCCCTTCATGCGCCGCTTGTCCTGATACATGGCCTCGTCCGCCCGGACGAACACCGCGTCGGGGGTGGCGTCGGATTTGTCGTACACGGCGAGGCCCTTGGCGATGGAGAGCCGCCGCCAGGGCTCCTCTGCGGACAGGCTGTCCTCGATCGCCCGGTTCAGCTCGGCCATCAGCGCGTCGCGATTGGCGTAGCTTTCGCCGACGAGTATGGCCACGAACTCGTCCCCGCCGATGCGGAACACGGGGCTTCGCTTGAACACGCCGCAGATGAGGCTGCAACAGCACACGATGTACTCGTCGCCGCGCTCGTGGCCGTAGGCGTCGTTGATGGATTTCAGGTTGTTCAGATCGAACATTACCAGGGCGTACTCCGCGTCTCCCTCGTCCATGTCCTTTTGCAGGCCCAGCGTGGCGCGGTCGTAGGCGGTCTTGTTCTTCACCTGCGTCAGCGGGTCGGTGAAGGCCATGTTGTTCATGCTGGCCACGTACCGCTTGAGGCTCGAGACCGTCACCTCGAAGGAGCGGGTCAGTATGCCCACCTCGTCGCCGCTGGGATCGGGCAGGTCCACGTCCAGGTTGCCGTCGGCGATCTTTCGGGCGGCCTGCGTGAGGGATTCCAGCGGGTGGGTGATGCGGTTGGAGATCTTAACGATCATCACGGCCACCACGGCGCAGAACAGTATCGCCGCCAGCACGACGACGCGGAACATCGCCACCATCGGGGCCTTGATTTCGCTGTTGGGCACGGCCAGCATGAGCTTCATGCCGTTCTGGAGCGAATAGCAGGAGATGGTCTTGCCCACGCCCTTGTAGTGGTAGCGGAAGGTGGGCTGCCCGTCGAGGGCCGACAGCGCCTCCTGGAGGGAATCCAGCTCGTCGATGTAATCCGTCACGTTGCTGCCGATGGCGACCTCCGGGTGCCAGTGGACGATCCCATGATCGTTGCACAGGAAGGCGTAGCCGGTGTCGTAGGGGTTGATGGCGCGGACGCGCTCGATCACCACGTCGAAGTCGATGTCCATGCCCGCGATGCCCCAGAACACGCCGTTTCGGAAGAAGGGCACCACGTAGGACACCATGTAGATGTTGAGGTTTTTGTTGTAGTAGGGCTCCATCCAGATGGGCTTGCCCGCGACCTGCGGCTGATAGTACCAGCCGACGTGCTCCGTGTCCGAGGGGTCGTAGACGGACAGGTCCGTCAGGGGCTGCCTGACGATCTGGTCGGAGCCGGGCTCCTTGCCGTAGAAGAAGCCCTCGGGCTTCGGCGTCAGCTCCGGCGCGGTGCGGAAGTAGTAGGCGCACACGCCGTGGGTGACCCGCGCGATCTGCCCGAAGTCCATCTCCGCCACGGCGAACAGGTCGTCCACGAAGGTCTGGTCCCGCAGTATGGCCAGCGAGGGCACGCGGTTGTCGGTCATGGCGCAGAACAGGTCCACCGAGTCCTTGATGCTGCGGATGGAGTCGTCCAGCGCCTGGCCCTCCGCGCGGCAGGTCAGGCTCAGTATGTCGCGGGAGGTGTTGGCCTGTATGACCGAGAGGCTCCACAGCCCCACGCCGCCGATCAGTATGACGCACAGGAGGATGCTGACGAGGTTCAGTCGTAGGAATTTGCCGCGGATGGATTGCATCGTCGCAGCCTCCTTTCGGATCGGGCGGGAAGGCGGGGGCATCAAAACGGTATCATTGTAGCATATTTTCGCGGCAAATTCAATAAAAAACCGCGCGGCGCCCGCGGATTGACCGTCACGGAATGTTCAAATCCGTTTTAGTTTCACGTAAGGTTCCCGTGCGATAATGCAACTGTCCCGAGGAGAGGACGAATAATTATCGCAAGGAGTTGAATACGATGAAACACTTTTTGACAGGAATGACGCTCGCGCTGGTGCTGGTCGCGGCGCTGTTGGTCGGCGTGGTGGCGGCGGCGGAGAACGTCGCGCCGGAGATGCCCGCCATGGAGGCGACGCAGCCCGATCCCGCGCAGCCCGAACAGACTGAGCCCGAGCAGGTTGAGCCCGAGCAGGCGCAGCAGGACGACACCGCGCTCCGGCAGGCCTACGAAGCCTACCGCGCCGCGAAGCAGTCAAGCCGACAGGCGGCGCTGGAGGACGAGCTGAAGGGCTACGTCGAGGCAGGCAAGCTGACCCAGGAACAGGCGGACCTGATCCTCAACGACTACAAGCAGCGCGACGCCCTGCGCAACGGCACCTGCCCCGAATGCGGCTATCAGTTTAAGAACGGCATGGGCAAGGGCGGCCGCATGAACGGCGGCAAGGGCGGCCGCATGAGCGGCGGGCGCGGCATGTTCAACAACCAGCCGGGTGTCGGCCAGCAGTCCAACGGCATGCAGATGCCCAACGGCATGCAGATGCAGCCCGACGCCCAGGCCAACGGCACCGCTCTCCTGCCGGAGATGCAGGTCATGCAGGACCCGGACGGGTTTGAGGGCATCTGAATCACTATCTACATCCGTGTGCCAATACAGCGGTTTAGTTAGGAGTTAGGAATTAGGAATTAGGAATTAGGAATTGTTTATCGCGCGGCAGCCGGTAACTCAATTCCTCATTCCTAATTCCTCATTCCCACGTACAGGCTTCCATACATCAAGTTTGAACATCAATGACATTAGAACAACGATAGGCGGGTGAGTCTATGCGCATACTGTTTGCCGAGGACGACCGGGACCTGGCCCGGGCGGTGAAGGCGCTTCTGGAGCACTCCGGTTATTCGGTGGACGTGGTCTGCAACGGCAGGGACGCGCTGGAGTACGCGGAGGGCGGCAACTACGACGGCCTGATCCTGGACTGGATGATGCCGGAGATGAGCGGCGTGCAGGTGCTCGAGGCGCTGCGGGAAAAGCGCGTGGCCTCGCCCTGCCTGATGCTGACGGCCCGGGACGCGGTGGAGGACCGTGTGCGCGGGCTGGACGCCGGGGCGGACGACTACCTGGCCAAGCCCTTCGCCACCACCGAGCTGTCGGCGCGGGTGCGGGCGCTGCTCAGGCGCCAGGCGGACTACGCGCCGGACGTGCTGCGCTTTGGAGACATCGAGCTGGACCGGGGCGGCATGGCCCTGCGCTGCAACGGGCAG
>CADASI010000068.1 GCA_902790525.1 uncultured Eubacteriales bacterium
TAGTGGGACTAAGTCAAGGGAAAGCAACGCAGAAATGCAGTCAAAGACGCCGAAAATGCGCTTCAGGCATTTTAGAAACACACTCTAATTCCTAATTAACCAAAAGGGGTGTGACGAAATGCTGACGTACCAGGATTACGAGGCCGCCGTGGAGGCGGGGGCGCTCAGCGGGTTCATCGCGAAGGCGATCCGGGAGCACACGCGGAGCGCGGCGTACCGGGAGGCGCTGGTGGCGGACGAGTACGATCACCAGCGCAACCCGACGGTGAACAACTACACGAAGTTCATCGCGGAGCACAGCGCGAATCCGCTGGTCAATCTGACGGCGGCGAACAACCGCATACCGTCGAACTTCTTCCACCAGCTCACGGTGCAGCGCTGCGCCTACCTGCTGGGCAACGGCGTGAGCTTCGCCGGGTCGGGCGAGGTGAAGGCGCGGCTGGGGGCCCGGTTCGACCGGGATTTCTACCAGATGGCGCGGCTGGCGCTGATTCACGGGGAGGCCTTCGCACTGTGGAGCGGCGAGCGGCTGCACGTGTTTCCGCTGACGCAGTTCGTGCCCTTCTACGACGTCCACACGGGGGCGCTGCGGGCCGGGGCGCGGTTCTGGCGGCTGGACGGGGGCCGGCCTTTGTCCGCAGTGCTGTACGCTGAGGACGGGGCGACGGACTATCAGATCCCCGACGGCGAGGCGGCGGCGGTGGCGGTGTCGGAGAAGCGACCCTACCTGACCCTCGGCATCGAGACCGGCGACGGCGGGTTCGAGGCCACCGGGCGGGAGAACTTCGGCAAGCTGCCGATCATCCACATGTATGGGTCGGGGCTCAGGCAGTCGGCGCTGTGCGGCATGCGGCCCAAGATCGACGCCTATGATCTGATCCAGTCCGGGTTCGCCAACGACCTGATGGACTGCGCCCAGATCTACTGGATCGTGGAGAACTGCGGGGGCATGCGGGAGAGCGACCTGCGCGACTTCCTGAACCGGCTGACCCGGGACCACGTGGCCGTGGCCGATACCCGCGGCATGGGGTCGGAGGCCGGCGGGGTGAAGCCCTACGTGCAGGAGGTGCCCTTTGAGAGCCGCATGGCGTGGCTTGAGTTCATTCGCGCGTCGATCTACGAGGGGTTCGGCGGGCTGGATGTGCGGGCGCTGTCCGCCGCCAAGCGCACCGCGACCGAGATCGACGCGGCCTACCAGCCGCTGGACGAGGCCGCGGACGACTTCGAGGCCCAGTGCACCGACGCCATACAGCAGCTGCTGGGGATCCTCGGGCTGGAGGGCGAACCGGTTTACAAGCGCAACCGCGTGGCCAATGTGCTGGAGCAGACCAGGACCGTCATGATGGCCGCGGAGCTGCTGGATCGGGAGACCATACTCAGGCATCTGCCGTGGATCACGGTGGATGAGGTGGAGGAGATTCTGAAAAGGGAGTAGGGAGTAGGGAGTAGGGAGTAGGGACGATCCCCATTCCCAATTCCAAATTATAAAGAAGGAGGGTTTTTCATGGATCAGCGACAGGAACAGGAACAGGAACGGCAGCAGGAACAGAGGACCGACTACGAGGCGCTGTGCGAGGAGTTCGAGCAGCTCAAGCGGGAGTATGAGGACTACCGGGCGGCGGTGGAGAGCCGGGAGGCGCTCTCGGCGCGCAGGGCGGCGTTTTGCCGTCTGCTGAAGCAGGAGCGGGTGCCGGAGCGCTACTGGGAGCTGATACTGCGCATGACCGATCTCAACGCGCTGGAGATGGACGGCAACCGTCTGGCCGACGAGGCGGGCGAGCGCGCGCGCCTCAGGGAGATGTGGCCGGAGTTCGTCGGCAGGGACTGCGTGCGGGGGCTGCCCGTGGACGAGCCGCCCGCCATGGCCAGGCCCAGGCGGATGACCGTGGAGGAGATCATGGCCATACAGGACGACGCGCGCCGGGAGCGGGAGATCGCGGCGAACCACGAGATGTTCGGATTTTGACGAACGGGACGATCAAGGAAAGGAGCAAGTGATCATGAACAGGAACTTCAATCTGAATCTGCAGCTCTTCGGCGAGGGGGCCGAGGAAAACGCCATTTCCGCGCAGCAGCTGGTGAAGGCGCGGGAGGTTGACTTTGTGACGCGCTTCGAGGGCGGGGTCATGAAGGACCTGATGGACGCGCTGGGCGTGGCGCGCAAGGTGCCGATGATGGAGGGCACCACGCTGTACGTGTACAAGACCGACGGCGAGCTCCAGAGCGGGGCGGTGGCCGAGGGCGAGGTGATCCCGCTGTCGAGCTACGTGCGCCGCAGGGAGGCCGTGGGCGACATCACGCTCAAGAAGTGGCGCAAGGCCACCACCGCGGAGTCGATCAAGCAGTGCGGCTACGCCCAGGCGGTGCGTGAGACCGACAAGAGCCTGATGTCCGACGTGCAGAAGGGCGTGCGCGGCGACTTCTTCACCTTCCTGACCGGCGTCGTGCAGCCCGCCTCCGGCACCGAGGGCCAGCAGGGCTACGTGCCCGCCGTGGGCACCGTCGTGACCGGCGATACCCTGCAGGCGGTGCTGGCGCAGTCCTGGGGACAGCTCCAGGTGCTGTTTGAGGACGATGCCGTGCAGGCTGTGCACTTCATCAATCCGCTGACCATCGCCGATTACCTGGCCACCGCGCAGATCAGCATGCAGACGGCCTTCGGCATGAACTACGTGCAGAACTTCCTCGGGCTGGGCACCGTGGTCATGAGCAGCAACATCCCCGAGGACGAGGTGTACTCCACCGCCAAGGAGAACCTGGTGCTGTACTACCTCACCATGAACGGCGACGTGGCCGAGGCCTTCGACCTCACCGCCGACGAGACCGGGTTCATCGGCATCAAGTCCGGCCGCGCCAACGATTCCCGCGCCCAGGTGGAGAGCCTGGTGATGAGCGGCATCAAGTGGCTGGTGGAGAATGCCGACGGCGTGGTGAAGGGGACGATCGAGTAAGAGTTAGGAATTAGGGATTAGGAATTAGGAATTAGAGCGTGTTACTGCCGCCGATTCTGCCGATATGCCTGGGGTTTGAGAACGCGGCAGCGGCAATCCCAATTCCTAATTCCTCACTCCTAATTTCTCATTGAAACGGAGGTGAGATCGTGATTGAAATCATCTGCAACCACATCCACAACGACTTTGAGGTGGCGCGGCGGGCGGGGCGGTTTGAGGTGTCCGACGGGGGGATCGCATTGCCGGGGCTTCAGGCGGGGGAGTACTTCCGCGTGATCGGCAGCCGGTTCAACGACGGCATCTACCGCTATCCGGCGGAGGGGCTGACCGACGAGGTGTTCGACGGGGAGATCGCCGTGCTGCGGCCGCCCAAGGCGTTTCTGAGCCTGGTGGCGGAGATCACCGCCTGGCGCGGCCGGTACGGCAGCGCGGCGGAGGGGCCTTACAAGTCCGAGAGCGTGCTGGGCGTGTACTCGTACACCAAGGGCGGCGCGGCGTGGCAGGAGGCCTTCGCCGACCGGCTGGACACATGGAGGAGGATCTCATGAGTCTGCTGGACAGTATGCAGTGCCGGTGCGTGCGGCTTCAAAAGGCCGAGACGCCAGACGGGCTGGGCGGCTACCGGGCCGTGTGGACGGAGGGGGCGGCGTTTGACGCCGTGCTGATCAAAAGGCGCGCGGGCCTTGAGGGCGAGGCGCAGCGGGAGGCGCTTAAAGAGGCGTTCGTTGTGCTGACCGCGCCGGAGGTGGGGCTTCATCACCCGGACGTGTTCAGGCGGGTGTCGGACGGGGCGACGTTCAGGGTGACGTCCTCAAACGGCGACGAGGCCACGCCCGGGGAGGCGACGGTGCGCGCCGCGAAGGCGGAATGCGAAAGGTGGGATCTGACGTGACGGACATCGCGCAGGCCTTGCAGCAATTCTTCGGCGGGTTCGGGCTGCCCGCCTACGGGAAAAACGACGTGCCCGACGGGGCGGAGGCTCCGTACATCACCTATGAGATCGTCCGTCCCGCGCCCCTCCGGCGCGCGCCGCTGAAGGCGTGGGTGTGGAGCCGGGGCAACGACCTGACCGGCGCCTTCGGGGTGTGCGACCAGATGCGCGCCGCCCTCGCGGAGGGCGGCGCGGCGGTCGGGGACGGGGCCGCGCATCTCTTCGCGGAGAATCCGTTCATGCAGGAGGAGGGCGGCGGCGACATGCGCTCGGTGGCGGTGTGCGTGAGCGTGCTGGCGACGACGGAGGAGACGGAGCAGTAGAAAGGAAGTGTTCGCTATGCCAACGCCGTATGCGTTACAGCCGCGGAACGTCCGGTACAACATGGGGGTCAACGCGGGGGTGCTCCTGAGGGCGTTCGACGTGGAAAGCGGCGCGGCGCGCCGGGAGGACATCATCGGGGCGACCGACGGGCCGGTGCGGTTCGTCGCGAAGCCGCGGTTTGCCGACCTGGGCGCGGGCGTCGGGAACTGTCCCCGCAACGTGCGGGAGATGAAGCTGTTGAAGGACTGGGAGGCGCGGCTGACCGGGGCGTTCGTCAGCGCGGACACCGCGGCTTCCCGCGGGCTCATCGCGCTGTGCGACGCGCAGGAGGGACATCTCGTGCCCCGCGCGCAGCTCGAGCTTCGCGATTTTGACGATCTCTGGCTGGTGTTCGACTACGGGCCCGCCCCCGGCCACTACGCCATACGGCTGCGCAACGCGCTGTCCACCGGCGGGCTCCAGGTGCGCGCGCAGGATCGCGAGAACGCGCGCTGGCCGTTTGAGTATACCGCGCACTATTCGCTGGAGGAGGTGGGTGTGGCGCCGTTTGAGGTGTGGATTGGATCGGGGGGAGTTAGGAGTTAGGAATTAGGAGAGAGGAATTGGGAATTGGGAATTTGAAATGGGAAATGGGAAATGGGGTTACGGCGGGGCGTTGGGAGGGAAATTATGAGCTGCGCGGAGGAGTATCGGGCTGAAAGGGAAAAGGAGCGTCGGCGGGAAGAGGCGTATCGGGTGTATGTTACGGATGCGCTTTATGCGCTGTGCGGGTTCGTGGGGATACGGCTCAAGGGACGGTATTGCGAGTTGGTGAGGTCCGAAGGGAATGGAGATAAGGGAAAGATGACGGGGTCGAGCGGTATAGCGAGGTCGGAAGGGACGGGCGATAAGGAGAGGACGACGGGGTCGATGGGATCGACGGGGTCGTCGGGAGTTGATGGCACAGGGGCGGCGCTGGAGCGGCTGGAGAAGATGGAGATCGAGGTGGTGAGATGATGGATTTTTACGAGGAGGGCTTTGATCGCGGGGTGCTGGGCGACGACGCGGGAGGCGCGTCGCTCAAGGGCATGATCGAGGCCGCCGTGCGGGGCGCGCAGGCGGGACGGGAGGTGGAGCTGCCCATGGATCAGGGGCGGGACATCCACATCACGCTGGAGCTGGATCGGCAGCAGTTCGCGCGGGCGGTGTACCGGCTGGGCGGCGAGGAGGCGCGGCGCGTGGGCGCGGACCTCTCGGGAGGTGATATGTGATGTTTACGGTGGATGGCGTGACGTGGGGCTGGCCGTGCGACATCGAGCGGGCGGCGGAGATGACGCCCAGCCAGATCAGCGGGCTGATGCTGGACGGCAGCGTGTTCAACGACGTGCTGGGCACGTACATGCGCTACACCGTCACCGTGGCGGTGCCGCTGACGTGCCGGGACGAGTACGCGGCGCTCTACGAGATACTGACCCGGCCCGTGGACGGGCACAGCTTTGTGCTGCCCTACAACAACGGGCTGGTGGCGGTCACCGGCAGGGTGGCGCGGGTCAGCGATGTGTACGTGCGCATGCCCGACGGCGGGAGCTGCTGGAAGGGCGTGCGGTTTACCGTCGAGGGGAACCATCCCACCAAGGCCGTGAGCCTGGGCGCGGTGATCGCCGCGGGGCGCGCGCCGCTGCCGGAGACGGCTGTGCCGGAGGAGGGCGCGTGCTATGCGTACCACGACGGGGCGTGGGTCGAGGCGGCGTTCGAGGACGGGGACGGGAGATGGTATTGAGAAATGGGGAATTGGGAATGGGGAATGGGGAATTGGGGCAACCCCTCCGTCATGCTTCGCATGACACCTCCCCTTGCACAGGGGAGGCAGGGACACCTCATCCACCTGCTACGCAGACACCGTTCCGGGGGCCTGCCGGCCCGTTCTCGCTGAAAACAGTCCACTGGACTGTTTTCCGGGCGCTCGAACCCCCTCAATGCAACTTCGAAAAACCCTGTTTTCGCAAGCATTGGCTCGGAAAGAAACCTTGTTATACAGGGTTTTCCGAAGTAATGTATGCGGCAAAGTGAGGTTTTTCGAGGTCCCCTCAAGGGGAAGGCAAGGCGGACGCCATGAATGGCGTCCCTACGGAGAGGGCGCGGAGCATTCTATAATTCCCAATTCCAAATTCCTAATTCCTAATTATCTGAAAGGGGGTAGCGCATGTACATCACGATCAACGGGACGGACTACGAGCGCATCAAGGCGCTGTCGTTTGCGCCGGAGGTGGATCCGGCGGGGATGACGCTGCCGATCAGCGGGTTTGAGGCGGACATCTTTACATCGGACGCGGCGGAGGCGGGGCAGTACGCGGAGCTTCGGGACGATCTGGGGCGGCTGTGGGCGGACTACTACATTACCCGGGCGGTGCGGGTGGACGCGGACATACTGCGCATCCGGGCGGAGTCGCCGCTTACGCTGATCGCGCGGGACGTGCTCCCGGCGACGTACTACAACGCCGCGCCCATCGCGGACGTGCTGGTGGACGTTTTCCGCAACACGGGCTCGGGGCTGGGGGTGTATATCTACCAGCTGGACCAGGCGTTTTCCGGGGCAGTCATCACGGGGTTCGCGCCGCGGCAGAGCGCCCGGGAGCGGCTTCTGTGGGCGTGCTTTGCCATCGGGGCGCAGGTCGTGAGCTGCTTTGGCGAGTTAATCGGGATCGTGCCGGCGGACGCAGGGAACGCGCTGATCCCGATGCGCGACACCTTCTGGCGGCCCGCGGCCTCGGAGGGGGACTGCGTGACGGCCATCCGCGCCTTCGCGTACAGCTTCGCGCCGGGGGTGCCGACGTCCACGGACAAGTGGGTGCAGGACGACGGCGGGACGACCTACGTCGTCACGACGCGGGCCTTCGAGCTGCGGAATCCGGACGCGCCACCGGCCGCGCCGGAGAACGTGATCAGCCTGGAGGGGATGTACTTCCTGAACGACGGCAACGTGGCCGCGGCGATGTCACGGCTGGCGGCCTGGCGGTTCAATCCGCGGGAATTGACGCTGGAGTGCATCGACAACGCCGACTACCGCCCGGGCATGCGGGTGACGGTCTGCGACGGGCTGGACGGCATGATGACGGGGGTCGTGCGGCAGGCGACGTTCCGCTTCGGCGTGCAGGCCCGGGCGCGGCTCAAGCTGGCGGGCGCGTCGGCGGTGGCGTCGGCGGCGCTGACGATACGGTACCTGTACGGCGATATCGAGGTCGGACGGTCCGTATTCCGGTTCCCGGTGGGGTACGATTACGCGGTCGCCAATCCGTACATCGACACGGAGATGAACGGCCACCGCTACGTGCTGCGCCCGCTGGAGGCCGTGTGCGCGGGCAGGATGGCGCAGGGGGACGTCAGCGCGGACGTGGCGTGCGCCGTGGCGCTGGATCTGTGCGGGGGCGTGCTGCATGTGATCTCCGTCGACGGGGCGGAGGCATCGAACGACAAGGGGGTGATTGCGTGAGCAAGGTACTGGTGACATCGGGTCACCTGCAGGACATCGCGGATGCCATCCGCGAAAAGAACGGCGGATCGGCGCTGTACCGGCCCGGGGACATGGCCGCGGCCGTCCGGGCGCTGGAGGGGCCGGGGTATCCGGAGCCCACGGGCAGCGTGGAGATCACCGAGAACGGCACCTACGACGTGAAGGACGCCGCCGAAGCGGTGGTGAACGTGTCCGGGGCCAGCGCGCCCCTGGAGCTGAATTTCGATTTTACACAGTCCATGACGGACACAATAATCGGATATACCCCCGATTATTCAAACGTAACACAAGATTCAAGCGGAGCGAAATTCTCTACGAATAAAGGTATAATCAGATTGGGAAGGCGACGTTATAGCGCAAATACATATACATATGAGATCGACGTGGATACGCTCAATCTGAACGACGCCAACCACAAGCGCTTTCTGATGGCTAACAGTGATCACGGATTTATATACAGGTCCACGGGGGTGTGGGCCCTCTACGCCCCGGACAACGGCTGGGTGGAGAGCGGTATAACCAGCAAGGCCGAGTTTAACGGATGTACTGTCAAGGTCTATGTCGACGCCAGTGGGTACTGGCACATCTACAAGAACGGGACGCTGTGGTGGGAACCTCCTTATCCGATATCGCTTGACACAAATAGTAGCACTGATTTCAGAATCAGAATCGGTTCAAACAGCAATCAGGGGCTCGGCGCTGGCTCCATTATCACGGGATTGCGCGTGTATTGAGGGGTGAGAGTATATGAGCAAGAATATCACCATCCAGGAGGGCGGCACGGCGAAGCAGATGACCGTCGAAAAGCTCAGGACCAACCTGGTCGGCGGCGGGAGCTGCCTGTGGGTGCCGGAGGACACGGTGACGCTGGGCAGGAAGACCATCACCGAAAACGGCACGTTTGTCGCTGCCGACGACGGGTTGTACGGCTACGCCCGGGTGACGGTGCGGGGCGTGGGCCGGGCCAACGGCACCGACAGGGACGGCGACGACGCCTCCACCACAACCGACTCCGGCGGCGCGCTGGTGACGAAGAAGCTGCCCTCACGGCTGGTCGTGGACACGCCGCCGACGCTGACCGCCTACGCCGACGGGGCGCTGATCGACTTCAGCGGCATGGTGGTCAGGGCCTGTCTCAGAAGCGGCGGGGTGTGGAGCGACCAGGCCCACCCGAACGGCGTGATCCCGCTGAACGAGCTGATACTGCCCGTCACACAGGCCGACATGGCCAGCGTCCACAGCGACCTATGGACCGACGGCGCTGGCATCAACGCGATCATGCTGAGCTACACGCAGCGCTGGTTTATCGATTATAACGACAGGGAAAAGTCGGTTTACGTCAGCGAACAGGTGGGCGTACGGAACGGTAAGCCCGCCATGTACGGCTGTGCCGTGGGGCCGACGCAGTTTTTCATCACCAGATACAACAACTGCATCTATACGTTTGGCAGCACCGCGGACCGGGAGCTGGCCGGGTATTACTTTGACGCCGCGGCAGAAAGAGGCAACTACTACAAGTTCAGGATGACTACCTTTTCCACCGGCACCGGCCAGGTGAAGGAATACGGGTCTGCCGACGAGTGGGCCACGGCGGTACCCAATTCCACGGTGAAGCCCACCGGGACGCCGAGTTTGACGCCCGTGAGCGCCGGCCAGGAGGTGCCCGTGCAGTGGGAGCGGCCCGAGGATGGGAAGACGCTGGAGACGGCGTTTGAGATCAGCGTGAGTTAGGGAGCAGGGAGTAGGGAGTAGGGAGTAGGGGTTATGTTGGTACAAGAATGGAGGGGGAGTATGTGGGATTATGAGGCGGAACACGTCGAGGTCGTTGAGCGCGACGTGGTGATGATCATGAGAGGAAATGTTTTGGTGGAGGTGGCGTGTGATGATGAACGGGGCGACGAAGGAGGCGGAGTATGATCCTGAAGCTGAACAGCGCGGGTAACAGCAAGCAGGCGGTGCGGGCGCTGAGTTTACTGCTGGGGCTGGGGAAGCAGGACCGGTTCACGGCGCGGCTGAAGACGGCGGTAAAGGGCATCCAGAAGACGATGGGCCTGCGTGTGGACGGTGTGGCGGGGCCGGAGACGCTGGCCGGGCTGGTGGAGGTGCTGCCCGAGGTAAAGTACGGGGACGTGTCCGGCAGCGTGTACGTGAAGGCGGTGCAGGCGCTGGTGGGGGCGGCCATCGACGGCAAGTATGGCCGGCAGACCTGCGCCAACGTGACGGCGTTTCAGGTGTCGGCGGGGCTGGAGGTCACCGGCAACGTGGGCCGCAACGACTGGCTGGCGCTGTGGGACTGCCCCTACACCCGCACGGGCAAGGCCGCCGGGACGAACACCGTGCAGCCCGTGGACTACAAGCAGGGCGACAGGCGCTGGGGGAAGGTGGTGTACACCGCCTGCGGCAACAAGAACCAGACCATCGCCAACTCCGGGTGCGGGCCGACGTCCATGGCGGACATCATGGCAACGTGGATCAACACGAAGATCACGCCGGTGGAAATGTGTCGGTACGCCGTAGCGCACGGCTTCCGCACGAAGTCCAGCGGTACGGCGTGGGGGTTCTTCAAGTCGATCGCGAAGGCCTACGGCTTTACGGGTTTTGTGCAGACAAAGTCCATGGCCTCCGCCCGGGAGGCGCTCAAGAACGGCGCGCTGGTGGTGGCGTCCATGGGACCGGGGTACTGGACCAGGGGCGGCCATTACATCTGCCTGTGGAAGACCGACGACACCTGGATGTACGCCAACGACCCGGCCTCCGCGAGCCGAAAGCGGCAGAGGCTGTCCGCCTTCGAGCAGCAGCGCAAGCAGTTCTTCATATTCTATCGCCCCGGGAGGATGGCGTGAGGGACGTGCTGGTGGCCGTCGCCTGGGCGGATATCGTGCTTTGCGCGGCGGCGAGGGCGGTGGCGTGCGTCGTTGTGGGGGCGGTGATCGTTGTATTTGGAATTAGGAGATAGGAGTTAGGAATTAGGAATTATAGAATGCCGTGACTGACGGGGCAGTCAGGTGATATGGCATATCGCGCGGCAGCCACTGACTTCAATTCCTAATTCCTAATTCCTCATTCCTCATTCCTAATTGATATGAAGGAGGGTTTATAATGCACAGCAAGGTTATACGAATTGCGGGCTTGGCCGCGGGCGCGATCGCGGCGCTGTTCGGCGGGTGGACGCCGGGGCTGACGATACTGTCGGTGATGATGGCGGTGGACTATCTGACCGGCGTGCTGGTGGCGATCACGGGCAAGAGCCCGAAGTCGGCGGGCGGCGGGCTGTCGTCGAAGGCGGGGTTCACCGGTATCGCCCGCAAGGGCTTCATCATGCTGATCGTGCTGGTCGCCACGCAGCTGGACGCGGCCATCGGCAGGGAGCTGTTCAAGTCGCTCACGGTGTTCTATTACATCGCCAACGAGGGGCTGTCCATCCTCGAAAACGCCGAGCGCATGGGCGTGCCCACGCCCGCCGCCCTGAGAAAGCGGCTGGAGACGATGCGCGACGGGGAACAGAAGGGCAATGGGGAAATTTAAACATATGTTCGATTTACAAAAGCCGGGCGGATTGCTATAATGGGTGCATGACATGACACAACAGGAGGCACGAACATGGCTGCTGAAAAGAAGGCTGACAAGAAGCTGCGCGCCGGCGCCGAGGACAGGAAGCGGGCGCTGGAGAACGCGCTGGGCAAGATCGAGAAGGACTTCGGCAAGGGCTCGGTGATGAAGCTGGGCAAGGCGGTGGAGGACATGCAGGTGGAGGTCATTCCCACGGGCAGCTTGCAGCTTGATTTCGCGCTGGGCGTGGGCGGGCTGCCGAAGGGCCGCATCGTGGAGATCTACGGGCCGGAGTCCTCGGGCAAGACCACTGTGGCGCTGCACTGCGTCGCCCAGGCGCAGAAGGCCGGCGGCACGGCGGCGTTCATCGACGCCGAGCACGCGCTGGACCCGGTGTACGCCCGGAAGGTGGGCGTGGACATCGACGAGCTCTACGTCTCCCAGCCCGACAACGGCGAGCAGGCGCTGGACATCTGCGAGGCGCTGGTGCGGTCCGGGGCCATCGACATCGTGGTGGTGGACTCGGTGGCGGCGCTGGTGCCCAAGGCCGAGATCGAGGGCGACATGGGCGACAGCCACGTGGGCCTGCAGGCAAGGCTCATGAGCCAGGCGCTTCGGAAGCTCACCGGCGTGATCTCCAAGACCAACGCCGTGGTGATCTTCATCAACCAGCTGCGCGAGAAGGTCGGCGTGATGTACGGCAACCCCGAGGTCACCACCGGCGGCAAGGCGCTGAAGTTCTACGCCTCCGTGCGCATCGACATCCGCAAGTCCGAGGCCATCAAGGACGGCAAGGACGTGGTGGGCAACCGGGTCAAGATCAAGATCGTCAAGAACAAGGTCGCCCCGCCCTTCAAGAGCTGCGTGGTGGACATGCTCTACGGCGAGGGCATCTCCCGCGAGGGCGAGCTGCTGGATCTGGCTGTGGAACAGGACATCGTCAAGAAGTCCGGCTCCTTCTATTCCTACAACGGCGAGCGCATCGGCCAGGGCCGCGACAACGCGCGGGTGTACTTCAAGAACCATCCCGAGATCTACGACGAGGTGGAGGCCAAGCTCCGCGCGGCCTTCCTGGGCGGCGAGATACCGGACCCCATGGACTTTCCCCCGTCTGAGCTGCCCGACGAGGAGCCGGACGGCGAGGAGGACGACGAGGAGTTCGAGCTGGACTGACGTGATATCGGAGAACCGGGCGCGCCCGGTTCTCCGCTCTTTTTTGTAGTTATCAATATTCGATATCATATGCTCATTATTTGCTAAGTTATCGAAAATTCCCCTCATTTTCCAACGAAAAGGGTTTACTAATGTTAAGAAATGTGCTATAATCATTGCATACGGGTTATGAGCCCGAAAATTTGAAGGAGGATACCATCATGAAGAAACTGTTGACTCTGGTTCTGGCCCTGTGCCTGGTGCTGAGCCTCGCTGCCAGCGCCTCCGCCGTCACCATTGGCTTCTCCCAGATCGGCCAGGAGTCCGACTGGCGCACCGCGAACACCGACAGCATCAATGCCGCCATCGAGGGGCATGAGGGCTGGGAGCTGGTCTACGACGACGCCCAGCAGAAGCAGGAGAACCAGATCAAGGCGCTGCGCAACTTTATCACCCAGGGTGTTGATTACATCCTGTTCACCGGCGTTGTGAACACCGGCTGGGATGAGGTCCTGGCGGAAGTCAACGAGGCTGAGATCCCGCTGATTCTGGTCGACCGCTTCCCGGATTGCATGGACAAGATCCAGTACGCTGCCGCTTTCGGCGGTGACTTCGAGCTTGAGGGCCGCCGCCAGGTGCAGTGGGCCGGCGAGTATCTGAAGAGCCTGGGCCGCGACAACGAGGAAATCGCCGTGGCCATCATGGAAGGCACCACCGGCGCTTCCGCTCAGGTCGACCGCACCACCGGCAACCTGGAAGCTCTCGAGGCCTATCCCTTCATGAAGAAGGTCGCCCAGCAGTCCGGCAACTTCACCCGCGCCGAAGGCCAGGCCCTGATGGAGAGCTGGCTGAAGTCCGTGGATAAGATCGACGTGCTGATCGCTCAGAACGACGACATGGCCCTGGGCGCCATCGACGCCATCAAGGCCGCCGGCCTGGTTCCCGGCAAGGACATCATCATCGCGTGGCCGGCGAGATGAACGCCACCATCGAGTGCACCCCCCTGTACGGCCCCACCGTCGTCTCCACCATCGAGGCGCTGGAGGCTGGCGAGACCCTGCCCGAGGGCATCATCCATCCCGAAGAGGGCGTGTATGACTGCGTTGGCGGCATCGAGGTCGAGGGCACCACTTCCGTGCTGGCGGCTGACGTGATCGACGAGCGGCAGTATTAATGGTTATCGGCGTCACCCCTTGGGCGCCGCCGACCCGCAAAACCGCACCTGCGCGGTTTTGCTAACCAGCATCAATGAGAAGGCTGCTGCTGCATAGTCAGTGACCTTTGCAGGGCGGTAGTTTTACCGCCCTGTTCTTTCTGTTTTCGTAGCAATTCAGTCTGCCCGGAGAATTGGAAGTTCTCGGGCTTCAAATTCTCCGCGCGGCCTGAAAGGTTACGGTCGTTGCAAATCGCATAAGGAGTGATAGCTCTTGTCGGAAAAGACGATTCTCGAAATGAAGGGCATCGAGATCCAGTTCCCGGGCGTCAAGGCCCTGGACAAGGTGGATTTCACCCTTCGCGCGGGCGAGATCCACGCGCTGTTGGGCGAAAACGGCGCGGGCAAGTCCACGCTGATCAAGTGCCTGACGGGCGTGCATCACAAGGACGCGGGCACGATACTGCTGGACGGCAAGGAAATCACGCCCATCAGCCCCCAGCACGCCATACAGATGGGCATCTCCACGGTGTTCCAGGAGATCAACCTCTGCCCGAACCTGACGGTAGCGGAGAACATCTTCGTGGGCCGCAAGGAGTTCAAAAAGAAGATCATCAACGCGCGCGCCCGGGAGCTGATGAAGCGCTTCCACCTGGACATCGACGTCACCCGCCCGCTGTCCTACTTCTCCACGGCGGTGCAGCAGATGGTGTCCATCGCCCGCGCGGTGGACATCCAGGCGAAGATACTGATACTGGACGAGCCGACCTCGTCGCTGGATGAAAACGAGGTGCAGCTGCTGTTCAACGTCATGCGGGACCTGAAGAAGGAAGGCATGGGCATCATATTCATCACCCACTTCCTGGATCAGATCTACGCCGTGTCGGACCGCATGACCATATTGAGAAACGGCAAGCTGGTGGGCTGCTACAACATCGACGAGCTGAACAAGCTGGAGCTGGTCACCAAGATGATCGGCAAGGACATGCAGGCCATATTCGACCTGCACCCCGCCGAGGTGAAGGCCGACGCGCCCAACATGATGTCCGCCGACCACCTGGGAGCCGTGGGCTACCCGGTGCAGGACATCTCCCTGGACGTCAAGAAGGGCGAGCTGGTGGGCTTCGCCGGGCTGCTGGGCTCCGGTCGCACCGAGACCGCCTCGCTGATCTTCGCCGCCGTCCGGCCCACCGAGGGCAAGCTGACCATCAACGGCAAGACCGTGGCGGCCAAGAAGCCCTTTGACGCCATCATGAACGGCGTGGCCTTCTGTCCCGAGGACAGAAAGCGCGACGGCATCATCGGCGACCTGTCCGTCCGCGAGAACATCATGCTGGCGGTGCAGGCCAAGCGCGGCTTCATGCACCCGCTGTCCCGGCAGGAGCAGAACGAGCTGGCGGACAAGTACATCAAGGCGCTGTCCATCGCCACGCCGGACGCCGAGAAGAAGATCGGCGAGCTGTCCGGCGGCAACCAGCAGAAGGTCATCGTGGCCCGCTGGATGGCCACCAACCCCGACCTCCTGATACTGGACGAGCCCACGCGCGGCATCGACGTCGGCGCGAAGGCCGAGATCCAGAGGCTGATGATCGAAATGTGCAAGGACGGCGTGTCCGTCATATTCATCTCCTCGGAGCTGGAGGAGGTCATTCGCTGCTCGAACCGCATCGTCATCATGCGCGACGGCAGCAAGGCCGCGGAGCTGGAAGGGCCGTTTGACGGCGACACCCAGAGCCGTATACTTTCGATCATTGCCGGAGAGGAGGTCAGTGCGTGATGCGCAAGAAGAGCTTATTCCCGTCCATCGCGCTGCTGGTGCTGGCGGCGGTGTGCCTGCTGGTGGGCACGGGCGTCATCAGCTTCGGCGCAGACGCCGAGGGCTTCCTGGCCAAGCAGCGCCCGGCGTTCATCGTCGACGCCATACTGTGCGTGATCGTCGCCGTGGCGCTGGCCATGCTGTCCACGGGCCGGATCACCGTGCCGGATAAGATCGCCCGGTCCAAGGTGACCTGGGCGGTGGTGGCGGAGCTGCTGATACTGCTGGTCTGCCTGAACATCCGCCTCGACTTCTTCTCCATCAGCTTCCAGCCCTCCACGGGCATGCTGTACGGCAGCCTCATCGACATCATCAACCGCTCGGCGGAGATCACCATCATCGGCATGGGCATGACGCTGGTCATCGCCCTGGGCGGCACCGACCTGTCGGTGGGCGCGCTGGTGGCGGTTTCGGGCGCCATGGCGCTGAAGCTGATGCGCTGGGACCCCACCAATCCGCTGTACCAGACCCCCGGCGACTACACCGTGTACCCCTTCATACTGGTGATCCTGGTGCCGCTTCTGGTGTGCCTGCTGATGGGCGCGTTCAACGGCTTCCTGGTGGGCCAGCTGGGACTTCAGCCCATCATCGCGACGCTGATACTGATGGTGTCCGGCCGCGGCGTGGCGCAGATCACCACCAACGGCAAGCAGTACACCACCATGTTCAGCCCCTTCCGCTGGATCGGGCAGGGGAGCTGCCTGTTTTTGCCGACGCCCATCATACTCACGATCATCATCGTGGCGGCGGTCATGATCTTCGTGCGCAAGACCGCCTTCGGCACCTTCGTGGAATCGGTGGGCATCAACCGCTCGGCGTCCCGCCTGTCGGGTATCAACGCGAAGCTGGTCATATTCATCGTCTTCGCGCTGACCGGCCTGCTCTCGGGCATCTCGGGCATGATCTACTCCAGCCGCATCATGTCCAACGACTCCAACAACGCCGGCATCAACTATGAGACCGACGCCATACTGTCCGTCGTCATCGGCGGCACGAGCATGTCCGGCGGCAAGTTCTCCATGACGGGCACCATCATCGGCTCCATCATCATCCGCACGATCATCACGTTCGTGTACTACTTCGGCGTGGCGCCCGAATCCACCATGGCGTTTAAGGCGCTGATCATCGCGGTCATCATCGTGCTTCAGTCCGAGCCCGTGCGCAACTGGATGGCCAAGCGCGCCGCGACCCGCAGCAAGGCCAAGGCCATGATGAAGGGAGGCATCGCGTAATGCAGAACACGAAGGGTTCCAGGCAGAGCCTCCTGAGCCGCATCATGAATCCCAAGTACATCATGGTGTACGCCACGGTGGCCATCTTCCTGATCATCTACGCCTACGGCGCCATCAAGTATGGCTCCATCGGCTTCACCACACTGCGCACCTTCGTCAACTTCTTCACCGACAACGCCTACTACGGCATCTCCGCCGTGGGCATGACGATGGTGCTGATCACCGGCGGCATCGACCTGTCCGTGGCGTCGGTGGCCTCGCTGACCGGCATGCTGATCGCCTACGGCTACACCAAGCTGGGTGTCTCCCCGGTGGTCACCATGGCGCTGTCGATACTCATCGGCGTGGGCCTCGGCGCGCTGATGGGCGCGGCCATTCACTACCTGAACGTGCCGCCGTTCATCACCACGCTGACCGGCAACTTCCTGGCCCGCGGCGTGTGCAGCCTGATCTCCCGCGAGTCGATCTCCATCGACCACCCGCTGATCAACGACCTGGCCGGCTTCAAGATCACACTGCGCCACCTCGTGGACGGCGAGTGGGTGAAGATCAAGCCCATCGCCTCGATCAACCTGAGCGTGCTGATCTTCATCGCCATGATCATCATCGGCACGATACTCCTGCAGCACACCCGCTTCGGCCGGAACGTCTACGCCATCGGCGGCAGCGAATCCTCGGCCAAGCTGATGGGCTTGCCCGTGGGCAAGACCAAGGTGGCCGTGTACGCCATCAACGGCTTCTGCTCCGCGCTGGCCGGCATCGCCTACCTGCTCACCGTCAAATCCGGCTGGAGCATGGCCCTGCAGGGCGGCGAGCTGGAGGTCATCTCGTCCGTCGTCATCGGCGGCACGCTGCTGACCGGCGGCGTGGGCTATATGATCGGCACCATGTTCGGCGTGCTCCTGAAGTCCGTCATACCGGCGCTGATCACCTTCAACGGCAACCTGTCCTCCTGGTGGGGCAAGATCGCCACGGGCGCGCTGCTTCTGCTGTTCATCGTCATACAGCGGGCGGTGGTGTCCTATACCGCGAGGAAGAAGCGGTAAGCTTTCGGGATACGACAAAGGGGCTGTCTCAAAATGCATATGGATTCATGAAACCTGCGTAGGGGCGCCGATGCGGCGCCCGCCCAGGTACGAAATGCAACGTACTTCATGGGCGGGCGGCGCATCGCCGCCCCTACGGCATGCACACATCTGAATGATTATGCGGGGGTCCTGTCGCCGCACTTATAGCAGTTGGCGCGGATGACGTCGCCGGGAGCGGGGTCAAAGCCGTTAAACAGCGTGCGGATGAAGGCGTAGGGCACACGGTACTCGACGCCCCAGCCGTCGGGGGTGGCGAAGGTCCTGGGCGCAAGCCAATCCTGCTCCGGCAGCAGCCGGGTGCGGAAGGATCCGTCGCCGAGGCCGACGCACACGCAGGCGTTGGGGTTGAACTCTATGTTGACGTACCTCGCATCTCCCGGCACGGGCGCGAAGAAGAACTCGAGGCAGCTGTCCTCCCAGGGATGGCCCAGCGGCCCGGCCTCCACGGCGCGGACGTGCGCCTCCCGGGCGGTCAGCCGGACCAGCAGGCCCTCCGCCGTCCGGGCGATCTGCCCCCAGGCGGCCACGTCGACGGGCGGCGTCCACAGCCGCGCGTCGATCTCCAGCAACTCTGTCTTTGCCCAGTCCGAGAAGGGGCGTATCACATAGCGCCTCATTTCTCCCGCGCCTCCAGCAGCTTCACGAAGTCCTCCGTCAGCCCCAGGTCCCAGATCAGCGAGCAGCACAGGTACTTGTCCCGGATGTCTCGCGAACCGAGGTAGGCGTCGATCACGTCCTGCTCGGGTACGCCGATGTCCGCCGGGGTCATGGGCATGCCGGTGGCGGCCATGGCGGCGCAGAGCTTCCGGGAATCGGGCAGCTCCTCGCGGATGATGGCGCGGATCTCGTCCCAGTGGGCGATGATGTTGTCAAGCCGCCTGGCGTGGGCGGCGGGGTCGTTCTTGTGCACCCGGTCCTCTATGGCGATGATCTGATCGGCGGTCCTGCCGAATATCCGGCGCACCTGCGCCTCCCATTCGGCGCGGTCGAAGGCGCGCATGTGGGCCTCGGCGCGGGCGCGGTCCGGCGTGACCTCCGCGAGCTTCTGGTAGATTTGCAGCGTCAGCACCGTGCCCACGCCCACCTGTATGCCGTGCAGGTCGTAGGGCAGGCCGCGCTCCAGCGCCATCATCTCCCACATGTGGCTGAAGTAGTGCTCCAGGCCCGAGGCGGGGCGGGAGATCTCCGCGAAGGCCATGCCGATGCCGGCCAGCACCAGCCCCTCGGCGATGGAGCCGATGGCGTCCGGGTCGCGCACCGTGATTTTGTCGGACGCGGCCATGATCTTCTCAAGCGCCGCACGCATGAGCCCTGCCACGTCCTCGCAGTAGTATTCGTCGATCACGAGGTTGGCGATGCGCCACTCGCAGATGGCGATGTACTTGGCCACCATGTCCCCGAGGCCCGCCCACAGCATGCGCATGGGGGCCTGGGCGAGTATATCGGTGTCCAGCAGTATGCCCTCGGGCACGTGGGTGTACAGCGACACCTTCACGTCGTTCATCTCCATGGCGGCATTGTTGGAGGCGTAGCCGTCCATCGACGGCGCGGTGCCCACCACGGCGCTGGGCCGCCCGGTGGCCTTGGCCGCCACCTTGCAGATGTCGTTGATCACGCCGCTGCCCACGGCCAGGAACACGTCGCAGGCGGGGTCGAAGTGCATGATCACGCTGCCGACCTCCCACTCCGCCGGGGCGATGCGCTCGCCATGCACGCAGGGGATCACGCACAGCCGGTGGTCGATGCCCGCCGCCGTGAGGATCCCGACAACCCGCGCCCCGGCGACGCGGTACGTGTTGTCGTCGCAGACCACAAACGGCCGCTGTACGCCCATGGCGCTAAGCATCTTCGGCACCTCGGACAGTATGCCCCGGCCGATGTTCAGGTATTTCAGCGCGCAGACGTGTACCTTGCCGCACGCGCAAGGATGCCCCTCCGGGCGGATCAGTTCGTTCAGACTCATGTTCGCAAAATTGGGCATGGGAACCTCCTTTTCAGAGTGCAGAGTACAGAGTACAGAGTGCAGAGTACAGAGTACAGAGTGCAGAGTGCAGAGTACAGAGTGCAGAGTACAGAGTGCAGAGTACAGAGTACAGAGATAAAAAACCCTGTAGGGACGCCATCTATGGCGTCCGCTTCGCAACGGGCGGGCGCCGCATCGGCGCCCCTACGGCAGTCCGCTTGTCGTACATTGCGGCGGGCGATCGGGGGATCGCCCCTACGCTGGTCCGATCTCCCTTTAATCAAACAAATCCCGAAGGGATTTGAACCAAAACTGCACTCTGCACTCTGTACTCTGCACTCTGACGACATCCGCCCCGCTCCTTAACACGAGCGGGGCGGATGTCGTCACATTGGATCAGGCCTCGACGCCCTCGACCAGGAACTTGAGATCCTGCTCGCGCATATAGCCCTCGTGGCCCTGGAGGCTGATGCGGCTCCAGCCGTCGCGGGTCTGCAGCACGTCGACCTTTGTGCCGTTGGCGAGGCCGCCCAGCACCTTGGCGTCGGCGGAGTCCTCCGCGTACACGGCGGCCTTCTTGGCGCTGTCGCAGTCCACCACGGCGTGCTCGATCTGGTCGACCTCCTCGACGATCACGGGCTCGTCCTCCTCCTCGCGGTCCTGGAGGGCGTCCTGATCGCCGGTCCAGAAGCTCAGGTAGCGGTTGAGCAGGTAGCCGGTGGCGCCGTTGTATTCCACCTGGGACCACTCCTCGGAGTGGGCGAGCACCCTGGCCTGCGCGCCGTTTTTGAGCACGTCGAGTATGGCGCTCTCGGTGTTGGGGGATTCGCGCAGGTTCAGCGTCACATCGTCGCTGTCGGTGCACACGGTGGCGTATTCGACGAGGTTGTCATAGCTGTCCAGCGACCCGCCGGAGGTGAGGTAATCCAGGAAGATGTCCGCCGGACGGTCCGCGCCGGATAGGTAGTCCTGGGCGGTGTAGCCGATGGTGTACTCGCTTGCGCCGGACTGGGACACGTACTTGAGCGACGATATGGTCTGGGGGTAGAAGTCCACGTACTTGTTCATCACGTAGCCGCTGTTCTTGCCCTTCTGGACCCGGGACCAGTCGCCCACGCGCTCGATGGCGACCACCACGTCGCCCAGCCGCAGAAGGCCCTTCTTGTCGCTGGTGGTGGAGGCCTCCTCGCGCAGCCGCACGCCCAGCTCGCAGTTGATGGTGCCCATGTAGATCTCCTCGTCCACCTTCTGGAGGCTGTAGCCGCCCTCGGACTCGAACATCTTCTTGAGCCGCCCGGCCTCGTAGTAGATGGCCTTTTGCAGCGTGGGGGTGGCGACGCCGTCCACGGTGCAGCCGTAGGCGCCCTGGAAGACCTTCACGGACTCGATCACGTCCACGTCGTAGATGCTGTCGATCTCGCCGGTGTAGAGCTCCAGCGCCGCCAGGTTCTCCTGCAGGGAGCGCACCAGCGGGCCGCTCATGCCCTCGGTGATGGTCACGTTCATGGCGGAGGGGGCGTCGGAAGCGTACAGCGCCTTCTGGAACTCAAGGGTGGCCACGCCGGTCTGCTCCATGCCCATCATGGCCTGCGCCTGGCGCACGGCGGTGACGGTGGGCACCTGGTACACGCCGGAGATCTCCTCGGTGTACAGGCCCAGGTCCCGAAGGCGCATCTGTAAATCGCGCACGTCCTCGCCCTCGGAGTAGCGGCCCATCACGCCGGGCTGGTCCGGGATGCCCAGGTATTCCTTGTAGCTCTGGCCGTTTTCGTTGGTGTAGGACGCCTGAAACAGCAGCGTGCGCAGGTCGTTGTCCACCTCGCCGCTCTTGTAGATCTTCACCTTGGTGCCCGGCAGGCACTTTTTGGCGATGAACTCCGCGTCCTGCCAGCGCATGCGGATGCAGCCGTGGGAGACGGCCTTGCCGTAGTCCAGCACGGACTGCTTGTCCAGCGCGGTCATCTTGGGGCGGTTGTACAGCAGGGAGTGGAACATCACGTCCCAGTGGATGCGGGAGGCGTAGCGGGCGTAGCCGCCGAAGGCGTTGAAGTGGAACCACTCCGTGCGCTCCTCGTCGCGCTCCTTGGCCGGCATGGTGAAGGTGCCCGTGGGGGTGGCGTCCTTCGCGCCGGAGGAGCACAACATCTGCCGCACCACCTCGTCGGTTTCGTTGCTGTATATGGTCACGATCTGGTTGGTCAGATCGACGTAGATGCGGTAGGGCATCTTTGCCGCCAGCGCGGGCAAATCAAACGCCGGGACCGATGCGATCAGCAGCACCAGCGCCAGCAGCATCATCGTAAGCTTGCGAATTTTCATGGTCTCCATCCTCGTAGAAATGCTACGATTATTATACCATCATTGTCGCGTCATTTCAACGCAGTTCCCCCGGCATTCGCGGTGGAATTTGTAAACAATTTCTAAAAACATTGCCCCGCATCGTTTCGACGCGGGGCAGGGATTACTGTGATCAATAGGCTTCGTGGATCTCGATGTTGGCGTAGCGCTTGAGGCCGGTGCCGGCGGGGATCTGCTTGCCGATGATGACGTTCTCCTTGAGGCCCAGCAGCGGGTCGTTCTTGCCCTTGATGGCGGCCTCGGTGAGCACGCGGGTGGTCTCCTGGAAGGACGCGGCGGACAGGAAGGATTCCGTGGCCAGCGCGGCCTTGGTGATGCCCAGCAGCGTGCGCTTGGCGGTGGCGGGGCGTCCGCCGGCCTCGAGGGTCCTGCGGTTGGCCTGGTCGAAGCGGAAGATATCCACCAGCGCGCCGGGCAGCAGGTCGGTGTCGTTGGCCTCCTCGACCTTGACCTTCCTGAGCATCTGGCGCACGATGACCTCGATGTGCTTGTCGGCGATCTCCACGCCCTGGCTGCGGTAGACGGACTGGACCTCCTTGACCAGGTAGTCCTGCACGGCCTTGACGCCCAGTATGCGCAGCAGGTCGTGGGGGTTGATGGAGCCCTCGATCAGCTCGTCGCCGGCGGAGACGGTGTCGCCGTCCTCGACCTTGAGCTTGGAGCCGTAGTTGATCGGATACTCCTTGGTCTCGGCGTCCTCGGTGGACTGTATGATCAGCTTGCGGCGCTTCTTGGCGTCGGTGGTGATGTGCACCACGCCGCCGATGTCCGCCAGCGTCGCCTCGCGCTTGGGCTTGCGGGCCTCGAACAGCTCCTCGACGCGGGGCAGACCCTGGGTGATGTCCTCGCCGGTGGCCACGCCGCCGGTGTGGAAGGTGCGCATGGTGAGCTGCGTGCCGGGCTCGCCGATGGACTGGGCCGCGATGATGCCCACGGCCTCGCCCACGTCCACGATCTTGCCGTTGGTCATGTTGGCGCCGTAGCACTTGGCGCACACGCCCACGTGGCTCTGGCAGGTCAGCACGCTGCGGATGGAGATCTCCTCGATCCCCGCGTCGCAGATGCGGTTGGCGATGTCGTAGGTGATCAGCTCGTTGGTCTGCACGATGACCTCGCCGGTGGCGGGATCGACCACGTCCTCGGCGGCCACGCGGCCGCGGATGCGGTCGTTCAGGCCCTCGATGATGTTGCCGGGGGTGCCGATGGCGCGCACCTTCATGCCGCGCACGCGCTCGCCGCGGGCGGCGAAGCAGTCCACCTCGCGCACGATGTTCTCCTGGCTGACGTCCACCAGGCGGCGGGTCATGTAGCCGGAGTCGGCGGTCTTCATGGCGGTGTCGGCCAGCGACTTGCGGCTGCCGTGGGAGGACAGGAAGAACTCGAGCACCGACAGGCCCTCGCGGAAGTTTGCCTTGATGGGCAGCTCGATGATCTTGCCGGTCGGGGAGGCCATCAGGCCGCGCATGCCGGCGAGCTGGCGGATCTGGTTGGTGGAGCCGCGGGCGCCGGAATCCGCCATCATGTTGATGGGGTTGAACTTCTCAAGCGTCGCAAGCACCTGCTTGGTGACGTCGTTGGTGGCCTGCTCCCAGATCTTGATGACGCTGGTGTAGCGCTCGTTTTCGGACATGCGGCCGCGCTTGAACTGGCGCTCGATCTGATGCACCTGGTTCTCGGCGTCGGCGAGGATCTGCTTCTTGCTCTCGGGCACGATGATGTCCGCCACGGACACGGTCAGCGCCGCGCGGGTGGAGAAGCGGTAGCCCAGGGCCTTCACGTCGTCGAGCATCTGGCTGGTGCGGGTGACGCCGTGGGTGCGGTAGCAGGTGTCGACGATCTTCGCCAGCTGCTTCTTGCCCACGACCTCGTCGATCTCCAGCTTGAACATGTCCTCCACGGTCTCGCGCTTCTGCAGGCCCATGTCCTGGGGAATGGCTTCGTTGAAGATCACGCGGCCGATGGTGGTCTCCACCAGGCGGCTGTGCTTCACGCCGTCGATCTCCCGGGTCATGCGGATCTTACAGGGGGCCTCGAGGGCCAAATCGCCGGTGGAGTAGGCCATCAGGGCCTCGTCCACGTCGGTGAACACCTTGCCGGTGCCCTTCATGCCCTCGTGGATCATGGTCAGGTAGTAGCAGCCGAGCACCATGTCCTGGGTGGGGCAGATGACGGGCTTGCCGTCCTGGGGCTTCAGAATGTTGTTCGCCGCCAGCATCAGGAAGCGGGCCTCGGCTTGGGCCTCCATGGACAGCGGCACGTGCACGGCCATCTGGTCGCCGTCGAAGTCGGCGTTGAAGGCGGTGCAGCACAGCGGGTGAAGCTTCAGGGCCTTGCCCTCCACCAGCACCGGCTCAAAGGCCTGTATGCCCAGGCGGTGCAGCGTGGGGGCGCGGTTGAGCATGACCGGATGGTCCCGGATGACGCTCTCCAGCACGTCCCACACCTCGGGGCGCAGGCGCTCCACGGAGCGCTTGGCGGTCTTGACGTTCACGGCCATGCCCTGGTTGACCAGCCGCTCGATGACGAAGGGCTTGAACAGCTCAAGCGCCATCTCCTTGGGCAGGCCGCACTGGTACAGCTTGAGGGACGGGCCGACCACGATGACCGAGCGGCCGGAGTAGTCCACGCGCTTGCCCAGCAGGTTCTGGCGGAAGCGGCCCTGCTTGCCGCGGAGCAGGTCGCTAAGCGACTTGAGCTGCCGTCCGCCCGCGCCGGTGACGGGGCGACCGCGGCGGCCGTTGTCGATCAGGGCGTCCACGGCCTCCTGCAGCATGCGCTTCTCGTTGCGGACGATGATGTCCGGGGCGTTCATCTCGAGCATCCGCTTTAAGCGGTTGTTGCGGTTGATGACGCGGCGGTACAGGTCGTTCAGGTCAGCGGTGGCGAAGCGGCCGCCGTCGAGCTGCACCATGGGGCGAAGCTCCGGCGGGATGACCGGCACCACGTCCAGTATCATCCACTCGGGACGGTTGCCGGACTGGCGGAAGGCCTCCACGACCTCCAGCCGCTTGATGATGCGCTGGCGCTTCTGGCCCTCGCTGTCGCGCTTGGTCTCCCGCGCGGCCAGCTCGTCCAGCTCCTTGCGCAGGGAGCTGTTGAGCTCCTCCAGGTCCACGCCCTGGAGCATCTCCTTGACGGCCTCCGCGCCGATGCCCACGCGGAACTCAAAGCCGATCTCGGCGGCCTGCTGCTTCTTCTGCTGGTATTCGGTCTCGGTCAGCAGCTGGTGCAGGCTCAGTTTGGATACGGCGGTGTCGCCGGGGTCGAGCACGATGTAGCTTGCGAAGTACAGCACCTGCTCGAGCGCCCGGGGGCTGATGTTCAAAAGCGTGCCGATGCGGCTGGGGATGCCCTTGAAGTACCAGATGTGGCTCACGGGCGCGGCCAGCTCGATGTGGCCCATGCGCTCGCGGCGCACCTTGGCCTTGGTGACCTCGACGCCGCACTTGTCGCACACCACGCCCTTGAAGCGGGTGCGCTTGTACTTGCCGCAGTTGCACTCCCAGTCCTTGGTGGGCCCGAAGATGCGCTCGCAGAACAGGCCGTCGCGCTCGGGCTTGAGGGTGCGATAGTTGATGGTCTCCGCCTTGGTGACCTCGCCGTGGGACCATTGGCGAATCTTTTCCGGGGATGCCAGACCGATCTGGATGGAATCCAGGTTATTCAAATCAAACAAGGAGGTCTCTCCTTTCTATATCAGACATGCAATAGCACGGGGCGTAAGGAGCGCCCGAGCGTCAGCGAGGGCTGAGGGCGCAAGCGCAGCCACGAAGTGGCAAGACGCGCCCGAAACCTGCGCTTCCGCGAAGCGGAGTAGCGCAGGGCGACATCAGAAGTCGTCGTCCAGGTTGAAATCGTCGTCGCCCAGGTCGAGCTCCTCGAAGTCGAAGTCCTCGACGACGGCCTCTTCCTCCTCGGTCATGCCGTCCATGGGCAGCGTGGGCACGAGCTCTTCCTTGAACTCGCTCTCGTTGGCATAGATATCGTCCTCGAGCTCGCGAATCTCGATCTCTTCCTTGTCCTCGTTGAGCACCTTGATGTCGAGGGCCAGGGACTGGAGCTCCTTGATGAGCACCTTGAAGGATTCCGGGATGCCGGGGTCCGGGATGTTTTCGCCCTTCACGATGGCCTCGTAGGTCTTGACGCGGCCGATCGTATCGTCGGACTTGACGGTCAGTATCTCCTGCAGCACGTGGCTGGCGCCGTAGGCCTCCAGGGCCCACACCTCCATCTCGCCGAAGCGCTGGCCGCCGAACTGGGCCTTGCCGCCGAGGGGCTGCTGGGTCACCAGGCTGTACGGGCCGGTGGAGCGGGCGTGGATCTTGTCGTCCACCAGGTGGTGCAGCTTGAGGTAGTACATATAGCCCACGGTGACGGGGTTGTCGAACCGGTCGCCGGTGCGGCCGTCGTAGACCCACAGCTTGCCGGTGCGGTTGATGCCGATCTTTGAGAACTGTATGGTCGGGCGGGGGTGGCGATGTGCCAGCCCAGCGCCTTGGCGGCCAGGCCCAGATGCACCTCCAGCACCTGACCGATGTTCATACGGGAGGGCACGCCCAGCGGGTTCAGGCAGATGTCCAGCGGCGTGCCGTCGGCCAGGAAGGGCATATCCTCCTCGGGCAGTACGCGGGACACGACGCCCTTGTTGCCGTGGCGACCGGCCATCTTGTCGCCGACCTGGATCTTGCGCTTCTGGGCAATGTACACGCGCACCATCTGGTTGACGCCGGGGCTCAACTCGTCGCGGTTTTCGCGGGTGAAGATCTTCACGTCCACGATGATGCCGAACTCGCCGTGGGGCACGCGCAGCGAGGTGTCGCGGACCTCGCGGGCCTTGTCGCCGAATATGGCCCTGAGCAGGCGCTCCTCGGCGGTCAGCTCGGTCTCGCCCTTGGGGGTCACCTTGCCGACCAGTATGTCGTTGGCCCGGACCTCCGCGCCGATGCGGATGATGCCGCGCTCGTCCAAATCGCGCAGGGCGTCCTCGCCGACGCCGGGGATGTCGCGGGTGATCTCCTCCGGGCCCAGCTTGGTGTCGCGGGCCTCGGATTCATATTCCTCGATGTGGATCGAGGTGTACATGTCTTCCTTCACGAGGCGCTCGGACAGCAATACGGCGTCCTCGTAGTTGTAGCCCTCCCAGGTCATGAAGCCGATCAGCGCGTTGCGGCCCAGGGAGATCTCGCCCTGATCCGTGGAGGGGCCGTCGGCGATGGGCTGCCGGGCCTTGACGACCTCGCCCTCGGACACGATGGGATGCTGGTTGATGCAGGTGCCCTGGTTGGACCGGGCGAACTTCTGCAGCTTGTAGTATTCCTCACGGCCGTCCTCGCCGCGGATGACGATCTCGTCGGCGGTCACGCGGGTGACCACGCCGGCCTCGCGGGAGAGCAGCACCACGCCGGAGTCGCAGGCGGCCTTGTACTCGATGCCGGTGGCGACGAAGGGCGCTTCGGGCTTCAAAAGCGGCACGGCCTGGCGCTGCATGTTGGAGCCCATCAGCGCGCGGTTGGCGTCGTCGTTCTCGAGGAACGGTATCATGCCGGTGGCCACGGAGATCAGCTGGCGGGGGGACACGTCCACGTAGTCCACCATGTTCGCCTCGACCTCGATGATCTCGTCGCGGCGGCGCACGGTGACGCGCTCGCGGGCGAAGCGGTTGTTCTCGTCCAGCGGCTCGTTGGCCTGGGCGATGATGTACTTGTCCTCCTCGTCGGCGGTCATGTAGTCGATCTGGTCGGTGATGACGCCGGTGGCCTTGTCGATCTTGCGGTAGGGGGCCTCGATGAAGCCGTA
>CADASI010000069.1 GCA_902790525.1 uncultured Eubacteriales bacterium
TCAGTCGCCGATGCTACGGCATCGCCTCCCTCCTCCGCCTTGCATCTGACGCTTTATCCTGCGCATCTCATTGGCAATATATAACTGCCGAAGTAATAAGGTTCTTTACGTTTTGTTGTGGGATTCTTCTCCGCTGGTTACGGAACCTCTCCGCCTCGCTTCGCTCGGCACCTCCCACTCCCTCCGGCCCTGCGGGCCACCTCCCTCTGAGAGGGAGGCATGACGGGGAACCTCTCCGCCCCTTGACGCTTCGCTAGGCCCTACGGGCCGGGGCACCTCCCCTGAGAGGGGAGGCAAGGGGCTACGTTCACAGGCGGTAGCCTTGGCTCCTCTTTTAGGGGAGCTGGCACAGCCGCAGGCTGTGACTGAGAGGTCGTTATCCTACAACTATTCGTGAAGAGCCTCTTTTTATACGTCATATTCCGACTATGAGAGACATATATACTGACAAAAAACACACGGAGGATGGTCAATCATGGATAAAATCAGAGTGATGCTGGCGGACGATAACCGAAGCCTTTTGAAGCTATTGTCGGATTTTCTGGGGCGGCAGCCGGACATCGAGCTGGTGGGCGCGGTGTCGGACGGCATGGAGATCCCGGAGAAGGTGATCGAGTGGACGCCGGACCTGTTGGTGATGGACATCATCATGCCCCGGCAGGACGGCTTCATGGCGCTGGAGAAGCTGGGGCAGCCGGATTTCCCGGTGAAGCCGCGGGTGATCGTATTGACGGGACTGGCCCGGGACGACTTCATCATGCGGGCGATCCGCCTGGGGGCGAGCTACTACATGGTCAAGCCCTTCGACATGCGGCTTCTGTATGCGCGCATCGTCGAGATCGCCGGGGAGCGCCCCGAGGCCGCCGAGCCCGGGGCGGAGCCGTCGGAGGGGGAGAGCGTGGACGAGCAGATCACCAACCTGTTCCTGGCCCTGGGCATCCCGGCGCACATTAAGGGCTACCAGTACCTGCGGGAGGCCGTGCGGATGGTGCTGGAGAACCACGACGTCATCAACCGCATCACCAAGGAGCTCTACCCCGCCGTGGCGCGGCGCTTCGACACCTCCGCCAGCAAGGTGGAGCGCGCCATGCGCCACGCCATAGGCGTCGCCTGGACCCGCGGGCGGCTGGAGACCGTCAACCAGATGTACGGCTACAAGGTGTTCCGCCGGGAGGACAAGCCCACCAACGGGGAGTTCATCGCCCTCGTCTCGGACAAGATCGCCGTGCGCAAGACGGCGTAGAATGTGATCGCCTCGCAATTAACCGCGAATTAATCCCATCCGCCCGGCTTTTGCGGTATACTGGTATCGCGGCATATGAAGCGATACAGAGGGGATGAAACCATGCGGGCGGGCATACTGAGCATCAATATCTACACGGGCCGGCTGAACTACGGCGCGGTGCTGCACAGCTGGTTCTTTCGGAAGTTGATGCTCAGGCGGGGCGACATCGACAGCTGCGAGATCGTCGATTATCCGCCGTGGAACCGGCGGACCTACGCCCCGTGGCGGCACTTCTGGCCGAAGAAACCGCTGAAAAACCCGAAGAAGATCGGCACCTACCTGATGCTGACCCCGGGCTATATGCGGCGCTGGCGAAAGTTCCAGGCGTTCTTCGGGGCGCATCTGGCGATCTCCGAAAAAAAGTACGATGCCGAATCGCTCTCCGGGGCCGATCTGCCCTACGACATACTGTTCTTTGAGAGCGACGTCATCTGGTCGCCCGGCTACTTCGGCGGCAGCTTCAACATGGTCTACTTCGGCGCGCTGCCCAGCATGAAGGACATCCGCAAGGTCGTGTATTCGGCCAGCATGTCGGATGCGGACCTGTCGCCGGACCACCTGCGCGAGTTGGACGAGCTGCTCAGGCATCCCGACGCCATCTCGATGCGGGAGCGCTACGCCTCGGAGATCGTGCGCGCCCACACCGACAAGCCCGTGGCGGACGTGATCGACCCGGTGCTGCTGGCGGAGCCGGAGGACTTCGACGAGATCACCGCGCCCAGGCAGGTGAAGGAGAAGTACGTGCTGATCTACTATCCCATCCGGCCCGACGGCTACGTGACCGGGTGCGCCCGGCAGTACGCCGCCGCGCGGGGGCTCAGGGTGGTGGAGGTGTCGCTGTACCCCAACAGCGGGCTCAGGCACAGGACCTTTGTCGCCGCGGGCATCGAGGAATTCGTGTCGCTGGTGCGCAACGCCGAGGCCGTATTCTGCAATTCGCTGCACGGGGCGTGCCTCGCGCTTCTGTTCCACAGGGAGTTCTATGCCTTCGAGCGCAGCGGCGGGGAGCTCAAGTACAGGGACCTCTGCGGCAAGTTCGGGCTGGAGAACCGCTTCATACAGAAGAATGCCTACCGGGAGGACACCCCCGTCGATTGGGACCGCGTCGACGCCATCCGGCAGCGCTATAAGCGCGAATCGCTGGCGTGGCTGGATGGGGCGATCAAGGGGCTGACGCCAGGACGATGATATTTGCATTTTCCATGCGGGTAGTGTATAATGAAATGACGATTCATACATAGGGGTCCTCAGCATGCTATCTACCAAGGCCGTCAAACAGGCGTTGAAAAACAATCCCCTGACGTTTAAGGTGTTCTACCCGCTGCTTCGGGCGTACCGGGTCAACCTGATGCGCCTGTTCCAGAGGGTGCGCGGCATCCGGGCGGACAAGGTGGTGTTCTCCAGCTTCGACAGCGACGCCTATTCCGACAACCCGCGCTACATCTCCGAGCGTCTGCACGCGCTGAAGCCGGACTGCGACATCGTCTGGCTCATCAGTAAAAATCGCATGGACAAGGTGAAGACGCCGGACTACGTGCGCCGGGTGACGCCGCTGGGCATCGACGGCCTGTACGAGCAGGCCACGGCGCGCTTCTGGGTGGACAACTCCCGCCACGCCGAGAACATCTATCTCAACGACAAAAAGCAGTATTACATACAGACCTGGCACGGCGACCGGGGCTTCAAGCGCGTGGGCGTGGACGACGAAAAGAAGGCGGTCTACCTGTTCGAGGACCGGTGCGCCATGATGATCGCGGGCTCGGAGTTCGGCAAAAACACCTACCGCACGGCGTTTCGGTACCAGGGCCCCGTGCTGATGGACGGCTGCCCCCGAAACGACCTGCTGATGCGAAACGACCCCGCCCTGGCGGCTGAGATTCGAAGGCGCATGGACCTGCCCGAGGGCGTCAGGGTGCTGATGTACGCGCCCACCTACCGCCGCACGGACAACCGGGGCATGCAGAGGGCGGTGCTGGACATCCCGCGGACGCTTGACCACCTCGAGAAGAAGACAGGACAGCCCTGGCGCTGCCTGTACCGGGCGCACTACAAGATGGCCGGGCTGATCGCCGACGCCGACGACGCGCGGATGATCGACGCCTCCGGCTACCCCGAGATGGCGGAGCTTCTGCTGATCTCCGACATGCTGATCACCGACTACTCCTCCTGCGGCGGGGACTTCGCGCTTCTGCGGCGGCCGCTGTTCCTCTACCAGGCCGACGTGGACGGGTATCTGAAGGACGACCACAGCTTCTATTTCAGGATGGAGGATTCGCCCTTCCTGATCGCCCACGACCAGGCGGAGCTTGAGAAGCTGATCGACGAAACCGACGCACAGAAGGCCCGGGAGAACTGCGAGGCGCTGGACCGGTTCTTCGGCACCACGGAGACGGGCCACGCCACCGACGCGGTGTGTCAATACATCATCGAAAGAATGCAGGGTTGAGCATATGAGTCAACAGGAGAACGTGGGAGCGGTTCGCAAAAAGCTCCGGGAACTGAAGCGCCTCTACCGGCGGATGTCGGTGTGGTATTATCGCCTGCGGGACGGCGTCGACCCCCGCAAGGCCGTGTTCATGAGCTTCCAGGGGCGCAGCTACAACGACAACCCGCGCTTCATCTCCGAGCGGCTGCACGAGCGCTTCCCCGAGGCGAAGATCGTGTGGCTGTTCAAGGAGGCCGCCATGCCCCACGCCCGAGAGATCGCGCCGGACTACGTGAAGATCGTGCACTGCGTGTCCCCCGAGGCGTACCACGAGCTGGCCACGGCCCGCATCTGGGTGGACAACTTCACCAAGAGCAACCTGCTCCGGCACAAGAAGGGGCAGCAGTTCTACATACAGACCTGGCACGGCGACCGGCCCGTCAAGAAGATCTGCTACGACGAGCCCATGTGGGCCAAGGGACCCTACCGCATCGAGGAGCGCGCGGACCGGGTGCTGACCGGGTCGAAGTTCGGCGAAAGGCTGTACCGCACGGCGTTTCGCTACAAGGGCGAGTACATCACCGAGGGCGCGCCCCGCAACGACATGCTGGTGCGCAGCGACCCGGACGAGATTCGCCGGATGCGCGAAAAGCTGGGCGTCCCCGAGGGCGTGAAGCTGCTTTTGTACGCGCCGACCTACCGGGAGAACGCCGCCGTGGTGCCCAAGCGCGCCCAGATGGACCTGATGCGCACGCTGGACTGCCTGGAGAGGAAGACGGGGGATCAGTGGCTTTGCCTGTTCCGCGCCCACTACAAGTCCCAGGGCATCGACCTGGAGGCGGTGAAGGACCGGTTGGTGGACGTGTCCCAATACGACGAGATGGCCGAGCTGCTGCTCGCGGCGGACATGGTGCTCACGGACTACTCCACCGCCGCCACCGACTTCATCCTCAAAGACAAGCCGGCGCTGTTCTTCGTGGCGGACTGGGAGGAGTACATCTCCACCCGCGAGGTCTACTACGACGTGCACGACGCGCCGTTTCTGCTGGCCGAGGACCAGCCCGCGCTGGAGGCGCTGATCGAGGGATTGACGGAGGAGAAGATCCTCCAGAACTGCGCCGACATTCGCGCCTACTTCGGCATCACCGAGACGGGCCATGCCACCGACGCGGTGTGCGACTACATCATCGAGCGCATGAAGGGCTGAGGGAGGGCGCGACTTATGGGCTACAAACCCTCGGAGCTTCGGTACCTGCGCAAGGGCATCGTGCGGGTCAGCCGCGCCCTGCGGGGCATCGACCCCTGGAAGGTGGTGTTCAGCTGCTTTCAGGGGCGCAACTACGGCGACAACCCGCGCTACATCTCCGAGCGGCTGCACGAACGCTGCCCGGAGGCGAAGATCGTGTGGCTGTTCCGGCCGGACGCCATGGGGAAGGTCCGGGACCGGCTGCCGGACTACGTCGTGCCGGTCAGCATGAAGTCCTTCCGCGCCTACGCGGAGCTGGCCACCGCCCGGGTGTGGGTGGACAACTACACCAAGAACAACCTGCTGACCTGGGACCCCGACAAGCAGTTCTACATACAGACCTGGCACGGGGACCGGGGCTTCAAGCGGGTGGGCTTCGACGACGAGAAGTCCGACCGGAGCGTCGCGCGCGTCGAGCGCCGGTGCGCCATGATGATCGCCGGGTCCGAGTTCGGCCGCAATACCTACCGCACGGCCTTCGGCTTTCAGGGCGAGGTGCTGATGGACGGCGTCTGGGCATCCCGGAAGGCGTGAAGCTTTTGATGTACGCGCCCACCTACCGGGACATGCGCATGTGGCAGCGCCAGGACGCGGTGCTGGACGTGCCGCGCACGCTTGACCACCTGGAGAGGACCACCGGCGAACGCTGGAGGTGCCTGTACCGCGCCCACTACATGAACACGGAGCTTGTGATGGGCACGGACGACGCGCGGCTGATGGACGTGAGCGGCTACCCCGAGATGACGGAGCTTCTGTTGATCACCGACATGCTGATCACCGACTACTCCTCCTGCGGCGGCGACTTCGCGCTGCTCAGGCGGCCGGTGTTTCTGTACCACGCGGACGCGGAGGAATACCTGCGGGAATGCCGGAGCTTCTACTTCGACATCGAAAAATCGCCGTTCCTCGTCGCCCACAGCCCGCAGGAGCTGGAAAGGCTGATCGACGAAACCGACGCGCAGAGGGCCCGGGAGAACTGCGAGGCGCTGGACCGGTTCTTCGGCACCACCGAGACGGGCCACGCCGCCGACGCGGTGTGCGATTACATCATCGCCCGGCTGGGCGATCACCGACGGGAGGGATAACATGAACGTTGCGATCATCATCGCCGGGGGCGTGGGCAGCCGCATGAAGATGGACATCCCCAAACAGTTCATCCACATCTACGGCAAGCCCGTGATCATCTACACGCTGGAGGGCTTCCAGAGGCACCCGGAGATCGACGCCATCGAGGTGGTGTGCCTCGAGGGCTGGGAGGAGACCCTGCGGGACTACGCCCGGCAGCACGGCATCACCAAGCTCAAGTGGGTCACCCCGGGCGGGGCCACCGGCCAGGAATCCATCCGAAACGGCGTGTTCAACCTGGAGGGGGAGCTGAAGGGCGACGACATCGCCATCATACACGACGGCATACGGCCCATGGTGGATTCCGGCGTACTGTCCGACATCCTGCGGGTGTGCCGGCTTCACGGCAACGGCGTGACCTCCACGCCCTACAACGAGCAGATATTCGTCAAGCTCGACGAGTTCACTACCCGCGCCTACATCCCGCGCGAGACCCTGCGCAAGGTCGCGACGCCCCAGGCGTACCGCTACGACCTGCTGCTTCGCTCCTACAAGCGGGCGTTTGAGGAGAAGATCGGCATCTACGGCTCGGCCTACACCAACACCATGATGGTGGATCTGGGCGAGACGCTGTACTTCGCGGCGGGCTCGGACAAGAACATCAAGCTGACCAGCAAGGACGATTTGGAGCTTTTCAAGGCGTACCTGAAGATGGAGAATGAATGATGAATCACGAAATCTATGACGGGGACCTGCGGGCCGCCACGGCGGGCCTGGAGGAGGCCTTCGCGGGCAAGCGCTTTCTGATCACCGGGGCCACGGGGCTGATCGGCTCCTTTTTGACGGATGCCCTCATGGCGCTGGATGCGGGCATCGTGATCTACGCCGCGGGCCGGAGCGCCGAGGGCATGCGCCGCCGGTTCGGGGAGCGCATGGACGATCCGCGCTTCCACTACGTGCCCTACGACGCCGCGAAGCCCGCGCGCTTCGACTTCGACGTCGATTACATCGTCCACGCGGCGTGCAGCGCCCACCCGCTGGCCTACGCCACCGACCCCGTGGGCATCATGCAGGCCAACGTGTTCGGCACGATGGAGCTTCTGGAGTACCTGCGCACCCAGCCGGGGGCGCGGATGATCTTCCTGTCCACCGGGGAGACCTACGGCGAGAACCCCGACCTGCCCGAGGGCTTCGGCGAGGGAGACCACGGCTACGTCGACCCGATGAAGCCCCGCTCCTGCTACCCCGAGAGCAAGCGCGCGGCCGAGACGCTGTGCGCCTGCTACGCCGCCCAGTACGGCGTGCACGCCCAGGTGGCGCGGCTGTGCCACGTCTACGGGCCCACCATGACCGCCGTCAACAGCCGTGCGGACGCCCAGTTTTTGAGAAACGCCCTCGAGGGCCGGGACATCGTGATGAAGTCCACCGGCGCGCAGGTGCGCTCCTGGTGCTACGCCGCCGACGCCGTCAACGCCATACTCACGCTGCTGATCAAAGGCGCGAGCGGCGAGGCAACGAACGTCGCCAACCGGCATTCCGTGGCCAGCATACGCGAGTACGCCCAGACCCTCGCGGACGTGGGCGGCGTGAAGCTGACCTTCGACCTCCCGCCCGCCGTGGAGCAGGCCGGGTACACCAAAATCACCCGGGCCGTGCTCAATCCCGCGAAGCTGGAGGGAATGGGATGGTCGGCAAAGTACGATTTAAAGACGGGATTGGAACATACGTTTCGGTGTTTGAAGGCATAAAAAAAGACGGGCAATGAGGGCATCGCCCCTACAACATGTAGGTACGGTGACAGATGATGAGGGCATCGCCCCTACGGAAAACCTCGTTGCGAGGCGTAGGGGCGATGCCCTCATCGCCCGTATATGGGTCTCAGATCACCCGGTTCAGCGCGGGCCGCAGGCGCGTCGCCAGCAGCGCGGCCACCACGCACAGCGCGAGGTCGGGCAGGAAGGTGCTCAGGCAGCCCACGATGGCGATGCCCAGGCCCCACTCCGCCGGGGTCTCCAGCACCACGGAGTACATGAAGTAGTAGTAGGCGGTGCCCACGAAGTAGTAGGCCACCAGGCCCACCACCGCGGCGATCATCAGCCGCAGGAATTCCGGCATGAAGGGCACGCCGTCCTCGCTGCCCTGCCACTTGAACCTCGGGAGGCGCTCGGTCAGCAGGCCGATCAGGAACGCCGCCAGCAAGAAGCCCAGCAGGAAGCCGAACCCGGCGCGGAATATGTACTGCGGGCCGCCGCCATGGACGAACACCGGCACGCCCACCAGGCCGATGAGCAGGTACGCGCCCACGCTCAGCGCGCCGCGCTTTGCGCCCAGCAGCATGCCCGCCAGCAGTACGAACAGCCATTGCAGAGAGAAGGTGAAGGGGTAGGGCTGTGTGGGGATGGTGATGCGAATGAACGCGCCCACCGCGATCAGCGCCGCGAACAGGCCGCAGATGACCACGTCGATGGTGTGCATTCTGCCGTGCTTCTTCTGTGTCATGAAATCCGCTCCTTGTCAAGAAGTTTCCCGGTAGAGTATATATCATCAACCGGCGATTGTCAAGCGCCGATCGCCGCCAGCACCGCGAAGCCCGCGATGGCCGCCAGCGTGGACACCGACAGCGCCGAGGACGGCCACATGATCCCCAGCAGAGCGATCAGCGCCGTGCGCAAAAGCATCATGATGGCGAAGCGAAGCGCCACGACCTTGACGGTGGATGCCCACGGGATGTCCCCCAGCACGAGGTCGTAGCCGATGGTCAGCAGTATGATGGCGCTGGTCGGGGCGGAAACGAAGTCCGCGCAGGCGTCGAAGATCCCGCCGACGCCGGAGGGCACCAGGCGCTGATACAGCCCCGTCGCGCCCAGCAGCACGCCCGCGGCGATGGCGATGATGATGGGGGAGAGGGCCATCTCTTTAAGAAGCCTGCCCATGTCCGCCTTTTCGCGGCCCTCCATGCCCAGCAGCACCTTGTACAGCGTGAACACGAACAGCACCTGCCCAAGGTCGATGCGGGCGAACTCCGCCGTGCGCGCCGCGCCGTAGAGCATGTTGAACAGCGCGTAGCCCAGCATGCCCGCCTCAAAGCCCGTGGTCAGAAAGGGCACGAAGCGGGAGGTCATGCCGAGCGCCCGGCCCGCCGCCCGGCCCAGCGCCCAGGCGATGAAGCACACCGCGAACATCAGAAGCGGTATCACCACGTCCATGAACGTGTAGCGCGTGGTCGCGAACGCCTTCAAAAGCACCGCGGGCAGCGTGATGTTCACGACGACGCTCTTTAAAGCGTTCACGCCCTCCCGGGAGACGAGCCTCCTCCGCCTGCACAGCATGCCGATCATGAGCATCAAAAGCACCGGCAGCACCGTGCGCAAAACCTCAATGGTTCTCTCCATCCATCCACCTCCGTATGCCCTTCGCTTCCCCCTGTCCGCATTATACATTATCCCCCGATTAATTTCAATGATTGAAAAGGTTATGTTTGGCACACGCTATTGACGCGGGGGCGTCCGCGTGCTATAATCGACATATGACGGAAACGGAGGCGACGCCCATGCCCAGACCCCAGCGCTGCCGCAGGATATGCGGCATGCCGGCGCACACGCGGTTCAGCCCGGAGGCGGAAGGCAATCGGGAGCCGGTGCTTCTGTCGCTGGACGAATACGAGTCGATCCGGCTGATGGACCGGGAGGGCCTGACCCACGAGCAGTGCGCGGAGGTGATGCAGGTCTCCCGCACCACGGTGACGGAGATCTACGCCTCGGCCCGCAGGAAGCTGGCGGAGGCCATCGTGGACGGCCGGGCGCTGGTGATCGACGGCGGGCGGGTGCGGCTTTGCGACCACAGCGGGCCCTGCGGCTACGGCGTGTGCGTGCCACCGTGCAATAAAGACCAGACGGGGAGGATTAAAACCATGAGGATCGCGGCAACCTATGAAAATGGCAACATCTTTCAGCACTTCGGCCACACCGAACAGTTCAAGCTGTACGACGTGGAGGACGGCAAGATCGTCCGGTCCGAGGTGGTCGGCGCGGACGGCTTCGGCCACGGGGCGCTGGCGGGCTTTTTGAAGAGCAAGGGCGTGGACGCGCTGATCTGCGGGGGCATCGGCGGCGGGGCGCAGATGGCGCTTCGGGAGGCGGGCATCGCGCTCTACGGCGGCGTGACCGGCCCGGCGGACGCCGCGGCGGCGGCGCTGGCGGCGGGGGCGCTGAGCTACGACCCCGACGTGCACTGCGACCATCACGGCGAGCATCACCACGGCGAGGGCCACGCCTGCGGCAGTCACGGCTGCGGCACGCATCACTGTCACTAAAAGGAGCACTGTACCATGCTTGAACTGAGGAACATACGCTTTGACGTGGACGACGACGCCGGCCACGTGGACATTCTAAAGGACGTCAGCTTTTCCGTGCCGGAGGGCCGGTTTGTGGTCATCACCGGGCCCAACGGCGGCGGCAAGTCCACCATCGCCAAGCTGATCGCCGGGGTGCGCATGCCCACCGGCGGGCAGATACTGTTCGACGGGCAGGACATCACGACCCTGAGCATCACCGAGCGCGCCCGCCTGGGCGTCAGCTACGCGCTGCAGCAGCCGGTGCGCTTCAAGGGAATCCAGGTGGTGGACCTCTTGCGCATCGCGGCGGGACGGGAGCTGAGCATGAGCGAATCCTGCGAGTACCTGTCGCGGGTGGGGCTTTGCGCCCGGGACTACATCAGCCGCGAGGTCAACGCCAGCCTGTCCGGCGGCGAGCTCAAGCGCATCGAGATCGCCACGATACTGGCCCGCGGCACGCGCCTTTCCGTATTCGACGAGCCCGAGGCCGGCATCGACCTGTGGTCGTTCCAGAGCCTGATCAGGGTGTTCGAGGAGATGCGCAAGTCCATCGAGCGCAGCTCCATACTGGTGATCTCCCACCAGGAGCGGATACTGAACATCGCCGACGAGATCATCGTGGTGGCGGACGGGCGCATCAGCCAGCAGGGGCCGAGGGACGCCGTGCTGCCGTCGCTGATCGGCACGGCGTCGGCGCTGTCGAGCTGCGACAGATTACAGGAAAGGGGCTGACACGGCATGGATACGATTCAGAAGCGCATACTGGCGGAGGTCGCCGACCTGCACGCGGTGCCGGAGGGGGCCTACAACATCCGCGCCAACGGCCAAAGCGCCGGGCGGCGCAGCACCGCGAACATCGAGATCACCTCCAAGCCCGAGGGCAACGGCATCGACATCCGCATCGCCCCCGGCACCAAAAAGCAGAGCGTGCACATCCCGGTGGTGCTGTCCGAATCCGGGCTGAAGGAGACCGTCTACAACGACTTTTACATCGGCGCGGACAGCGACGTGGTGATCGTCGCCGGCTGCGGCATCCACAACTGCGGCACGCAGGACTCGGAGCACGACGGCATCCACCGCTTCTACGTGGGGGAAAACGCCAAAGTCAAGTACGTGGAAAAGCACTACGGCGAGGGCGACGGCGAAGGCAAGCGCATACTGAACCCCGGCACCGAGGTCACCATGGAAAAGAACAGCAGCATGGAGATGGAGATGGTGCAGATCCGCGGCGTGGACTCCACTGACCGCGTGACCACCGCAAAGCTGGACGCCGGGGCGCGGCTGATCGTTAAGGAGCGCCTGATGACCCACGGCAGCCAGTCCGCGATCAGCGTCTACAAGGTGGAGCTGAACGGCGCCGGAGCCAGCGCGGACGTGGTGTCCCGCTCGGTCGCCCGGGACGATTCCTACCAGAAGTTCGACGCCTGCGTGGTGGGCAACGCCCCCTGCCACGGGCACACCGAGTGCGACTCCATCATCATGGACCGGGGGCGCATACTGGCCGTGCCCTCGCTGGAGGCCAACGACGTGGACGCCGAGCTGATCCACGAGGCCGCCATCGGAAAGATCGCCGGGGAGCAGCTGGTCAAGCTGATGACCCTCGGGCTCACCGAGGCCGAGGCCGAGGAGCAGATCATCAACGGGTTCCTGAAATGATCAAAGTTCCCGCGCGATGATCCCGCTGAACTGCGGGACGTTGAAGCGGTCCATGAACAGCTGGCACTTGCACATGAAGATGTAGTAGAGGTTGCGCCCGCAGCCGCAGAGGGTCTCGTAGTTGGCCTGGCCCTTTGAGATCAGCACGTCGGCGTTGTCGAGGGCGTCGAGGCATGCGCGGGACAGGCGGTTTTCCGGACAGCCCGCGATGCCCACGCCCGTGTCCACGACGTACTGCGCAACCTCGTAAAGCCGCACCTGTTCGGCGTCCTCGCGGGTGGCGTCGTTGACGATGGGCGCGCCCTTCACAACGGCGGTGACCTCGAGGGACGGGTTCATCTCCCGCAGCTCGCGCATCAGAACCCGGTCCGCCACGATCTCCCCGCAGTTGTCCGCGATGCAGGTCAGGCGGCGGGCGCGCATGACGTCGCGCCGCAGGGCCGCCAGCACGTCCTCCGGCACAGGGATGCGGTCGGACTCCGCGATGAGCCGGCGAAGCCGGCCCTCGTCCACGTTGTCCATGGCGGCGAAGTCTATGAAGTTGCCGGTCATGGCGTACTGCACCGCGCGCCTGAGCGGGTCGTCGGCGGCGCGCACGCCTGCCGCCATGGCGGGCTCCAGCACCATCATCAGCGCGTTGAAGTGGCGCTTGACGGGGCCGAAGTCCTTCATCGGGCAGAAGAATGCCTCGTAGGCAAGGTTGATGGCGAAGTCCTTCTCCGGGCTGCTCAGCTCCGGATGATCCTCCACGATCTCCCGCACCCGGGCCTGGTACGCGGCCACGGCCTCCGGCGCGGCGTTTTCGGGATAGTCGTTCAAACGCTTGTCGATCAGACAGGCGTTGCAGTAGGCGCTGCAGTTGGCGTTGGATACCATGGTACAGTCTCCTTGGTACGGGTTTTTTGAGAGTGCAGAGTGGAGAGTGCAGAGTGCAGTTTTGGTGGAAATCCTTGCGGATTTCTTTTTATTAAGGGTACGGATCATCGTGCGGTTGGGTTGCATTGGAATCAAATGCAACGATTCGGTATGACGGGCGATCAGGGGATCGCCCCTACAGAAGCCGCGGGTGGCATGAATGCCGCCCCTGCGGAGAATGCCCGGTGTTGTAGGGGCGATGCCCTCATCGCCCTTTCATATCAAACAAATCCCGAAGGGATTTGAACCAAAACTGCACTCTGCACTCTGCACTCTCCACTCTGATTATACCATCCTCCGCCGCGTCCGCGAAAGCGGGCGCGGCGGTTGTTTGTGTTATATAGTCATGAAAATATGCCGCGCCGGGGGTGATTTCGCGGTTGCGCGAAAAGGCAATATATGTTAGAATATAGAAAAGCTGTCTAACATAGCCCAGCTATAGGCTTTGCCGACCGGCGGCGTGTGTTTGGAACGGGGAGGGATGCGCGTGATCCGATGGATGATCTACGCAATGGTTTACCTTGGCAGCATCCTGATGGTGTACAACATCTATGGTTTCATGCGCTTCGCCCGGTACGTCAAGGCGATCAAGACCTGGAACAGTGGAAACAGCATACTGCACGTCCCCATCGCGCTGCTGATCTGCTTTTTGCTGGGCTATCTGGCGGTGGGGCTCTTCGGCAACCCGGACATCATCATGGCGGGCATACTCTTCGGCGGCAGCATATTCGTGTTCATCATGTACAAGCTGCTCACCGGCATCACCCAGCGGGTCGTCGAGAGCGAGCGCCTGGAGGCGGAATTGCGGGTGGCGGAGGAGAGCAACCGCGCCAAGACCAACTTCCTGGCCAGCATGAGCCACGAGATGCGCACCCCGATGAACGCCATACTGGGCCTGGACGCCATCGCCCTGCAGGACGAGGCGCTCACCCCCCAGACCCGGGACCGGCTGGAGAAGATCGACTCAAGCGCCCGGCACCTGTTGGACCTCATCAACGACGTATTGGACATGAACCACATCGAGTCCGACGCCATGCACCTGAGGGAGGAGCCCTTCCAGCCCCGGGAAACCGTCGGCCTGGTGAGCGTGCTGACCCAGACCCAGTGCCGCGAAAAGGGGCTCAATTACGAAAGCGAGACCTCGGGAGACCTGGAGGCGCTGTGCGTCGGCGACGCGCTGAGGGTGCGGCAGGTGCTGCTGAGCATACTCGACAACGCGGTGAAGTACACCCCCGAGGGCGGCAGCGTGTCATTCAGGGCGGAGCGGCTTCCCGGCGCGGACGATCGGCACTGCGTGCTGCGCTTCACCGTCCGCGACACCGGCATCGGCATCGACGAGGGCTTCATGCCCAGGCTGTTCGAGTCCTTCTCCCAGGAGGACGCCAGCGCCACCAACCGCTTCGGCGGCAGCGGCCTCGGGCTGGCCATCGCGAAAAAGCTGGTGGACATGATGGGCGGCAGCATCGACGTCGAGAGCAAAAAGGGCGTGGGCAGCACCTTCACGGTGACGATCGGCTTTGCGCTGGCGCAGGTCGCCGAGGACAAGGCCGATGACGCCGACGACACACCGCTTGCCGGGCTTCGGGTGCTGATCGCCGAGGACATCGACATCAACGCCGAGCTGCTTACAGACCTTCTGGAGCTGGAGGACATCGCCGCCGAGCGCGCCTCAAACGGCCGGGAGGCGGTGGAGATGTTCGCCGCCCACCCCGAGGGCTACTACGACGCGGTGCTGATGGACCTGCGCATGCCGGTGATGGACGGGCTGGACGCCACCCGCGCCATACGGGCGCTGGACCGGCCGGACGCGAAGGCCATCCCCGTCATCGCGGTGACCGCCAACGCCTTCGAGGAGGATGTGCGGCAGACCCGGGAGGCGGGCATGAACGCCCACCTCTCCAAGCCGACGGATTCCGAACTGCTGTACGATACGCTGAGAAAGACCCTCGGCGGGAAGAGAGAAAGCTGACTGATTTCACGCACACACGCCATGCCGACAGGAGGAAAACCGTATGATCATATCCAAACAGCTGAAAAGACCGCAGCTCGTCCTGATCGTCGACGATCAGGAGATCAACCGCGATGTGCTGGGAATGATCCTGGAGGACTCTTACGAGATACTCTACGCCTGCGACGGCGTGGAGGCGCTCCAAATCATAGAGGAATACCGGGATAAGCTGTCCGTGGTGCTGCTGGATCTGATCATGCCGAAGATGGACGGCTTCGAGGTGCTCACGCGGGTGCGCAATGACGAGTTTTTGAATACCATCCCCGTCATCGTGCTCACGGCCGAGCGCAGCGCCGAGCTTCGGGCGCTGGAGATGGGCGCGGCGGACTTCATCACCAAGCCCTTCGACATGCACGAGGTCATACTGGCCCGCGTGGGGCGCATCATAGAGTTGAGCGAGGGCAGGCAGCTCATCTCCGCGGCGGAGCACGACCGCCTGACCATGCTCTACAGCCGCAACTTCTTCTTTGAGTACGTCAATCGCATCCACACCTACCATCCCGACTGGCCCATGGACGCCATCGTGGTGGACATCGAGCAGTTCCACTCCGTCAACGCTTTAAACGGGCGCGAGTTCGGCGACCGGGTGCTCCAGAGCATCGGCGACGGCATACGGGGGTTCCTCTCGGAGGTCGAGGGCATGGCCAGCCGCGTCGAGGCGGACCGCTTCAACATCTTCTGCCGATGCCTGGACGACCACCAGAAGCTGCTGGACCGGCTGCAGAACGAGGTCTACTCCCACGCCCGGGGCGCGAACATCCGCCTGCGCATGGGCGTGATGCCCTGGGCCGAGGGCGTGGAGCCGGTGGTGCAGTTCGACCGGGCCCGGGCGGCCTGCAACATGGTCCGCGGCGACTACAAGACCCACCTGATGGTGTACGACGAGGAGATGCAGCGGCGGGAGATGCTGAACCAGCGGCTGTTGAACGACCTGCGCCGCGCCGTGGAGGATAAAGAGCTCAAGGTGTTCTACCAGCCCAAGTACGACATACAGTGCGACCCGCCCAGGCTCTCAAGCGCCGAGGCGCTGATTCGGTGGAACCATCCCGAGCTGGGGCTGGTGTCCCCGGGAGCCTTCATACCGCTGTTTGAGAGCAACGGGCAGATCGGCGTGGTGGACAACTACGTGTGGAACGAGGCCGCCCGGCAGATCGCCGAGTGGCGGGACAGGCTGGGCGTGACCGTGCCGGTGTCGGTGAACCTGTCCAGGGTGGACGTGTTCGACCCGACGCTGGAGGACACCCTGCGCGGGCTGATCGAGCGCCACGGCCTCGACTTCCGCAGCCTCAAGCTGGAGGTCACCGAGTCCGCCTACACCGACAACGCCGAGCAGATGATCGAGCTGATCAACCGCCTGCGGGATCTGGGCTTCGAGGTGGAGATGGACGACTTCGGCTCGGGGTATTCGTCGCTGAACATGCTGTCCTACATGCCCATCGACGTATTGAAGATGGACATGAAGTTCGTTCGCAACATCGATCACAGCGAGAAGGACTACCGGCTGGTGCAGGTGGTGCTGGACATCGCCAGGTACCTGAAGGTGCCGGTGGTGGCGGAGGGCGTCGAGACCGAGCGGCAGTGTCAGATGCTCAGGGACGCGGGCTGCAAGCTGGTGCAGGGCTATTATTTCTCCCGGCCCGTGCCACCGGAGGAATTTGAAAAACTCATCATCAAGGAAAAAGAGGTCAAGAGGGGAGTATGAACCATGACGATCAAGGAGCTGTACGCAAAAATCGGCGGAAACTATGACCAGGCCGTTCGCGTGATGAAATCGGACCGGCTGATCGACAAATACGTGCGCAAGCTCACCGCCAGCCAGGTGGCCGAGAGCCTCGCCGAGGCGGGGAAGACCATGGACCCGGTCAAGCTGTTTGAATCCGCCCACGCCATGAAGGGCGTGTGCTCCAACCTGGGCCTGGAGTCGCTGGCCAACGCCGTCAAGGAGATCACCGAGGAGTTCCGCCCCGGCAACACCCGCAGGCTCTCCGACGCGGACGTGCAGTCCAGGCTCGACGCCATCGCCAAGCAGTACGAGATCACCGCGGAGGGCATCCGCGACTACGAGCAGGGCAAGTGATCGTCTGTCGGAACCATCCTCGAAGGGACGGTGACTTCGGTTGAACGCTGTCAACCAAGCGGGAGAGAACAGGCTCATCCGGTACCTGTCGCCCCTGGGCGCGTGGGCGCTGGCCTTCGGGTGCAGCGTCGGCTGGGGCGCCTTTGTCATGCCCGGAACCACGTTTTTGCCCATCGCGGGGCCCGTGGGCACTGCGCTGGGCATCGGGGTCGGCGGGCTGATCATGCTGATCATCGGTATGAACTACCACTTCCTGATGAACCAGTACCCCGACGCCGGCGGCGCTTACGCCTACGCCAAGCACAACTTCGGCTACGACCACGGCTTCCTGAACGCCTGGTTCCTGCTTCTGACCTACGTGGCCATCATATGGGCCAACGCCACCGCGCTGCCGCTGATCGCCCGGAACCTGTTCGGGGGCCTGTTCCAGTTCGGCTTCCACTATCAGATCGCCGGGTACGACATCTACATGGGCGAGGTGCTGCTGGCCGTCGCGGCGCTGGCGTTTGCCGCCGCGGTCTGCCTGCAGGGGCGCGTCGCCGCGCGGGTGCAGATCCTCATGGCGCTTTTGCTGTTCGGCGGCATACTGCTGGGGCTCCTGTCGGCGCTGGTCAGCCCCCACAGCCGCCTGGGCAGCATCGCCCCGGCCTTTTCGCCGGATAAGGCGCCGCTCACAGGGGTGTTTACGATCATCGCGCTGGCCCCGTGGGCCTACGTGGGCTTCGAGTCGATCTCCCACTCCGCCGAGGAGCTGAGCTTTGCGCCCCGGCGGAGCTTCGGCATCATGGCGGCCGCCGTGGTGACCGCCGCCGTGGCCTACGCGGGGCTTGCGCTGCTTGCCGCCAGCGCGCTGCCCGAGGGCTGCGCCGGGTGGACGGACTACATCGGCAACCTGGGCAGCTATTCCGGCGTGCGGGGGCTGCCCACGTTCTACGCCGCCGAGACCTTCATGGGCACGCTGGGCACCGTGGTGCTGGGCTTTACCACGCTGGGGGCCATCGTCACCGGCGTGGTGGGCAACACCGTCGCCTCCAGCCGCCTGCTGTACGCGCTCTCGGAGGATGAGATGGTCCCCCGCTGGATGGGCCGGCTGAACGCGCGCGGCGTGCCACAGAACGCCATACTGTTCCTGGTCGGCATCTCCGCGGCGCTGCCGTTCTTCGGCCGCACGGCCATCAGCTGGATCGTGGACGTGACCACCGTGGGCGCGACCATCGCCTACGCCTACACCTCCGCCGCGGCGCTCAGGGCCGCGCGGCGGGAGGGCAACCGACTGGCGAAGGCCACCGGGCTCATGGGGCTTCTGATCTCGCTGGTGTTCGTGCTCTATTTCCTGATCCCGAACCTCATCGCGGTCAAGACGCTGTCCACCGAGTCCTACCTGATACTGGCCGCCTGGGGCATACTGGGCTTCGTGTTCTTTCTGATCGTGTTCAGGCGGGACACTTCCCGGCGGCTGGGCCGCTCCCCGGTGGTGTGGGTGGTGCTGCTGGCGCTGATCATATTCACCTCCACCGTGTGGATGCGCCAGGCCACGGAGCTCGCCACCGAGGAGGCCGTGACCCCCATACAGGACTTCTACATCGACCGCATGGCGGAGGAGGGCGTGGACATCGTCGCCACCGCCACCCGCCCGGCGACCACCTACCTTCGGGACGTGCTGGACGATGTGGGCCACACCCTCAACCGCAACAGCATGATACAGACCGCGCTGATCGTGGTGGCGCTGGCGATACTGTTCTACATCTACTACCTCATGCAGAAGCGCGAGAAGCAGATCGAGGTCGAAAAGGTGCTCGCGGAGGAGAGCAGCCGGGCAAAGACGTCCTTCCTCTCCAACATGAGCCACGAGATCCGCACCCCCATGAACGCCATCATCGGGCTGGACAACATCGCCTTGAAGGACCCGAACCTCACGCCCCACACCCGGGAGCAGCTTGAGAAGATCGGCTCGAGCGCCCAGCACCTGCTGGGGCTCATCAACGACATACTGGACATGAGCCGCATCGAGTCCGGGCGCATGGTGCTCAAGGCGGAGGAGTTCAGCTTCCGGGACTTCATCGACCAGATCAACGTCATGGTCAACGGCCAGTGCATGGACAAGGGGCTGGACTTCGACTGCCACATCATCGGCCACGTCAACGATTACTACATCGGCGACGACATGAAGCTCAAGCAGGTGCTCATCAATATCCTGGGCAACGCCGTGAAGTTCACCCCCGTGCCGGGGTCCGTCACGTTCACGGTGGCGCAGGTGGCCGAGTTTGAGGACTACTGCACGCTGCGCTTCGTGATGAAGGACACCGGCATCGGCATGAGCAAGGAGTACATCCCGAAGATATTCGACGCCTTCTCCCAGGAGAATTCCGGCGCGTCCAACAAGTACGGCTCCACCGGGCTGGGCATGGCCATCACCAAGAACATCGTGGACATGATGAACGGCGAGATACAGGTGGAGAGCGAGAAGGGCGCAGGCACGACGTTCACCGTCACCGTGACGCTGAAGGCCTCCGGCAGGAGCGTGCACTCCGAGCACGGGCACAAGCTGCCCGCGGGCATGCGCATACTGGTGGTGGACGACGACGAGGTGGCCTGCGAGCACGCCCGGCTGGTGGCCGACGCCATCGGCGTGCAGGCGGACACGGTCACCTGCGCGGCGGAGGCGCTGGAGCGCGTGCAGCGGCTGCGCAACCAGGGCAATCCGTACCGCTTCGTGCTGACGGACTACCGCATGCCCGGGATGGACGGCATCGAGCTGACCCGCGCCATACGCGCCTTCGACGGCGGCGAGACCGCCATCATCGTGCTGACCGGGTACAGCTGGGACGACATGCAGGCCGAGGCCCGGGACGCAGGCGTGGACGGCATCATGTCCAAGCCCCTGTTCACCGACAGCCTGCTTCGGGAGATGCACAGCGTGCTCGACCGGCGCGAGGACGACGACGGCGACGCGCTGGTGCTCGAGCAGATCCCCGGCACCGAGACCTACGACATCGGGGGCACCCGGGTGCTGGTGGCGGAGGACATGGACATCAACGCCGACATACTGATGGACCTGCTGGAGATGGAGGGCGTGGACTCCGAGCGCGCCGAGAACGGCCTGATCGCCGTGGAGAAGTACCGCGCGAACCAGCCGCGCTACTACGACGCGGTGCTGATGGACGTGCGCATGCCGGAGATGGACGGCCTGGAGGCCACGCGCGCCATCCGCGCGCTGGACCGGGCGGACGCGAAGGTCGTGCCCATCATCGCCATGACGGCCAACGCCTTCGACGAGGACGTGCAGCGCTCCCTGCAGGCGGGCATGACGGCGCACCTGTCCAAGCCCGTGGAGCCCGAAAAGCTCTACGAGACGCTGGACAGGCTGATCAAGACGGCAGATTATACAAGCGGAGGTGGCAATCATGACTGTGACCGTTAAGGATGTGGCACAGCGGTGCGGGGTCGATCCCGCCGTCGTTTGCAGGGTGCTGAACGCCCGATTGCCGGAGGTCGACGATGATATAAAGCGCGCGGTGCTGGAGGCAGCGGACAGCCTGGGCTATCCCGAGCGCGCGCACACCCCCAACCTGGGCGTGCTGTACGCCGACGAGAGCGGCCGGGGGCTGACGCACCCCTTCTTCGTGCTGATCCTGAACGCCTTCAAGGCGGAGGCGGAGGTGCGGGGGTACGACATGACGTTCATCCATCCCGGCATCGGGGAGAACATCAGCTACGAAAAGCGCTGCCTCGACGCCGGCGTGGACGGCGTGTGCCTGGTGTGCGTGGACTTCCGAGCGCCGCAGATCAAGGCGCTGGCCCAAAGCGGCATCCCCTGCGTGAGCGTGGACCACATCTTCAAGGGCGTGCCGGCGGTGCTCTCCGACAACGAGACCGGCGTCGAAAAGCTGGTGGAATACGCCGTCTCCAGGGGCCACCGGCGCATCGCCTTCATCCACGGGCACAACAATTCCATCGTCACCCGCACCCGCATCAACCAGTTCTACAACACCATGACCTATCGTGGCCTGAGCGTGCCGCCGGAGTACGTGCGTGAGGGACTGTACGACGATATCAAGCTGACCCGGAAGATCGTCGTCGAGCTTTTGCGGCTCCCCGAGCGCCCCACCTGCATACTGCTGCCGGACGACATCTCCTACCTGGGCGCGCAGGACGCCGCCCGGGACCTGGGCCTGCGCGTCCCCCAGGACATCTCCTTCGCCGGCTATGACGGCATACCGCTGACCCAGATGCTCACGCCGCGGCTGACCACCATCCGCCAGAGCAGCGACGACATCGGCCGGATGGCCGCCCGGAAGCTGATCGACCTGATCGAGCGGCCCGAGGGCACCTCCAGAAAGCCCAGCGTCTTCCCCGTGCAGCTGGTCGAGGGAGGGACGATTGAGGCGATTTGATGCAGTAGGGACGCCATTCATGGCGTCCGCGGATACCCTCGTAGGGGCGCCGATGCGGCGCCCGCCCAAAAGCCTTCCCCTTGAGGGGACCTCGAAAAACCTCACTTTGCCGCATACATTACTTCGGAAAACCCTGTAAAACAAGGTTTCTTTCCGAG
>CADASI010000070.1 GCA_902790525.1 uncultured Eubacteriales bacterium
CAGCCGCAACCGCGTGTTCGTGACCGATCAGGGCGGCATCCGCACCGAGGCGTTCGATCCCTCGAAGATGGAGGACCCCAGCCTGATCATCTACTGGCCCGTGCGCGAGACAGGCAATCGGCTGATCGTCACCAACGGCGACCAGACCGACACCATCTACGACTTCGTGCGCAACGGCGCCTCCTTCATCAAGGCCCTGCGCACCCGGACCTTCGAGCCCGACGCGCCGAACTTCACCCCCCGTGTAAGCGCCATGGCGACCTTTGAGGACGGCGACTTTGCGCTGGACATGGGCATACTGCGCGCCGGCGACGCCGAGGGCTCCTGCTGCGACCGGGTGTTCTGGGAGTATGAAAAGCTCGCCCCCGGCACCGGCAGGTTCCTGCACACCTACCTGTCCGACGGAAGTCCCATACCGTCCTTCACCGGCGACCCCGAGGGCGTGGCTGTGGGCGACGGCACCGCGAAGGAGATCGCGGACGAGCTGTGGGCCGGGCTGAACGCCGACAACCGCGTGTCGCTATGGGTCATGACCCGCGACCTGGCGACCGGTGAAGAGGATGCCGTCATCATCAACCGCAACGTGAAGGAGGACGCCTGACATGGCCAACGAGATTCAGTTAAAGTACGGCTGCAACCCCAACCAGAAGCCATCCCGCATCTTCATGAAGGGCGACAGGGCGCTGCCCCTCGAGGTTTTGAACGGCCGCCCGGGCTACATCAACTTCCTGGACGCCTTAAACAGCTGGCAGCTCGTCAGCGAACTGAAGAAGGCCACCGGCATGCCCGCCGCGGCATCCTTCAAGCACGTGAGCCCCGCGGGCGCGGCCATCGGGCTGCCGCTTACGGACGTGCTGCGCAAAATCTACTTCGTGCCCGCCGACATGGAGCTCTCCCCGCTGGCCTGCGCCTACGCCCGGGCCCGCGGCGCGGACCGCATGTCCTCCTTCGGCGACTTCATCGCGCTGTCCGACGTGTGCGACCTTGCCACGGCGAAGCTCATACAGCACGAGGTGTCCGACGGCGTCATCGCCCCCGGCTATGACGACGACGCGCTTGAGGTGCTGAAATCCAAGCGCAGGGGCGGCTACAACGTCATCAAGATCGACCCGGCCTACGTGCCCGACGAGATCGAGCGCAAGCAGGTGTTCGGCATCACCTTCGAGCAGGGAAGGCAGTCGCTGCCCATCGACGAGGCCATGATCGCAAACGTGGTCACCGCCAAGAAGGACCTCACCGCCGCGCAGAAGCGCGACCTGCTGATCAGCCTGATCACCCTGAAGTACACCCAGTCCAATTCCGTGTGCTACGTCAAGGACGGCCAGGCCATCGGCGTGGGCGCGGGCCAGCAGAGCCGCATCCACTGCACCCGGCTGGCGGGCGGCAAGGCCGACAACTGGCACCTGAGGCAGCACGAAAAGGTGCTGAACCTGCCCTTCAAGGACAGCGTGGGCCGCCCCGAGCGGGACAACGCCATCGACGTGTACATCTCCGAGGACTGGCAGGACGTGCTGGACGACGGAAGGTGGCAGGCTCTGTTCACCACCCGCCCCGAGCCGCTGACCCGCGAGGAGAAGCGCGCCTACCTGGACACCGTCACCGACGTGGCCATGGGCTCCGACGCCTTCTTCCCGTTCCCGGACAACATCGAGCGCGCCAAGCGCAGCGGCGTGACCTGCATCGCCGAGCCCGGCGGCTCCATCCGCGACGACCTGGTGATCGCCAAGTGCGACGCGTACGGCATCGCCATGGCGTTTACGGGGATCAGGCTGTTCCATCATTAAACATATTCGCACATGAAACGGGCGATGAGGGCATCGCGTCATACGGGAAACACGTAGGGGCGATGCCCGCATCGCCCGCGATCGTTTCAGGAGGATTATACATGAAAATACTGGTCATCGGCGGCGGCGGGCGCGAGCACGCCATCATCAAAAAGCTCAAGGAGAACCCGGAGGTCACCGAAATCGTGGCGCTGCCCGGCAACGCGGGCATCGCGAAGGACGCGACCTGCGTGGACATCCGAGCCACGGACATCGACGGCATCGTCGAATACGCCAAGGCCCACCCGGTTGACTTCGCCGTGGTGGCCCCGGACGACCCGCTGGCACTGGGGTGCGTGGACCGGCTGCACGCGCTGGGCATCCCCTGCTTCGGGCCGGACGCGAAGGCCGCTCGCATCGAGGCCAGCAAGGTGTTCGCCAAGGACCTGATGAAGAAGTATAACATCCCCACCGCGGCCTACGCGGTGTTCGACGACCCCAGGGCCGCGCTGGAGTACGTGAAGAGCGCGCCGCTTCCCCTGGTGGTCAAGGCCGACGGCCTGGCGCTGGGCAAGGGCGTGGTGATCTGCTTTTCCCGGCAGGACGCCGAGAGCGCCGTGGTCGCCGCCATGGTGGAGAGCGTGTTCGGCAAATCCGGCCGCCGCATCGTCATCGAGGAGTACCTCGAGGGCCCGGAGGTCAGCGTGCTGGCGTTCACCGACGGCCACGTGGTGAAGCCCATGGTGTCCTCCATGGACCACAAGCGCGCCGGGGACAACGACACCGGTCTGAACACCGGCGGCATGGGCACCATCGCGCCGAACCCATGCTACACCCCCGAGGTGGCGAAGCGGTGCATGGACGAAATCTTCCTGCCCACGATCCGGGCCATGAACGCCGAGGGCTGCCCCTTCAAGGGCTGCCTGTACTTCGGGCTGATGGTCACGAAGGACGGCCCGAAGGTGATCGAGTACAACTGTCGCTTCGGCGACCCGGAGACCCAGGTGGTGCTGCCGCTTCTGAAGTCCGACCTGCTGACCGTCATGACGGCCGTCGAAAACGGGACCCTCGCCGACACCCCCGTGGAATTTGAAGGCGGCGCGGCCTGCTGCGTGATGCTGGCCTCCGGCGGCTACCCCGGCAAGTATGAAAAGGGCAAGGTGATCGACCTCGGCAACGCCCCCGCCATGGCCCGGATCTACCACAGCGGCACCGCCCGCAACGATCAGGGACAGCTCGTCACCGCCGGCGGCCGCGTGCTGGGCGTCTCCTGCACCGCCGACACACTCCGAGAGGCCATTGAAAGCGCCTATAAGGCCGCTGAGGAGGTACGGTGGGAAGGGATGTTTTACCGCAAAGATATCGGGAAGAGAGCAATGGAGATAATTGAAGAAATTAGGAATTGGGAGTGAGGAATTAGGAATTGAAAATACCGGGAGACATGCCCGGCTGTAATCCATTAATCAAAGAAATCCGCAAGGATTTCCACCTGAATTCCTAATTCCTAATTCCTAATTCCCAATTCCCAATTCCCAATTCAAAAGGAGTATAACCATGGTCTATCGCATCTACGTAGAAAAAAAGCCCGGCTTCGACCACGAGGCCAGCGCGTTATACGGCGAGCTGAAATCCTTCCTGGGCATCGGAGGGCTGACGGGCGTGCGCATACTGAACCGCTACGACGTGGAGAACCTCGACGAAGCGGTGTTTGAGAAGGCCGTCAGCAACGTGTTTTCCGAACCGATGCTGGACGCGGTGACCCGCGAGCTGCCCGAGCATACCGGTTACGTGTTCGCGGCGGAGTACCTGCCGGGCCAGTTCGACCAGCGGGCGGACTCCGCGGCCCAGTGCATACAGCTTCTGGCCCAGTGCGAGCGCCCGGACGTGCGCACCGCCACGGTGTACATTCTGGAGGGCCAGCTGTCCGATGCGGACATCGCCGCCGTCAAAAAGCACGTCATCAACCCGGTGGAGCGCCGCGAGGCGTCGCTTGCGCCTGTCAGGACGCTGAAAACCGCCTTCGCCATCCCCGAGACGGTCGAGACCATGACCGGCTTCATCGGCCACACCGAAGCGGCGCTCAGGGACTTCATCAGGCGCTACGGCCTGGCCATGGACGCGGCGGACATCGCGTTCTGCCAGCAATACTTCAGGTCCGAGAATCGCGACCCCACGCTGACGGAGATTCGCATGATCGACACCTACTGGTCCGATCACTGCCGCCACACCACCTTCCTGACCGAGCTGGGGGAGATCACCTTCGAGGATGAGGACGTGGAGAAGGCGTACAGGCGCTATCTGGCCGTGCGCGGGGAGCTTCACCGCGAAAAGCCCGTGTGCCTGATGGACATCGCCACCATCGGCGCGAAGTATTTAAAGGCAAAGGGCGTGCTGACGGACCTGGACGAGTCAGACGAGATCAACGCCTGCACCATCAGGATGGACGTGGACGTGCACGGCGAGAAGCAGAAGTGGCTGTTGCTCTTCAAGAACGAGACCCACAACCACCCCACCGAGATCGAGCCCTTCGGCGGCGCGGCGACCTGCATCGGCGGGGCGATCCGCGACCCGCTGTCCGGGCGCGGCTACGTGTACCAGGCCATGCGCGTCACCGGCGCGGCGGACCCCACGCGCTCCGTGGACGAGACCATCAGGGGCAAGCTGCCCCAGCGCCAGCTGGTGACCACTGCCGCGGCGGGCTATTCCTCCTACGGCAACCAGATCGGCCTGGCCACGGGCCTGGTTGAGGAGATCTACCACGACGGCTACGCCGCCAAGCGCATGGAGATCGGCGCGGTGATCGGCGCGGCCCCGGCCTCCGAGGTGCGGCGCGAGGTCCCCGCCCCCGGCGACAAGGTGATATTGCTCGGTGGGCGCACCGGCCGCGACGGCTGCGGCGGCGCGACGGGCTCCTCCAAGGCCCATACCGAGGCGAGCCTCGAGACCTGCGGCGCGGAGGTCCAGAAGGGCAACGCCCCCGAGGAGCGCAAGCTGCAAAGGCTGTTCAGAAACCCCGAGGCGGTGCGGATGATCAAGCGCTGCAACGACTTCGGCGCGGGCGGCGTCAGCGTGGCCATCGGCGAGCTGGCCGACGGCCTGGACATCGACCTGAACGCCGTGCCCCGCAAGTACGAGGGTCTGGACGGCACCGAGCTTGCCATCTCCGAATCCCAGGAGCGCATGGCCGTGGTGCTCTCCCCGGAGGACGTCAAAGCCTTCATGGCGCTTGCGGACGCCGAGAACCTGGAGGCCACAGTGGTGGCGACGGTCACCGAAAGCCCCCGCCTGGTGATGCACTGGAACGGCAGGGTCATCGTGGACGTGGCCCGGGATTTCCTCAATTCCAACGGCGCGCCCAAGCATACCGACGTGGTGGTGACCGCGCAGGACAAGGCCCAGCATTCCACACGTGTGGAATTTGAGGAAGGCATGCGGGCGATGGTCTCGGACCTCAACCTGTGTTCCCAGCGGGGCCTGTCGGAGCGCTTCGACAGCACCAACGGCGCGTCCTCGCTGCTGATGCCCTTCGGCGGCAGGCGGCAGCTCACGCCCATACAGGCCATGGCCTCCCGCATCCCCGTGGAGGGCGCGGAGAGCGACACCGCCAGCGTGATGGCCTACGGCTTCGACCCCGAAATCAGCGAAAAGAGCCCGTGGCGCGGCGCGTATCTGGCGGTGGTGGACTCCATCGCCCGGCTGGTGGCGACGGGCAGCGGCACGCAGAACGTGCACCTGACCTTCCAGGAGTACTTCGAGCGCATGACCGGCCCGTCGGCCTGGGGCAAGCCCCTGTCGGCGCTGCTGGGCGCGCTGGAGGCGCAGCTGGACTTCGGCGCGGCGGCCATCGGCGGCAAGGACAGCATGTCCGGCTCCTTCGAGGACATGCACGTGCCGCCGACGCTGGTGTCCTTCGCGGTGGGCGTGTGCCCGGCTGGGAACGTCAGATCGGGCGAGTTTAAACGTGCGGGCTCGAAGATCGGCTGGCTCAGGCCCGAATACCGCAAAAACGGCACCCCCGACCCGGACAGCCAGAGGGCGCTGTTCAATAAGGTGGACGGCGGCTTGAAGGACGGTTCCATCCTCTCCGCCCGCGCGGTGGGCAAGGGCGGCGCGGCCCGGGCGGCGTTTTGCATGGCGCTGGGCAACGGCTTCGGCGTGCGCTTTGACGCGGGCGTCGACCTGTTCGCCCCCGTGTACGGCAGCTTCCTGGTGGAGTACGCCGGAGACGGCGCGGGCGTCATCGACGCAAACGTCATCGGCGAGGTCACCGCGGCGCGGGCGTTTGCCTGCGGCGGCGTCAGCATCCCCGCCGACCAACTGGAGGCGCTCTACGAGGGCCGGCTGAACGGCGTGTTCCCGGCCACGGTCAAGAAGACCTACCCGACGCCGAAGGCGTTTGAATACCGTGCCGAAAGGCGCGTTTCCCCGGCGGTCCGGGTAGCGAAGCCGAGGGTGCTGATCCCGGTGTTCCCCGGCACCAACTGCGAATACGACACCGCCCGCGCGTTCATAAAGGCCGGGGCGGTTCCGGAGATCATGGTGATCCGCAACCGGTCCGCCGTGGCGGTGGCGGAGTCCGCCGCGGCATTTGCGGAGAAGATCGACCAAAGCCAGATCATATTCATCCCCGGCGGCTTCTCCGGCGGCGACGAGCCCGACGGCTCCGGCAAGTTCATCACGGCGTTCTTCAGAAACCCCGTGGTGCGCGACAGGGTGCACGCCCTGCTGAACGCCCGCGACGGCCTGATGGGCGGCATCTGCAACGGCTTCCAGGCGCTGATCAAGCTGGGCCTGGTGCCCTACGGCGAGATCCGGGAGGCGGACCAGTGCACCGAGGCCACGCTGACCTTTAACGACATCGGCCGCCACCAGTCCCGGCTGGTGCGCACGCGCGTCGCCTCCGACCTGAGCCCGTGGCTGATGCACACCCGCGTGGGCGACGTGTACCTGGCCCCGGTGTCCCACGGCGAGGGGCGGTTCATCGCCTCGGACGCCTTCATCGAGCGGCTCTCGGCGAACGGCCAGATCGCCACGCAGTATTGCGATATCGACGGCAATCCCTCCATGGACATACTCGACAATCCCAACGGCTCCTGCGCCGCCGTCGAGGGCATCACCTCCCCAGACGGCCGGGTGTTCGGCAAGATGGCCCACTCCGAGCGCGTGGGCTTCAACGTGCCGCTGTATGTCAACGTGCCCGGCAATTACGACAACGGCATGTTCCGCGGCGCGGTGGATTACTACCGGTAATCATCGTCCGCGGACAGAGGGAGGGAATCATCCCTCCCTCTGTCCTGTTTGATGTGTTTTTACGGGGTCAGGTAATACCTTTCGTACATGTCCTGCATGTCGTTTGCGATGATCGCGGCGTTCGGCGCGTCGGGGTCCTCCTGCGCCGCGATGCCCCCGCCGAACGCGCTCCAGACCGCGTGATAGAGGTACTGGCCGAGGTCCATGCACGTCTCCGCGCCGTCCATGTGCGCCGCGAGCCGCTTGAGGGTGTCGTCGTCGCATTCGGAGAGGAACGCCGCCCGCGCCGCCGGGTCCGCGGCGGTGAAGCCCCGCTGTCCGCAGGCGGCCACGGTCTCGGCATACCGCGGGCCCGTCAGCCACACGCACAGGTCCAGGCACGCGCGCAGGCGGTCCGGATCGTCCGACAGCTTCTCGTTGACAAAGAGGCCGTAGGTGAATCCCGATGCCGCCGGACCCCCCGGCAGCGTGGCGAAGTCGAGCCGGTCGTACAGCGCCGGGGACTTCGCCTTGACCGTCTCCAGCGCCCGGAAGACGTCGCTGCCCGAGACGAGCAGCGCGGGCGTCTTTTGATCGGCGAACGCCCCGATGGACGCCTCCGCGGACTGCTTGAGCACCCGGGGCGCAAACACCGGGGCGTCCAGCATGTCCGTCACATGCGAGAGCGCGTCGACGAATACGCCGTCGCGGAAGGAATGCGCCCGCTCCCCGTTGATCATGCTCAGCAGCCATTCGCCGCCGTCTTCGGTCGACAGAAGCGGGCTCAGCAGCGCCGCCGCCGCGGGCGTGCCGCCGCTGTTTCCGAAGGCGATGACGCCGTCGTAGCCGCGCGCGCGGGCGTCGAAGGCGCACAGCGCGTCCCACGACGACGGGAACGCATCGAACACGTCCCGGTCATAGATCACAACGCTGTAGTATTTCGTCAGCGCGGGGAAGGCGGCGATGCGCCCGTAATAGACGTAGGGCGTCAGGGCATCATAGCGGTAGGCCTCGGCATATTCGGATTGCACGACGGCGTCGGTCACCTCGCACAGCAGCCCCTCCCGGGCGTAGATGCGGCCGGTCCTGGCGTCCAGCATGAAGATGTCCGGCAGGCGGTCCATGCGCGCCAGCATGTTGATCTCGCTGAGCGTGCGCGTCCTGTAGCTGACGGGGATGTCGGCGTGCGCCTGTCGCCACTCATCAAGCAGCGCCTCGAAGGCGTTCACCGGCGCGTTGACGAGCTCGCCGTAGGCCTTGTCCGGCTCCACACAGCCGACGACGGATATGCCGGTCTCCGCCGCGGCGTGACCGGCCAGCAGCAGCGCCAGCAGCAGCGCGACAGCCCAATGTTTCATCTGAACACCCTTCCTTGCTCGATCAGGTAGTTTGGCAGGTAGAGCGCCCACGGCATGCAGGCGCTCAGCGCGTTGACCGGTATGCCGAGCCGCTTCGCGTGGCGTTCGATCCGCGCCTGCTGCATGTCGAAGGTGCAGACCGTCAGCCGAACCGGAAGATCATCGTCGCTGACGACCGCCGCCGCGCGGGTCAGCATCTCGTCGATGTCGGCGCTCTTCTCGCACAGGGACAGGCGACCGGCGTCGATCCCGAGGGCGGTCAGGGCCGCGGCGTCGTCCGCCTCGTCGAGTATGCAGCGCGCCTCGGGATGCACCAGCAGGTATTTGGCGGCGGACGCGCGCCGCTGTTCGCGGAGCCTGTCGCCGCCGACGCCGTCCATGAAGCGCCCCGGCAGCAGCACGGTCGCGCCGTAGGTCGGCGTCCAGCCTCGCCAGGCGCTGACGGGATAGGCCGTCGCGCAGAACGCGACGAGCGCCGCGACGCCCGCGGCGGCGGCCAGGCGGCGTGCCGGGCTTCGCTTCCGGGCGGGGACGGAGGCCTTTTCGCCGCCGTCAAAGGCCGCCGGTCGGACGAGCGCGCAGCCCGCCAGGAGTATGAACATGTTGTGGGAGACCCGGACCATCCAGTATTCGGTGATGGCGTCGACGGCGAACAGCGTCAGCAGGAACATGGCGTAGTAGCGCCCGGCCCGGTACAGCCTGAACTGCGTCCAGGTCATGAGCCCCATGAAGCCGATGAAGCACAGCAGGCCGTACTCCATCAGGATTTTTATGTAGGCGCTGTCAAAGGCGAAGTACAGGTCGACGATGTCCTCCGTTTTGCTCAAGCCGTGCTGCGGGACGTGGGAGCCGAACAGCCGGACCGGATATTGCTCGAAGGCCGTCTGGCCGAGGTCAAACCGCCCGTTTACGCTGCCTATTCCGGGAATCCGGTTGAGCACGGGCCTGAGCTCCCTGTAAAACCGCGAGCAGTAGAGCAGCAGCGCGGCGCACAGCAGGAAGCTGAACAGGCTGATTTTCAGGGCGGCGCGCTTGTACCGGCCCAGGCGCAGGCATTCATAGAGCCTGTCCGCCTGCACCACGGGACAGTAGAGCGTCCGGAAGACGAGCCGCAGGGGGCGGGCATAGCGGGCCGCGTCCTGACAGGGAACGCCCCGGCACCGGCGGTAATGCCGCCAGAACGTGAAGAATATGAGCAGGATCAGGCACGCCAGCAGGGTCTTGCCGTGGATGAACGCCGCGTCCAGTATGGCCAGCAGCACGAGCCCCAGCTCCCCGCGCCAGCCCAGGTCCCCGTTTTTATAAAGGCAGTAGAACAGCGCCAGGCACAGCAGATAGCAGGCGTAGTGGGTGCGGTAGATGAAGCCGAAGGCATTGCCGCGGTTGTTGGGCACGATGCCCAGCATGGCGAGGAAGAAGAACGCGACGACGACGAATATGCCGATGCGCAGCGCGGTTTTGAAGAGCGCGTCCTCCCGCTGGTCGCGGCAGGTCAGCGCGACGGCCAGCAGGACCCAGGCGTCGTTGCTCCTCAGGTTGACGTCGAACGACGCCAGCGCCAGCAGTATCACCCCCAGGCGCAGCAGAAACAGGCCCGCGGCCCTTCCCCGGTCCCCGGCGGCCCTCGCCGACGCCAGCGCCCTGACCGACGAGATCAGCGCCAGCAGGAGCAGGCCCAGCACGCTGACGATCTTGACCGCGCCCAAGGCCGTGATGTCGACGACCGCGGACAGCATGGTGATCTGCAACAGGCAGATCGTATACCAGATGAACAGCAACAGCGCCCCCAGACGCCTGAGGAATGCTTCGATTCGCGTCATAATCATACCTCTATCCATGCCGGACGTCCGTACATTCCCGCGATTGCGCCGTCCGCTTTTCCCCGGTCAGCGCGTACACCGCCGCGGTGACCAGCACGATGGCGGAGCCGACCAGCGCCAGCCCGCCGGGGACCTCCCCGAGCCGGGGCAGAAACAGCGCCACCCAGATGGGGTTGAGCACCGGCTCCAGGTTGGACAGCAGCACCGCGGAGACGGGGGAGACCCGCCCCATGGCGGCGGAGACGAAGTAATAGCCCCCCGCCAGGCACACGCCCAGCCCCAGCACCGCCAGCCACTGGGTCGGCCGGGCGGACATGCCGGGGTCGAAGAAGCCGAACAGCATCGAGGGCACGCACAGCATAAGCCCCAGATAGGAGTAGTCGGCGGGGTTGGTGTCCGGCATGCGGGCGCAGAAGAACACCAGCGCGAAGGTCACGGCGGAGAGTATCGCCAGCACGTTGCCCGCCAGGCGCCCGCCGCCCATCTTATCGGCGAAGCACAGCACCACGCCCACCATGATCAGCGCGGCGGTGACCACGCTGCGCAGGTCGGGCTGCTGCCCGTAGAATAGCCGGCAGAACAGTATCACGAAGGCCGGGGCGGCGTATTGCAGCACGATGGCGTTGGCGGAGGTGGTCAGCTTGATGGCCGCCATGTACAGAAGGCTGGTCAGCATCACGGCCAGCGAACCCAGCACCGTGCCCCGGCTCAGCCGCACCTTAAAGCTCCCGCGCGCGATGCCCAGCAGGATCACCGCCACCAGCGAGCGGATGCCGTTGATGGTCAGCGCATTCCAGGGAAGCCACTTGCCCAGCACCCCCGCGAAGCTCCAGAACGTCGCGCCCAGCGCCACCTGGAGCGCGCCGATGTGGGATTGCCTCATGGTCTATTCCCTCCGTGCGACATCGGGATCATCGCGCGGCGTCGATGACGGCCTTGGCCTGATGGTAGTACGCGCGGCCCTCGCTGTTGCCGTAGATCTTGCGGATCTCGTTGTAGGCGGCGCGGAGGTTGACGTTCCGCTCGAACAGCGGCGCGATCCGCTCCGCGACCCCGGCGTCCATGCCGCCGTCAATGAGCCGCTGCGCCAGCGCGGGGCGCGCATCTTCGGCGCTCTCCTCCGTGTCTTCGGCGGCATCCTCCTCGGCCGGGATTGCCTCGACGGCCTCCTCGGGCTCCACGGCGATCTCCTCGGGCTCCACGGCGATCTCCTCGACCTCCACGGCGGCCTCCTCGGCCTCCGCGACCTCGCTCTCCTCCGCGACGCCCTCACCGGCGGGCTCGACCCCGGCGGGCAGCGGGTCGGTGCCCACCCGGGAGACCCAGGTCTTGCCGTCGGCGCTGCGGACGAACTGGAAGACCTCGGCAAAGGTGGAGCTTAAATAGTTCAGCGGCTTGCGGCCGGAGCCCTGCCGGTCGGTCTTGTACTCCGGCAGCTTGTTCAGCCCCGAGAACAGCGGGTCCACCTGCAGGCGTCCGCCGCTCTGGTCCAGCCGCTTCTCGATGAACTGCTGTATGATGGACATGCGCTCCTTGTGGGTGGTCGTCGCAGGCCGGGCCTGGCGCCTTGCGGACGTGGCCTTCCTGGCCGGCTCCGGGGCGCTCTCGGCCGCCGCGGGGGCCGCGGCCTCCGCCGGGGGCGCGCTCTGGGGCTTCGGCGCGGGGGCGGGATGGTCCAGCACGATGAAGGATGAGCAGGCCGTGCGCCACAGCGCGTTGGACTTCTCGGTGCCCATGCCGACCACGTTGACCCCGGCGTTGCGCAGCCTGACGGACAGCGCGGAGAAGTCGCTGTCGCTGGAGGCGATGACGATGGTCTCCATGCCGGCCTGCAGAAGGTCCATCGCGCCGATCACCAGGGCGATGTCCGAGGAGTTCTTGCCCTTGCTGGCGCGTATGGTCAGGTTCGGATGGATGGCGTATTTCAGCACCGGCGCGACCCAGGCGGTCAGCGCCGCCGCGGTGCCGTAGATTTCCTTTGCCGCGATCTCGCCCATCGCTTCGGCCTGGGCGAAGATCAGATCGGCGTGGCCCGCCACGACGTTTTCCGCGTCGATGAGTATCGCGAGCTTCGTGGGATTGGGTGTGTTTTCCATATGTTCCTCCGTGTTCGTTCGTATGACCCCGCGATCGCGGGGCGCTGGGTACATTATAGCGTATTCGGGGGCGGCGCACAAGGGCGCGGCGGCCCAAAAAGCGGTTGAAAAAAGACCTCGGGCGGGGTATAATGGTAAAAAAACATCCCGAAGGAGGCGGCTCCATGGACTATCGAAGATATTCGGATACCCTCGTATTGCGGCTGGACCCGGGCGAGGAGATTTGCGCGTCGCTTCTGGAGCTGGCCGCGCGCGAGGACATACAGCTCGCGGAGATCGGCGGCCTGGGCGCCGTCAGCGCGTTTGAGGCGGGCGTGTTCGACGTTTCAAAGGGCGCCTACGACGCCTGTACCTTCCAGGGCAATTACGAGATCACCTCCCTGGTCGGCACGCTGACCACGATGGCGGACAAGCCCTACCTGCACCTGCACATGTGCGCGGCGGAGAAGGGCGGGCGCATATACGGCGGACATCTGAACCGCGCCGTCGTCAGCCTGACCGCGGAGATCGTGGTGCGGATCGTCCCCGGTTGCGTCGAGCGCCGGTTCAGCCCCGAGGTGGGCATCAATCAGATGTGGTTTGAGGATTGACGTTGGCGCTTCAAGGCAGGAGCAGATGCTCCTGCCTTTCGCTATGGGCGCCCCTACGGGGGTTGCGGCATTCGCGGACGCCATGAATGGCGTCCCTACGGAGGGCTTTTGTCCAGTTTCAGCACATCGGTAATGGAAAGTTTCAGGACATCGGTAAGGGTTTGTGTCAGCACATAGGTAAGGCTTCACGGTATAATCGGCACAAGGG
>CADASI010000071.1 GCA_902790525.1 uncultured Eubacteriales bacterium
GTTGCCATCGTCGGCCGCCCGAACGTGGGCAAGTCCACCTTTTTCAACCAGATGGTGGGCAAGCGCATCGCCATCGTGGAGGACACCCCCGGGGTGACCCGCGACCGGGTATACGCCGACTGCGAATGGCAGAACTACAGATTCACACTGATCGACACCGGCGGCATCGACCCCAACTCGGACGACCCGCTGCTGTCGCAGATGCGCCGCCAGGCGGAGATCGCCATCGAGACGTGCGACGTGATCCTCTTTTTCGTGGACGGCAAGACCGGCATGACCGCCGACGACGAGGACGTGGCCGACATGCTGCGCCGCTCCGGCAAGCCCGTGATGCTGGTGGTCAACAAGATCGACAACGTGCGCCAGATGGACAACATCTACGAGTTCTACAACCTCGGCATGGGCGATCCCATCGGCGTGAGCTCGGTGAACCTTTTGAACTTCGGCGACCTGCTGGAGGCGCTGTGCGCGCTGTTCCCGGACCCGGACGCCGAGGGGGAGGAATCAGGCGCGATACAGATCGCCGTGGTGGGCAAGCCCAACGTGGGCAAGTCCAGCCTGGTCAACCGCATCCTTGGCGAGGACCGGGTGATGGTGTCCGACATCGCCGGCACCACCCGCGACGCCATCGACACCCGCTTCACCGACAATGGGCAGGACTTCGTGATCATCGACACCGCCGGCATCCGCCGCAAGCGGGCCATCGAGTACCAGTCGCTGGAGCGCTTCTCCATCGTGCGGGCGCTGGCGGCCATCGACCGCTGCGACGTGGCGCTGTTGCTCATCGACGCCACCCAGGGCGTCACCGAGCAGGACAGCAAGATCGCCGGCTACGTGGACGAGCAGGGCAAGGCGGCCGTCATCGTGGTCAACAAGTGGGACGCCGTCGAGAAGGACACCAAGACCATGGACAAATTCGTCCGGGACGTCCGGGAGAACCTCAAGTTCATGGCCTACGCGCCGGTGCTGTTCATATCGGCCATGACCGGCCAGCGGGTCAACAAGGTGCTGGAGGCCGTGCGCGACGCCTACGCCCAGGCCACCCGGCGCATCACCACCGGCCTTCTCAACGACATCCTCGCGGACGCCCAGGCGGCGCTCCAACCCCCGGCCACCTCCGGGCGGCGGCTCAAGATCTACTACGCCACCCAGCAGGCCGTGCAGCCCCCCACCTTCGTGATGTTCGTCAACGAGGCCAGCCTCATGCACTTCTCCTACGAGCGCTACCTCGAGGGCCAGTTCCGCAAGGCCTTCGGGTTTGAGGGAACACCGTTGAAATTCATACTTAGGGAGCGGAAAAAGGAGTAGGTCAATTGAAAATTGAGAATTGAGAATTGAGAATGATTGAAGGCGTGTATGGAACGTTTTAATGAGACTTCGTAGCCTCATTGTCAAAGAAATCCGCAAGGATTTCAACCATAATTCTCAATTCTCAATTCTCCATTCTCAATTCAAGAGGTGAAATACAATGATCCTGAAATACATCTTGAGCGCCATCATCGGCTACATTCTCGGCAACATCCCCTCCGGCGTGCTGATTGCGCGGGGGTTTGGCATCAGCGACGTGCGCAAGTACGGCAGCGGCAACTCCGGCACGACGAACGTGCTCCGGACGGTGGGCTGGCTGCCCAGCGTGCTGACGCTGGTGTGCGACTGCCTCAAGGGCTGGGTCGCCTGCATGATCGGCCGGGCGCTGGGCGGCGACCTGGGCATGCTGCTGGGCGGCTTCTTCGCCGTGGTGGGGCACGACTTCCCGGTCGCCATGGGCTTCAAGGGCGGCAAGGGCATCGCCACATCGCTGGCGCTGATCATCGCCATCCACCCGTGGCTGGCGCTGGCGGAGCTGGTGGCCGTGATCGTGGTGGTGGCCGTCACGCGCTACATGTCCATCGCCTCGCTGATCGCGGCGGTGGCCTTCCCGGTGTTCACGGCCATACTCTGCCGGGGCCGGGAGAACTACGGCCTGTTTCTGCTGTTTTCGATCATGGCCGCCGCGCTGGCCATCTTCCAGCACCGCAGCAACATCAAGCGCCTGATCCGGGGCGAGGAAAACCGCCTCGACTTCGGCAAGATCTCCAAGGTATCGGAAAAGGTCCTGAAGAACCTGAATAAGCACAAATAGAGAAAGGAAGACACTACCATGAGCAAGAAGTACCTGATCGGCCTGGACATCGGCACCTCCGGCGCGAAGTGCATCATCGTGGACGACGCGGGCAAGGTCGTCGCCTCCTCCACCCAGGAATACCCGCTCTACACCCCCAAGCCCGGCTGGGCAGAGCAGGACCCCAAGGACTGGTGGGACGCCTGCGTGCGGGGCCTCAAGGTGATCCTGCCGAAGTCCGGCGTAAACCCTGCGGACATCGCGGGCGTCAGCTATTCCGGCCAGATGCACGGCCTGGTGGCGCTGGACGCGGATAACGAGGTCATCCGCCCCGCCATACTGTGGTGCGACCAGCGCACCCAGGCCCAGTGCGACTGGATCACCGAGAAGGCCGGCGGCCTCAAGGGCCTGCTGACCTACACCAACAACCAGATGCTCACCGGCTACACCGGCGGCAAGATACTGTGGCTCAAGGAGGAGGAGCCGGACAACTTCGCGAAGATGAAGCTGTTCGTGTGCCCCAAGGACTACATTCGCTACAGGATGACCGGCACGCTGGGCATCGACATGTCCGACGCCTCCGGCACGGGCTTCTTTGACGTTCGGAACCGCAAGTGGTCCGACGGGCTGATCGAACTGGCGGGCCTCGACAAGGCCATCTTCCCCGAGGCCCACGAGTCCACCGAGCTGGCCGGCAAAGTCACCGCCGCGGCGGCCGCCGAGACCGGCCTGCCCGAGGGCCTGAACTGCTACTTCGGCGGCGGCGACGCCATCATACAGACCACCGGCGGCGGCATGGTCAAGCCCGGCACGCTGGGCGTGGTCATCGGCACCGCGGGCAACGTGGCCATGGCGCTGGACAAGTACGAGGACAACCCCAACGGCGCGCTGCAGCTCTTCTGCGGCAACGAACCCGGCTCCTGGATGGCCCTGGGCGTCACGCTGACCGCCGGCGGCGCGTACCGCTGGTACCGCGACGAGCTGTGCAAGTACGAGCGCACCGTGGCCGACGCCGAGCAGCGCAACGTCTACGACGTGATGGGCGAGAGCGCCGCCGAGTCCGTGCCCGGCGCCCACGGCGTGGTGTTCACCCCCTACCTGACCGGCGAGCGCTGCCCCTACCCGGACCCCAACTGCCGCGCGTCCTTCTACGGGCTGACCCTCGGCGCGACCAAGGCCGACATCACCCGCTCCGTCATGGAGGGCGTCACCTACTCCCTCCGGCAGCTCGTGGACATCATGGGCTCCTTCGCCACCAATGAGAAGGTCTATACCTCCGGCGGCGGCAGCGCCTCCCCGCTCTGGCGGCAGATGCAGGCGGACATCTTCAACCTGCCCGTCTACACCATGTCCGCGGCCAGCGAGGGCGGCGCCTACGGCGCGATCATGGTCGCCGGCGTCGGCGCGGGCATCTGGAAGGACCTCAAGGAGGCCGCGGGCATCATCAAGGCCGAGACCGAGACCCTGCCCGTCGCCGAGAACCAGCCCGCCTATAACGACACCTACGAGATCTACTGCAAGCTCTACCACGCGCTCAAGCCCGTCTACGACGCGAGCGCCGCGAAGGGCTATTGATGGGCTATGCCCGGGGGGACTCCGTCCCCCCGGGACCCCCCTGCTCAGGGGACTGAGCCCCCTGAGAACCCCCAATCGTGCCGCTGTCGCGGCACAGGGGAATGATTGTCGGGGCCATCCGTTGGATGTCCCCGACCCGCGCAACTGCTCGCTCTGCTCGCCGGTTCGCTAATCATTGTACATACAACGAAAAGGGATACCGGATCACAGTCCGATATCCCTTTTATTTATTTCCCCGCGGCGCGCCAGCGCCGCAAATGGGGTTTCCAAAGGGGCACAGCCCCTTTGGCGGGGTTCTCAGGGGCGGAGCCCCTGAGCGAGGGGGTCCGGGGGAGCGGAGCTCCCCCGGAGGACCGTCCTCACCGACGCCGCAGCAGCCGACCCAGCCGCGCGTTGGCATTCAGCTGCTCGGCCTCGCGGAGGGCGCGGGCGTACTTGATGGAATCGGGGTTCTGATGGACGGCGACGGAGAGGTAGATCAGGGCCTTGTCGATCTCGCTCAACTGCATGAGCACGTAGCCGAACAGGAAGTTCCACTCGGCGCAGCGGGTGTTGAGGCCCATCAGCTTCTTGCGGGCGGAGGAATACATGCCGTCGTCGATCAGCTGCTGCGCCTGCCTGAGGCCCTCGTCCTCGTTGCGGGCCGCGCCGCGGGCGTCGGTCAGGCCGTCCAGGCACGCGCGGTAGGCGGCGTTGATGTCCGCCATGCGGTTGTTGGCCCAGTCGCGCTCCGGCCCGGCCATGAAGCGGTCCGGGTGCCAGCGCCGCGCCAGGTCGCGGTACGCCGCGCGGATCTCATCGCGGGAGGCCGTCGGCGCGACGTTCAGTAATTCATAGGCATTCAAGGTGTTCACCTCGTAAAAATCATATGTTCATACCCGTGGAATATGCGAATTATAGCATCCCCCCTCCCCCCTGTCAAGAAAGGTTCGATTAACACCCCGCGCATTTCCCGCGCCCCACCCCCGTCCGAGCCATAAATATTACAAAATTATTTCATATTCCGTTAATTTGTCATGAAATTGAAAATATTGCCAAAATCCTGTTTACATTTGAGGCAAAATAGAGTATAATATGACTGTTAACGGAATTGTTGTCTCATTTTTTAGGAAGTGACAATATGAGCGATATGAGCGAAAACAAAGTCGGACGCCACGCCAAGCCGAAGCCCACCGGCGTTTCCGCGCTGCGCAGCGCGGAGAACCAGGCCCGTGGCAAGTCCGTGGGAAAGGGCGGCAAGACCCGCGCCGCCATCAAGCCGGCCGGAAAGGGCGCGCCGAAGAAGGCCCGCAGGCCCGTGAACTCGGAAAACGTCAAGACCGCGCTGTGGCTGTGGTGCTTTCCGGTGGGGCTGAGCAAGATGTGGCGCAGGGCGTGCACCTGGCCCAGGGGCGTGAAGATCGGCATCACCGCGGCGATGGCGGCGGTGCTGGTGGCCATATTCGTGATCCCCACCCCCACCGCGGACAAGTTCACCACCGGCGTCCAGATGGTGGCCGACAAGCCGGAGGTCGAAGTCTACGGCCCCGCGCTGCCCACGCTGATCGTGCAGGGCTACACCCGGGAGAACACCGGCTCCATCATCGTGGACCACATGGCCAACGACGTGCACTACGTCTACGCCGCCGACGGCGCCGAGTGCTACCACGAGTACGAGTGCAAATTCGCGTTCGCCAGCTCCCAGCGCCTCACGGTCTATGAGGCCTACCACCTGGGCTTCCGGCCCTGCGGACGCTGTAACCCGCCGGTGTATGTCCCCGGCGAGACTGACCCCATCACCGCCCAGCCGCTCAACGGCCCGGCGGAAGAACCGCCCGCATCCGAAGAAGCACCCGCGGAGGATGTCGCCGGATAGAACCATTGCGCAAAAGGACTTCATTTCACGCGATAACCCGTAAAATGAAGTCCTTTTCCTGTGCCACGCAAGCGGCACGACCGGGGGTTCTCAGGGGGGTCCGGGGGGACGGCGTCCCCCCGGCGTAACCCCCCCGTATCAATTCCTCAGCGAGTGCAGCGGCGCGGGGATGCGCCCGCCGCGGCGGATGAAGGGCTCCGCGCTGAACGGCCGCACGGGAATGACGGGCGCGTGGCCCAGCAGCCCGCCGAACTCCACGTTGTCGCCCACCACCTTGCCGGGGGCGGGGATGACGCGCACGGCGGTGGTCTTGTTGTTGACCATGCCGATGGCGGCCTCGTCGGCGATGATGGCGGCGATGGTCTCCGCGGGGGTGTCGCCGGGGATGGCGATCATGTCGAGCCCCACGGAGCACACGCAGGTCATGGCCTCCAGCTTCTCCAGCGACAGCGCGCCGCGCTGGGCAGCCTGGATCATGCCGATATCCTCGGATACGGGGATGAACGCGCCGGACAGCCCGCCCACGTGGGAGGACGCCATCACGCCGCCCTTCTTGACCGCGTCGTTCAGCAGCGCCAGCGCCGCCGTGGTGCCGTGCGCGCCGCACACCTCGAGGCCCATCTCCTCGAGGATCGCTGCCACGGAGTCGCCCACTGCCGGGGTCGGGGCCAGGGACAGGTCCACGATGCCGAAGGGCACGCCCAGCCGACGGCTCGCCTCGCGCGCCACCAGCTGGCCCACGCGGGTGATCTGGAAGGCCGTGCGCTTGATGGTCTCCGCCACCTCGTCAAAGGGCGCGTCCTTCACCTTTTCAAGCGCCACCTTTACCACACCGGGGCCCGAGACGCCCACGCTCACGGCGCAGTCGCCCTCACCGGGGCCGTAGAACGCCCCCGCCATGAAGGGATTGTCCTCCACCGCGTTGCAGAACACCACCAGCTTCGCGCAGCCCAAGCCACCGTTGTCCGCCGTGGCCAATGCGGTGTGCTTGACCGCCTCGCCCATCAGCCGCACGGCGTCCATGTTGATGCCCGCGCGGGTGGAGCCCACGTTGACCGAGGAACACAAAAAGTCCGTCACGGACAGCGCCTCCGGGATGGATTCGATCAGCCGCCGGTCCGCCTCCGTCATGGCCTTGTGCACCAGCGCCGAGTAGCCGCCGATGAAGTCCACGCCGGTGGCCTTCGCCGCGTCGTCCAGCGCCTTCGCCACCTTCACGGGGTTCTTGATCGCCCCGGTGATCAGCGCCGCCGGGGTCACCGAGATGCGCTTGTTCACGATGGGCACGCCGATCTCCCGCTCGATGTCCCGCCCCACCTGCACCAGGCGCTCCGCCTGCCGGGTGATGCGGTCGTAGACGTTGTTACACAGCTTCTTCTCGTCGTCCGTCACGCAGTTGAATAGCGATACCCCCATGGTGATCGTGCGCACGTCCAGCTTCTGGTGGTCGATCATCTGGAGGGTCTCGAGGATCTCAGAGGTATTGATCATGTGCATGCGTCAATCCCCCTTAAATCTGGTGCATCGCTTCAAAGATTTCGCTGCGCTGTATGCGGATCTGCACGCTGATGCGGTCGCTCAGGGCGTCCAGCTCGGTCTTGAGCGCGTCGAAGGAGCACGCCTCCGACGAGATGTCCGCGATCAGTATCATGCTGAACAGCCCCGACACGATGGTCTGGGAGATGTCCAGTATGTTGGCGTCGTTCTCATACAGTATGCGGCTCACCTGCGCGATGATGCCCTTGCGGTCCGTGCCCAGCACGCTGATGACCGCCTTTTTCATTTCGTTCATGAACAAGCCTCCTATTTCAGTTTAAAACGGTTTGGCGCCTGGCGATAGTCGCGGGTCTCGATGCCGTTCTCGTGGCACCAGGCCTGGAGATCCTTCGCGTCATAGTCCTCGCCCGTCATCAGCCACTCCGGCCCGTCGGAGAAGATCAGCTTCGGGTGGATCGCCTCGTAGAAGGCGATCGGCTGGCCCCAGTTGCCGTGGTGCCCGGCCTGCACGTAGTCGGCGTGAAGTTCATCCGCGCCGTAGGTGTCCAGCAGGTACTGGCCCAGCGGCACGCCGGCCCGGCTCAGGTCGCCCATGAACAATACCGAATCCTCGGTGAAGCTGAACTTCATGACCAGCGAGCAGTCGTTTGGCCAGTCGCTCGACAGCTCCCGGACGTGCTCGTCGAACGCGCTGTACACCTTCACGTTCACACCGTCGATCTCCAGCGCGTCTCCCGTGTGCAGCGTGACGATGTTGTCCGCGTCCGCCGTCTGCTCCAGAAAGGTCGAAAACGACTCGGGGGAATCCCAGTCGTGGGCGACCTGTATAAAGGTCTCCCAGTCCAGTGGGTTGACGTACACCGTTCCGATCCTGTCACGGTATTCGGCCCACAGCGCGTTGAACGCGCCGATGTGATCGGCGTGATAGTGGGTCAGGAACCATGCGTCCACCGCGCCGCCGTTGGCCTTGATGGCCTCCCGGACCGTGTCGGCGTTGCCCGGGTTGCCGCCGTCGATCAGTATCAGCGTGCCGTCCGCCTTGTTCACCAGCGAATAGAACATGCCCTGGATGCCCGTGGCGTCCGGGTGTTGCGTCAGTTCCCAGGTCGCCGGTCCTCCGTCGGTCCCGACATGCCTGACGACGCCGTACAGTATCCCCGCGCACAGCAGCAGGCACAGCAGCGCAAGCAGCTTCCTATGCCGCATGTCATTTCCCCCTATCCGATCATCCGTTGAAATGCTTCGCGTTTTCCATTATATCTGTTCCGTTTCGGATTGTCAATTCGCAGCGGCGCACAGATCTGCAATCCAGATTTGCATTTTTGCCCGCCGAGCGCTATAATAGGAGCATCACGAGACATTGGAGGACGACATGCTTTCTGAATACCTGATGATCGGGGAGATCACGAAGCCCCAGGGGGTGCGGGGGGAGGTCAAGGTGCGGCCCTGCACCTGCGACCCGGACCGCTTCGACGGGCTCACGACCGTATATGTGAAGAAGGGCGAGACCTACGCGCCGGTGAAGGTCACCGTCAACCGCCTGGCGCCGGACGCGGTGTACATGAACGTGGAAGGCGTGACGGACCGCGACCGGGCCGAGAAGCTGCGGGGCACGCTTTTATACATCGACCGCGCCCACGCCGTTCAACTGGACGAGGACACCACCTTCCTGTGCGACCTGTACGGCCTGCGCGGGCAGGTGAACGACGGCCGCGACCTGGGTGCGCTCACCGACGTGATGCAGCCCGGCGGCAACGACGTGTACGTGTTCAAGGGCCCGCTGGGGGAGGTGCTGGTGCCCGCCCTCAAGAGCGTGGTGCTGTCGGTGGATCTCGAAGCGGGCGTGATGCTGCTGGACGGTGTGCGCCTAAATGAGGTAGCTGTATTCGAGGAATGATAAAACGACCTGCCGGATTGACCGGCAGGTCGCTTTTCATCAGGGGATCACAGCGTCTCCCCGTTTTCGATGGCGGTGATCATGTCCACCCGCATCTGGTGGCGTCCGCCGAGGAAATCGGTGGTCAGGAAGGTATCCACGATGGCCTCGGCCATCACGGGCCCGATCATGCGCGCGCCCATGGCGACGATGTTGGCGTCGTTGTGCTCCCGGGAGAGCCGGCAGCTCACGGGCTCGGAGCACAGCGCGCAGCGCACGCCCCTGACCTTGTTGGCGGCGATGGAGATGCCCAGCCCGGTGCCGCAGATCAGTATGCCGCGCGCGCAGTCGCCGCCGACCACGGCGTTGGCCACCCTCTGGGCGAATATGGGATAGTGATTGCTGGCGGTGTCGTCGGTGCCGAAGTTGACCACCTCGTGCCCCTTGGCCGTCAGGTAATCCGTCAGGTGCCGCTTGAGCTCCACGCCCACGTGGTCGTTGCCGATGGCGATTTTCATGGCGATGCCGCTCCTTTGCTTAATCCAATATCTTGAGTTCCAGCTCGGCCTCCACCTCGGTGTAGCCGGAGGTGATGTTGCCGTCGGCGTCGTAGTTATAGCGGTACAGCTTGAGGGTGATGGTGTCGCCGGCGCTGTACTTGTCGATGGCGGCGATGACGTCGCTGGCGGAGCGCACGCGCTTGTCGCCGATCTCGGTGATGACGTCGTTGACCTGCAGGCCGGCCTTCTCGGCGGGCGAGTCGGGCTCGACGCTCATGACCTGCGCGCCGCAGGGCGGGAAGCGCTTCATGGCCTCGTCCGGGCCGTCGATGGAGGACACGGAGACGCCCATGCGCGGGCGCACCACGTTGCCGTTGTCGATCAGCTGGTCGATGTACTCCTTCACGGCGCTGATGGGGATGCAGAAGCTCAGGCCCTCGAACACGTCGTAGTAGGTCAGGCCGATCTTGAGGGTGGGGATGCCCACCAGCTCGCCCTTGGCGTTCAAGAGCGCGCCGCCGGAGTTGCCGCTGTTGATGGGGGCGTCGGTCTGTATGACGTTGATGGAGCGGTGGAAGTTGCCAGCGTTGATGTCCTCGCGCTGCAAGCCGGAGATGATGCCCGCGGTGACGGTGCCGAACAGCACCTCCTTGGAGGCCCCGGGATTGCCGATGCAGATGGCCAGCTCGCCGATCTGCAGTTCGTCGGAATCGCCCAGCGGAATGGGCTCCGCGCCCTCGGGGGCGGCGTCCTCAAAGCGCAGCACGGCGATGTCGGTGCCGTCGTCGTAGCCCACCAGCTCCAGCTCCATCTCGGTGCCGTCCAGCCACAGCGCGGAGAACACGTCGGCGTCCTCGACGATGTGGTAGTTGGTCAGCATGTAGCCGCCGGTGCCGTCCTCGTCGGCGCGGATGTAGGTGGCGGAGCCGTAGAACCTGGGGTCCACGGAGGACTTGCGGGTCTCCGCGTCCCAGCTCTCCACCGAGCAGGTGATCTCCACGATCGCCGGGCGGCAGCGGGCCGCGATCTCCGGGATCGGGTTGGCGGAGGAATACACGATGTCATAGGTGGCGCTCTCCGCCGTGCCCGGGATGCCGGTCAGCATCATAAGCGCGGCGGCGATGGCAATGCCCTTGCGGAATGTCGTTCTAATGGTCATGGGGAAACCTCTTTTCCTAAGATATTCCTATTATACATGATATCCCTTGGCAAACCAAGGCATAAACTGTGATGTTTTTCGTCCGGTTTGGTCATGTTCGCGTCACAATCCGGGGCTCCTCGTCGGTCACGGGCAGCGTGAAGTCGAAGGCGGTGTCCCCGGGCGCGCTCTGGACGGTGATTTCGGAATCGTGCTGCCGCATGATGCGCTGGCAGATGGACAGCCCCAGCCCGGTGCCGCCGCCGGAGGTATGGGCCTTGTCGGCCTTGTAGAAGCGCTCGAAGATGTAGGGCAGGTCGCTTTCGGCGATCTCCGGGCCGTTGTTGCGGATGGACACCCGGATGTCCCTCCCCTCCCGCAGCGTGCGCACGGTCAGCACGCCGGTGCCGTCGTCGGGCATGAACTTGAGCGCGTTGTCGATGATGTTGGTGACCACCTGGCTGATGCGGTTGGCGTCGCCCATCACCATGGCGCGGCCCTCAAGAAGCTCCGCCGCCACCTCGATATGCTTTTGGTCGATGCGCCCCTCGAAGTTGATGAGCGTGCGCCGGATGAGCTCGTTTAAATCAAACGGGGCCAGCGTCAGCGGGAACTTGCCCGACTCCAGCCGGGACAGGTCCAAGAGGTCGCGCACCAGGTCCGTCAGCCGCGTGGTCTCGTCCATCACGATGTTCAGGTACTTCGGCATGTCCTCCGGGGGGATGGTGCCGTCCAGCATGGCCTGCACGTAGCCGCGCATGGAGGTCATGGGGCTGCGCAATTCGTGGGACACGTTGGCCACGAAGCTGCGGCGGGAGTCCTCCAGGCGGCTGAGCTCCGCCGCCATGCGGTTGATGGAATCCCCCAGCGCCTCCAACTCGCCGCCGCATTTGAGCTCCACGCGCCGGGTCAGGTCGCCCTTGGTGAACTCCGACACGGCGGAGTTGATCTCCCTTAAGGGCTTGATCTGGCTCTGCGCCAGGAAGAACGCCAGCACCGCGCCCACCAGAAGCGACAGTATCGCCTGGGGCAGTATCTGCCGGGCGATGCTCAGTATGCTTATCTGCAGCGACTTTGTGGGGATGTGCAGAAGCACCGCGCCCACCACCTGCTCGTCGCCGTAGCGCCAGGGCACGCCGATGGTGACGATCTGGTCCCCCAGCTCAGGAAACAGCCCGGTGACGCGGATCTCCTGCCCGGTCTGTATGGCCGAAAGCTGCTCCTTCACCGCGTCGGAGGCGATGGACTCCGAGGTGTTCCAGCTGCTGTCCAGGTACTGCACGATGCCGGAATCATAGCTGACGATCCAGATGTCCGCGTTGTAGCGCTGGTAGATGTCCCGGATCTTCTTCAGTATGATAGGCTTCATCGTCAGGTTGCGCTGCACGTAGCTGAGCTCCGACAGGTTCGCCATGAAGTCCGCCACCTCGCGGGCCTGTAAACAGACCTCCCGCTCGTAGCTGTCCTGCGTCGCCTGCTGCCGCGCGGCCACCACCGCGCCGGAGAATATGACGATCGTGATCAGCAGCGCCGCCAGTATCACCGAATAGGTGCGCCACAACAATCCGCCCTTCATGGGTCTCACTTCACTTCAAATTTGTAGCCGACGCCCCAGACGGTCTTGATCTGCCAGCCCATCTGCTCGCCGCCCTCCAGCTTTTCGCGCAGGCGCTTGACGTGCACGTCCACCGTGCGGGAATCGCCGAAGTAGTCGTAGCCCCACACCTGCTCCAGAAGCTGCTCCCGGGTGAACACCTGGTTCGGGTGACTGGCCAGGAAGTGCAGAAGCTCCAGCTCCTTGGGGGGCATTTCCAGCTCCCGGTCCATGAAGGTCACGCTGTACTGGCTCAGGTTCACCGTCAGCCCCGGGAAGGACAGCGCCTTGTTGTCCGTGCCCGCCTCCGGCTGCTGGAAGCGCCGCAGCACCGCCTTGATGCGGGCGACCAGCTCCTTCATGTCGAAGGGCTTCACGATGTAGTCGTCCGCGCCCAGCTCCAGGCCCAGCACCTTGTCGAAGGTCTCGTCCTTCGCCGTGAGCATGATGATGGGCACGTTGGAGGTCTTGCGCACCTCGCGGCACACCTGCCAGCCGTCCATGCCCGGCAGCATCAGGTCAAGCAGTATCAGGTTCGGCTGGGCCTGCCTGAAGGCGTCCAGCGCCGTGTCGCCCCGGTCCGCCATGGCCACCTCGAAGCCCTCCTTCGCAAGGTACAGGTTCACAAGCTGGCGGATGTTCGGGTCGTCGTCCACCAGCAGTATCTTCGTGTTCATCATACCGCCACCCCCTTTGCATTCATTATAACACAAAGCTGTGAACCCACTGTGAATAATGTGTAAGCGTTCTTTCGCGCATCGAAAAACCCCGGCGCATGGCCGGGGTTTTTCGGGGGAACGCTACCGCAATGTGGTGGCGTTTCGCACGATGGCGTTGATCTCCTGGGACAGCTCGCTGGCGGTGCGGCCGGCGCGGATCTGGTCGGAGAGCTGGTAGACCTTCTGCACGTCCCCGGCGTCGCTG
>CADASI010000072.1 GCA_902790525.1 uncultured Eubacteriales bacterium
TGCCGCGTCGCGGCTCGCGGACTGAGGGGACAGGCCCCATCACCGCCGGTCGGGTATTTCACCCTGCCCCGAAGATCACAATTCAGTTATACACTATGCGCCGACCCATGTCAATAGGCTGTTTGTTAATTTTGATCTGTCCTGAACGGGCGCACTTACATGTCGCGGATGCAGTCCCGGTTTCTCCAGATGTAGTCCGCTCCGCTGACGACGGTCAGCGCGAGGGCGATGTACATGAGCACCACGGCGACGACGGACAGCGCGCCGCCTGGGCCCTCCACAGGCACGAACAGCATCAGCGCGATTGTGGAGACCATCTGAAACACGGTCTTGAGCTTGCCCAGCGGGCCCGCGGCGATCACCACGCCGTTCTCCACCGCCACCAGCCGGAACCCGGACACCAGACATGGCCGACATCACCAGCAGCTTGTCCGCGATGGGGTCCATGAACTTGCCGAAGTTGGTCACCAGCCCCCGGGAGCGGGCGATATGCCCGTCCAGCGCGTCGGTGGCGCAGGCGACGACGTATATCGCCACCGCGGCGATCTGCATGCCCGTGGACGGCATCTTCACGCACAATACGAAGAACGGTATCAGGCAGATCCTCAGGATCGTCAGCTTGTTCGGAAGATTCATCCTACAACCTCTCCTTCCAGATCATAGGCGTCCGCGCCGGTGATCCGCACGTCGACGTATTCGCCGGGGGTCAGCGCCGATGCGCCGTTCAACCAGATGCAGCCGTCGCTCTCGGGGGCCTCCAGCAGGCTGCGCCCGTAGAAGCGGCCGGACTCCGCGTCGAAGCCGTCCACCAGCACCTCGCAGGTCGAGCCGATCCGGGCCTGGTTGATCTCCATGGAGATGGACTGTTGAAGCATCATCAGCTGGTCCAGGCGGGCCTGCTTGACGTCCTCGTCGATCTGATTGGGCATCCCGGCGGCGGGGGTGCCCTCCTCCGCGGAGTAGGTGAACGCACCCAGCCGGTCGAAGCGGGCCTCCTTCACGAAATCCAGCAGGGTCTCAAACTGCCGATCCGTCTCGCCGGGGAAGCCCACGATCATGGTGGTGCGCACCAGTATGCCCCGCTTGCGGCATTCCTGAAGGCGGCTCTTGATCCACTCGGAGGAGCCGCGCCGGTTCATGCGCCGCAGGAGGTCGTCGTCGATGTGCTGAAGCGGCAAATCGAGGTAGGGGGCCACCTTGGGCAGCTTCTGTATGGCGTCCAGCAGGCGGTCCTCGGTGGAGTCCGGGTAGCAGTACAGCACCCGCACCCAGTGCATGCCCTCGATGGCGCTGACAGCCTCCAGAAGCTCCGGCAGCATGTAGTGCCGGTCCCCGAAGTCGCAGCCGTAGCGGCTGGTGTCCTGGGCGATCAGCGTGATCTCCGTCACGCCGTCGTCCGCCAGCTTCCGGCATTCATCGACGATGTCGTCAAAGGGCCGTGAGCTGTAACCGCCCCGGATCAGCGGGATCGCGCAGTAGGTGCAGCGGTTGTCGCAGCCGTCGGAGATCTTGACGTAGGCGCTGTAGCCCGGGGTGGTCAGCACCCGGGGGGTGTTCAGAAACCGCGCGCCGTTGGCGGTGTAGCAGGGCTTCATGCCCCTGTCTCCAGCCTCGAGCAGCTCAAACAGCCGCGAATACTCCGCCACGCCCAGTATGCCGTCGATCTCCGGGATCTCGCTCATCAGCGCTTCCGGGTACCGCTGCGCCAGGCAGCCCGTCACGTAGAGCTTCTTCGCCCTGCCCGACTTCTTGTACTGCGCCATCTCGAATATCGCGTCGATGGATTCCTCCTTCGCCGGTTCGATGAAGCCGCAGGTGTTCACGAACAGTATGTCCGCCTCCGCCGGGTCGCTGACGATCTCGTAGCCCTTTTCCCGCAGCATGCCCAGCATGTTCTCCGAATCCACGCGGTTCTTCGCGCAGCCCAGCGACACCAGTCCAATCTTCCTCATATGTTTCCTTCCCGGGGGCATCCCCCATGGTTATGCAAAAACCCGTAAAGCTATTCCTGTTCCCTGTTCCCTGTTCCCTGTTCCCTCTCCTCGACATAGTGTTCCAAAATCACGCCGCCCTCCGTGAGCATCTGGAGGGCGAACTCGTCGGGGTAGCCCTCGCGGTAGACGACGCGCCTGATGCCGGAATTGACGATCATCTTGGCACACAGCACGCAGGGCTGATGGGTGCAGTAGAGCGTGGCGCCGTCGATGGAGCTGCCCAGCCGCGCGGCCTGTATGATGGCGTTCTGCTCGGCGTGGACGGCGTAGCAGATCTCGTGGCGGGTCCCGGAGGGGATGCCCAGCTTTTCGCGCAGGCACTCGCCCCGCTCCACGCAGGTCCTGATGCCCGCCGGGGCGCCGTTGTAGCCGGTGGTCACGATGCGCTTGTTCTTCACGATCACCGCGCCGATCTTGCGGTTGGCCTTGTAGCAGCTGGCCCACTGGGCGATCACGCCCGCCAGCTCCATGAATCGCTGATCCCATTTGTCCATGGGGATACCTCCTTGACCCGCAGGGTGTTTCTCAACAATAATACAATTATTATAATACGAACCCCCGATAAAAGCAAATGCTTTGTGCGCTCACGGAATGCGCGGCCAGATTTCATCATTTTTATGACATCCGGGATAATATCTCTGTGTTTACCAATATTTAACCATATTATGAGCCTTAACCCCCTTGATTTTCCCATATAAAATGGTTAAACTATCCTTTGCAAGGGTTAGCACTCAGATTTTAAGAGTGCTAACAAACCCAAACAATTATCATTACCTGGGAGGCACAAGCATATGAAAATCAAGCCTTTGGGCGATCGCGTGGTCATCAAGAACCTGGAAGCCGAGGAAACCACCCGCGGCGGCATCATCCTGACGAACTCCGCCAAGGAGAAGCCGGTCATGGCCGAGGTGCTGGCGGTAGGTCCCGGCGGCAACGTGGACGGCAAGGAAATCACCATGAACGTGTCGGTTGGCGAGAAGGTCATCTACTCGAAGTACGCCGGCACCGAGGTCAAGCTGGACGGCGAGGAGTACATCATCGTGCGCCAGTCGGACATCCTGGCCATCGTGGAATAATCATCATCGCAGAGATAACTGGAGGAAACGGATTATGGCTAAGCAGATCAAATACGGCGAGGAAGCTCGCAAGGCATTGCAGACCGGTATCGACGCGCTGGCGGATACCGTAAAGATCACCCTGGGCCCGAAGGGCCGCAACGTCGTGCTGGACAAGAAGTTCGGTGCGCCGCTGATCACCAACGACGGCGTGACCATCGCCAAGGAAATCGAGCTGGAGGACCCCTTTGAGAACATGGGCGCGCAGCTGGTGCGCGAGGTCAGCGCCACGCTGCTGGCGCAGTCGATCGTGCACGAGGGCCTGAAGAACGTGGCCGCGGGCGCGAACCCGATGGTCGTGAAGAAGGGCATCGAGCTGGCCACCGAGGCCGCGGTGCAGAGCCTGGCGGCCCAGTCCAAGCCCATCGAGGGCAAGACCGAGATCGCGCAGGTCGCCTCCATCTCCTCCTCCGACGAGACCGTGGGCGCGCTGATCGCGGACGCCATGGAGAAGGTCGGCAAGGACGGCGTCATCACCGTCGAGGAATCCAAGACCATGAAGACCGAGCTGAACATCGTCGAGGGCATGCAGTTCGATCGCGGCTACGCCTCCTCCTACATGTGCACCGACATGGAGAAGATGGAAGCCGTTCTGGACAACCCCTACATCCTGATCACCGACAAGAAGATCTCCAACATCCAGGAGATCATCGGCCTGCTGGAGCAGGTGGTGCAGCAGGGCAAGAAGCTGCTGATCATCGCCGAGGACGTCGAGGGCGAGGCCCTGGCGACCCTGGTGCTGAACAAGCTGCGCGGCACCTTCACCTGCGTGGCCGTCAAGGCCCCGGGCTTCGGCGACCGCCGCAAGGCCATGCTGCAGGATATCGCGATCCTGACCGGCGGCCAGGTCATCACCGAGGAGCTGGGTCTGGAGCTCAAGGAGGCCACCATCGACATGCTGGGCTCCGCGCGCCAGGTCAAGATCGACAAGGAGAACACCGTGATCGTCGAGGGCGCCGGCCAGGCTGACGAGATCAAGGCCCGCATCGCGTCCATCCGCAGCCAGATCGAAGTGACCACCTCCGACTACGACCGCGAGAAGCTCCAGGAGCGCCTGGCGAAGCTGTCCGGCGGCGTGGCCGTGATCAACGTGGGCGCCGCGACCGAGGTCGAGATGAAGGAGCGCAAGCTGCGCATCGAGGACGCGCTGGCCGCGACCCGCGCCGCTGTCGAAGAGGGCATCGTGCCCGGCGGCGGCACCGCGCTGCTCAACGCCTCCAAGGCCGTGCAGAAGCTGATGTCCGAGACCTCCGGCGACGTCAGGACCGGCGTGCAGATCGTGCTGCGCGCGCTGGAGGAGCCCGTCCGCCAGATCGCCACCAACGCCGGCGTCGAGGGCAGCCTGATCGTCGAGAAGATCAAGTCCCGCAAGTCCCAGACCTTCGGCTATGACGCCGCCAAGGACGAGTACACCGACATGATGGAGCGCGGCATCGCCGACCCGACCAAGGTCACCCGCTGCGCCCTGCAGAACGCCGCGTCCGTGGCCGCCATGGTGCTCACCACCGAGTCCCTGGTCACCGATATCCCCGCGCCCGAACCGGCGGCCCCCGCCGGCAATCCCGGCATGGGCGGCATGTATTGATTGCATCAAGGGCAATCGCTACCGCACAATACTACCGGAGCCTGACCCCCATAGATTCAAGGGGTCAGGCTCCGGCTTTTCGTTTCTTGCGCAATGCGGTTGAAAAACGGCTGCCTATCGGCTATAATACATTCAAAGACTGCAAGGGGGACTGAGCCATGCTTTATCCGTTTATGACGCTGCCGGACGGGACGGAAATCGTTCATTCCGAAAGCATCATGGAAGATAACACAGAGAAGGTCAAGATTGTCATAGAAAAGCCCGTTGATTTCGGCTTTAAGTCCGCGGTCTGCTGGCTGCCGGATTATCAGTGGGAACAGGTGGAGGGCTTCACATCGGAGGAGATCGCCGAATTGCAGGCGCTGATCGAAAGCCTTGCCCATGTGATATTTGAACTCGCCAGAGACGGAGGGTTTGAGCATGCCGCAGTTGTTTAAGGTCGGCAGTTACGTGATCTACTTCTGGATCAACGAGAGCAATCCATTGGAACCGGTGCATGTGCACATTGCACAGGTGCGTCCGAGCCCGGATGCCACGAAAATCTGGATCACCCGGTCCGGCAGGTGCCTTCTGCAGAACAACAATTCCCACATTCCCGAGCGAGAGCTGCGGTATCTGATCAAGATCATCGAGGGCCGCGGGGCGTCCATCATCAAAAAGTGGAAAGAGACCTTCAACGAAATCAGTTACTTCTGCTGAAACTCAGGCGCACAGGGGATGAATCTAACACAAGGGACGGTTCTCTGTGTTAATCATTTGAACACAGAGAACCGTCCCTTGTGTTCCTACATAGGTGGAGAGTATATGATTCTTGTATTTTGCTTAACGCTATGTTATAATACAGATGCTCGCTTTTCAGATTATCTTTAAGAGGTGATGTTGCTTTGGCCAGATCGACCACAGACACCTGTTGCCTGACACTCCCTCTTAAACTGGAAAAATGGCAGATGGATCGTCTTGATAAGCGATTCGAAATAGCACGGCAGATTTACAATACACTGGTTCATTACGAGATTAAAAAGCTGAATCGATTAGAAGCTTCTGACGAATACAAAGCTGTGCAGGAAGCGATTCAAAAAGCTATAAATGACAAATCGGTTCCAGCCTCTAATATAAAAGCGCTGTATAAGCAAAGGGACAAACTGCGAAAGGATGCCGGATTTGACGAGTATTCGTTCAAAACAGACATCAAGAACTTTTACAAGCACTTTAAAGATAATATCAGGTCCAATGTTGCGGTTCACGGCATTGCTTCGCAGGTTTGGAGTGCTTTTGATAAAATGTTTTATGGTAACGGTAAAATGGTACATTTTAGAAAGAAGGGGGAATTGAATTCGCTCAGGGGGTATTCATCAACTGGGAAAAGTGGCGGTATAGAAATCATTTACCGGGGTCGATACATAGAATGGAACAGGTTAAAGCTCCCGATAAAAACTGACCAAAACAATGCCTATGAAAAAGAAATGCTCCAAATGCGCATTAAGTATTGCAGGCTTGTAAGAAAGCCGGGAAAGCACAAATCGCGTTGGTACGTTCAACTGATGTTGGAGGGTAAACCGGTTATAAAACGCGACAAAGAAACCAATGCACCTCGGCATCCCATTGGAGAAGGCGTCGTCGGAATCGACATAGGGCCACAGACCATCGCCTATGTGTCGGCAAAAGAGGTTTCGCTTCAGGAACTGGCTGAAAAGACCAACGACATCCAACAGAAGCGGCGAATCCTTCAACGGAAACTGGACCGAAGTCGAAGGGCAACCAATCCGGACAACTACGCAGAGGACGGCACATTCAAACGGGGCGTTAAGCTGACGCGCAACAAATCAAAGCGGTATCTGCGGATTCAACGGGAGTTGGCAGCACTCTGCCATCAACAGGCGGAATCCAGAAAGCGGCAGCACACGGAGCTTGCAAACCATTTACTGTCACTCGGTAATACATTCATTATTGAAGATATGGAATGGCCGTCGCTGACACGCAGAGCGAAAATAACCGAAATAGCGGAAAAAACAGGGAAATTCAAGCGAAAGAAGCGGTTCGGAAAATCCGTGGGCAATAAAGCGCCTGCAATGCTGAAACGGATTCTGGATCAGAAACTCACCTCCCGGGGCGCAAGAGGAGTAATAGAAGTTCCAACAAAATTAAGGGCCAGCCAGTACAATCACCTGACAGGCGAATACCACAAAAAAACTTTGAGCCAGCGGTGGAACGATATGCCGGACGGCAGGAGAATTCAAAGGGATTTATACTCGGCGTTTCTGTTGCAGCATACCAATGAAAATCATAATGGATTTGACAACGAGGCATTGAACAACGATTATGAGACATTCGTACAGCTTCACGATGGCGTGATCGCCAGATTGCGCACATCAGAACACACGCTCGCAAGCATGGGCATAGTGCGAACCGCAAGCGTACATTAAGCTCCTCGGAGCTTCGCACGAAACAAACCGGTCGATTGTCCGTCCGGGGCTGTCGCTAATGGCACCATAGGGCGCCTTGACAGCAGAAGAGCCAGGGAAAATAGTCAGCGCAGGTATTCACCTGAAAAGCTATCTACCTGCTCACAGCGTTATGCCATAAGAGTTGCATCATTTTTTGCTTGTTTTGCCGATGCAATCTGCGCGGTAAACGCTGAGGCAAAGAAGTCCCTGTTGCGCATAACCTGTTCGCGCTTGAGATGCAATCTGCGCGGTAAACGCTGAGGCAAAGGTGAACCCCACTATCTACAAGCTGATCAAGGGCGATGCAATCTGCGCGGTAAACGCTGAGGCAAAGTGCAACGAGTTTGACAAGATAGCGAACTTGCTCGATGCAATCTGCGCGGTAAACGCTGGGGCAAAGTGAATAACACAGGGATGTTCTCTGTGTTCAAACGATTAACACAGAGAACCGTCCCTTGTGTTCATAAGTATTGTAAATGTGACTTGGAGTGGATATCATGGATAAACTGGCTTTTGCTGACCGAATCACAAAGCTTCGGGTGAACAAGGGATTATCACAGCAGCAATTGGCACAGCAATTAGGCGTGAAGCGATCTGTCGTCAGCTATTATGAGTCGGGAGATCGTCTTCCATCATTGAATGTATTGATGGAAATGAGCAGGGTTTTCAATGTGAGCACGGACTATTTACTGAAAGGGAAGGACGCATCGAGGGTAATCCACGTATCCGACTTAAATGAAAGCGACATCAATGTGGTTATGACGGTGGTCAATGCGCTGAGGAACAAATAAAGAGGGCATCTAAGCACAGGGGACGGTTCTCTGTGCTCTAAATAACATTGATCCTATATTGACAGTTATTCAAGAATAATATACAATAAAACTGCCCGCAAGGGTACGGGAGCGGACAACAAACGCGCAGGCAGTTGGCCTACATCTCCGAAAGGGGGTGTGCTTATGCGTTTAACGTTCCACATCGGAAGGTTCACCATCACGATCATCGTGAAGGATCACAAAAAGCAAGCCAGCCGCCACTCTGCCAAGTGACGGCTGGTTGCGTGGTCGTAAGGCCACAAAACTAACCTGAAACCAACGGGGCCAACCGCGTGCGTGGTTCGCTCCTCGTCTCTATTATAACATGTTTTCCGGGCTTGTCAAGCATTTCAATCAATCGGGGTGATGATCATGTCGCTGTTTCATCGCAGCAAAAAGCCCGCCATTCCCTACGATCCCGACACCCAGCGGCCCGCGGTGCGCCGGAGCATCTGCACCGGCGAGATGACGGTAGGCTTCATCGACAACGCGACGGGGAAGTTCCGGGAGTACATGCTGGCCCGGGACCGGCAGGAGCTGGAGGACTTCTGCCGCAGCGTAGGCATTTCGCCGGAAGAGATCACGACGATCTATTGAACAAAGTCCTTCCGCATCGGCGCGAACACGTCGAGCAGCGTGCCGGCCTCCAGGCAGAGGGTGCCGTGGGGGATGTCGGCGGGGAAGGCGATGGTATCGCCGGGACCGACCTCTACGTTCTCGCCATCGATGGTGAAGCGGAATCTGCCGGACTTCACATAGGTGTTCTGGCAGTGCGGATGGGTGTGCACGCTGCCCGCGCTGCCGGCCTCGAAGCCGACCTCGACGATCATCAGCTGCTCCGTCCAGGCCAGCACCCGGCGGGTCACGCCGCCGCCCAGGTCCTTCGCAGGCACGTCCTTCTGGTAGACCACATTGGCTTTCATATACTGTACCTCCTCACGGTTTTTTCATGCCGTCGTGACATTTTTCCCCCATATGCCGCTGAAGATAAGCCCACACCGCGTCGTCGGGCGCGTCGGCCTGTCCGAAGGGGAGCAGGCACGCCCTGACGGGGCTCAGGTAGAGGTAGAAGCAGCCCCTTTTGCGATAGGCGGCCCGGGCGTCCGCCCATTTGACGGTCTGGGCGTCCTCCTTTTTCAGGTGATTGACCACGTGAACGCCGTCGAAGTCCAACGTCACGGTGTAGACGAGGCGGGGCGTGTCCAGTTTAAGCCGCTGGGCCTGGAGGTTGACCTGCGACAGAAACGTGCCCACGTACACCAGCGGCAGGCCCAGCCCCACCGCCAGCAGCACCGCGGCGATGAGCCCCGACTGCGCCTTTCCGGACAGCAGCGCGACGAGGGCGAAGGCGAGCAGTATCAGCGCGAACGCCGCCGGGCGCACCCAGCGCCGGCGCAGTACAAACGTGTCGAAGCGGCTGAACCGCTTGAAGGTCTTCGCGTCCAGCCTGACGGGGACGGTGATCTGCGTGTTGCTCATGGCGGGCTCCTTTTTGTATCCGGGAAGCGGGGATGGCGGCCGTCGCCGCCCGACCCCTTCATTATAACCGCATTTGATGTTTTTTGCAATGTTGTTAGGTGTTGAAACCATTTACTTTTGATAAAAAATGTGGTTTAATATAATTACAAACGCGAAGAATGTTATCCCTGATTTAAAGAGACCGCTTCGCGCGACGTGACGATATCCACGGCGGCCACAGCCGTCTGGAATATAGAAAGAGGAGGAAAATCCCAATGAAGAAGCTGTTTAGCGTCATCCTCGTGCTGGCCGTGCTGCTGAGCTGCGCCGCGGCCCTGGCCGAAGAACCCGTCACCCTGACCTATGCGGAAGTCAACCCGGTGGAAGGCACCGTCGTCGGCGACGTGGCTCTGGCCTTCAAGGACAAGCTGGAAGAGCTGTCCGGCGGCAGCGTGCTGGTCGACATCCAGGCCTCCGGCGTCATGGGCGACGAGAAGACCGTCCTGGCCAACATCCTCGGCGGCGACACCTCCGTGGACGTGGTGCGCATCTCCGCCTTCGCGCTGAACCAGTATGGCGCCAAGAAGAGCGTCTTCCTGACCCTGCCCTATGTGTTCACCAGCGAGGATCACTACTGGAAGTTCGTCGAGAGCGACCTGGCCAAGGAAATGCTGGCCGAGTCCAAGGAAGCCGGCCTGCCCTTCAACGGCCTGGCCTACGGCGAAGAGGGCTTCCGTCACTTCTTCTCCAAGACCGAGGTCAAGACCATCGAGGACCTCAAGGGCCTGAAAATCCGCGTGTCTGACGACCCGATCATGACCGGCATGATCGCGGGCCTGGGCGCCGCCTTCACCCCCGTCTCCTTCGGCGAGCTGTACAGCGCGCTGCAGACCGGCGTCGTGGACTGCGCCGAGCAGCCGATCACCAACTACCTGTCCAACTCCTTCCAGGAGGTCGCGCCCTACATGATCAAGGACGGCCACACCCTGGGCACCATCGAGCTGATCGTGACCGACGCCGCCCTGGCGAAGCTGACCGAGGAGCAGCAGGCCATGGTGCAGGAGGCCGCCGACTACGCGATGCAGGTGTGCAAGGAGTCCGTCACCGCCAAGCAGGAAGAGGCCGAGAAGAAGCTGATCGAGATGGGCTGCACCGTCACCGAGGTCGAGGACAAGACCCCCTGGCAGGAAGCCACCAAGGCCGTGCTGGAGGAGAACATCGCCGGCATGGAGGACATTTACGACGCGATCGTCGCGCTCCAGTAATCCGCTGACCTGACAGTTACCCAAACAACCCGTCGGGGGCGCAGGGTATGACCCCTGCGCCCCCGATTGTTGTTATCCGGGCCCATTAACATCCGTGAATAGGAGGCCTCGAAATGCCCGCCTTTTTCCAAACGCTGGAAAAGTTAAAGCCCGTCTACGACTGGGCTTACAAAATCATGCTCTTCATCTGCAAGCTGTTGCTGATCGCAGATATCATCATCACCTCCGTGACCGTTGCGGGGCGCTATTTTCCGTTCTTTACGGCCCCGCACTGGGGCGAGGAGATCGTGCTGACCCTGATGGTCTACATGGCGGTGCTCTCGGCCACGCTGGCCATCCGCAAGCGCACCCACATCCGCATGACCGCCTTTGACAAGTACCTGCCCCAAAAGGTGCTGACGGTGATGGACCTGCTGGCGGACGTCGCCGTGCTGGTGCTGGGCGTGGTGCTGCTGGTGGAAGGCGCGAAGGTCGTCAGCCCCGCCGGCAATATCGCCAAGTTCGCCAAGTATTCCTCCCTGCCCAAGCTCAGCCAGATCTGGATGTACATGCCCGTGCCCGTGGCGGGCGTCGGCATGATCATATTCGAGCTGGAGCAGGTGTTCCTGCACATCGAGGAGCTCATCGCGCCCAAGGACGGCGCGCAGAAGGAGGTGCGGTGATATGAGCGGCGAAAACCTATCCACCCTGATTTTGCTGGGCAGCTTCCTGCTCATGGTGTTCCTCCGCTTCCCCATCGCCTACTCCGTGGGCATCTCCACGGTGCTGTGCCTGCTGTCGATGGGCCAGAACCTGAGCGTCCTGCCGATGCAGGTGGTCAAGGGCGTGTGGTCCTTTAGCCTCATGGCGGTGCCCTTCTTCATCACCATGGGCGTGCTGATGGGCTCCGGCGGCATCTCCGACAAGCTGATCGCGCTGGCAAACAGCATCGTCGGCTGGATGCGCGGCGGCCTGGCCATGGTGAACATCGTGGCCTCTTACTTCTTCGGCGGCATCTCCGGCTCCGCCAGCGCCGACACCGCGTCGCTGGGCTCCATACTGATCCCGATGATGGTGGACCAGGGCTATGACGTGGACTTCTCCACCGCCGTCACCATCACCTCCTCCTGCGAGGGCCTGCTGGTGCCCCCCAGCCACAACATGGTCATCTACGCCACCACGGCGGGCGGCATCTCCGTCGGCGCGCTGTTCATGGCGGGCTACCTGCCCGGCGCGATACTGGCGCTGAGCCTGATGATCGGCTCCTACATCATCTCCGTCAAGCGCAACTATCCCAAGGGCGAGAAGTTCTCCCTCAAGGGCTTCCTCAAACAGATGGGCACCTCCTTCTGGGCGCTGGCCGCGATACTGATCGTGGTCGTGGGCGTGGTCGGCGGCGTGTTCACCGCCACCGAATCCGCCGCCATCGCGGTCATCTATTCGCTGATCGTGTCCGTGTTCATCTACAAGGGGCTGGACTGGAAGGGCGTGTGGAAGAGCTTTGAGCAGTGCATCGACACGCTGGCCATCGTGCTGATACTGATCGCCATGTCCGGCGCGTTCGGCTACTGCCTGACCAACCTGCGCGTGCCCGCCAAGGCCGCCGCGCTGATCACCGGCGTGTCCTCGAGCCCCGTGGTGATCGCGCTGCTTTTGAACCTGATCCTGCTGGTGCTGGGCATGATCATGGACATGGCGCCGATCATACTGATCGCCACGCCCATACTGCTGCCGGTCGCGCGCGATGTGTGCGGCATCAGCGCCATACAGTTCGGCATCATGGTGGTGCTCAACTGCGGCATCGGCCTGCTCACCCCGCCCGTCGGCGCGGTGCTGTTCATAGGCTCCGCCGTGGCCAAGCGCCCGATGGAGAAGGTCGTCAAGGCGACGCTGCCCTTCTACCTGTGCATGCTGGCCGCGCTGTTGCTGATCACGTTCATCCCGCAGATCTCCCTGTGGCTGCCGAGCCTGTTCGGCTACGCCGTGTAACCGGGGGGACTTTGTCCCCCCGGACCCCCCTCTCGGGGGGCGCTGCCCCCCGAACCCCCTGCCAAAGGGGCAGTGCCCCTTTGGAAACCCCAATCGCGGGGGCTTCGCCCCCGCACCCCCATGGAGGATTATATTATGAAAATGACGTTTCGTTGGTACGGATCGAAGGCCGACCCGATACCGCTGAAGTATATCAAGCAGATCCCCGGCATGACGGGCCTGATGGGCCTTTTGGACAAGCCCGCCGGCGTGGACTGGCCGGAGGACGAGTTCAGGGCGCTGGTGGACGAGGTGCACGCCGCGGGGCTGGAGCTGGAGGTCATCGAGTCGGTGAACGTCCACGAGGACATCAAGACGGGCCTGCCCACAAGGGACGAATACATCGACAACTACATCTCCACCATCAAAATGCTCGCACGCAACGGCGTGAAGGTGATCATCTACAACTTCATGCCAGTGTTTGACTGGCTGCGCACGGACCTGGCGCGGGTGATCCCGGAGGACGGCTCGAACAGCCTGTACTTCGACGAGAAGGATCTGGGCGCCATGGGCCCGCTGGAGATCGTCCGAAAGACTGCCGAGGACTCCAAGGGCTTCACGCTGCCCGGCTGGGAGCCGGAGCGGTTGGCGCTGCTGGAAAAGACGCTCAAACAGTACGAGGGCATGACCCCCGACGACCTGCGGGTGCACTACAAGTACTTCCTCGACGCCGTGATCCCGGTGTGCGAGGCGGTGGGCGTTCGTATGGCCTGCCACCCGGACGACCCCGCCTGGCCCATATTCGGCCTGCCGCGCATCGCCCACAGCATCGCGGACTACGACAAGATCGTGGCGCTGCACGACAGCCCCGCCAACACCGTCTGCCTGTGCACCGGCTCGCTGGGCTCCAACCCGGACAACGACGTGCCCGCCGCCATCCGCCACTTCGGGCAGATGGACCGCATCGGCGCGATGCACGTCCGCAACGTCAAGTACCTGGGCCATCACCACTTCCGCGAGGCGTCTCACCTGTCGTCCACCGGCGATCTGGACATGTACGCCATCATGAAGGCCATCCACGACACCTGCCCCGATACCTATGTGCGCCCCGACCACGGCCGCATGATCTGGGACGAGGTCGGCCGCCCGGGGTACGGGCTGTATGACCGGGCGCTGGGGGCCGCATATCTGAACGGGCTGTGGGAAGCCCTCGAGCGCGCGTAATCGCGCGCTCGGGACAGAGTGGAGAGTGAAGAGTGGAGAGTGGAGATATGAATAGCCTGGGCTACGAGAAGAGCAAGCAGCTCGCTATAAGGATTGTGAGACTATATACATACCTCCGTGATCAGAAAAAGGAATATGTGTTGTCCAAGCAACTTCTTAAAAGCGGAACATCCATTGGAGCAAACCTTGCGGAGGCGAAGTGTGGCATCAGTCGTGCTGATTTCCTGTCCAAGATCTATATTGCGCTCAAGGAAACCATGGAGACGCTCTACTGGCTTGAATTACTGCATGATACAGACTATTTGACGGACGAGCAATTCATTAACATTCACAGAGACGTCGAAGAACTACGCAAAATTCTTTCCGCAACCACAAAGACCATGCAAAATGGTTAAGCGAAGACAGGATGCTGGTCGCTCCACTAACTATATCTCCACTCTCCACTCTTCACTCTCCACTCTCAAACCAACCGAACGGAGGTTGAACCATCATGATATTAAATTACAACGGTATCCAGGACCGCGCATCCTGGGAATCGGCGGGGGTAAAACTGCCGAAGCACGACTGGAAGGCGATGTGCGCGGAGACGGCGGAGAACCCGGTATGGGTGCACTTCGGCGCGGGCAACATATTCCGCATATTCATCGCGGGCATACAGCAGCGCCTGCTGGACCAGGGGGACGCCAAGGCGGGCATCATCGCCGTGGAGACCTTTGACAACGAGGTGATCGAGAAGATCTACCGCCCCCACGATTCCATGACCCTGGCGGTCAGCCTGCTTTCGGACGGCGGCATCGACAAGTCCGTGGTGGCCTCCATCGCCAAGGGCGTGGTGGTCGGCGACGCGGACGGCTGGGACGAGCTCAAGGCCATCTTCAAAAAGCCCAGCCTGCAGATGCTGTCCTTCACCATCACCGAGAAGGGCTACGCGCTCCGGGACATGCAGGGCGCGCTGACCCCGGTGGCGAAGGCCGACATCGAGACGGGCCCCTTCCACCCCCGCCACGCCATGGGCGTGGTGGCGGCGCTGCTGCTGGAGCGCTTCAACGCGGGCAGGACGCCCATCGCGGTGGTGTCGATGGACAACTGCTCCCACAACGGCGAGAAGCTGCGCGCCGGCGTCACCGAGATCGCCCGGGAATGGCAGGCGCGGGGCTTCGTGTCCCCCGGCTTCGTCCGCTGGCTGGAGGACGAGGCGCAGGTCTCCTTCCCCTGGTCGATGATCGACAAGATCACCCCCCGCCCCGCCGAGGCCGTGGAAAAACAGCTCGAGGCGCTGGGCATCGAGGACATGGCCCCCATCGTCACCGCGAAGCACACCTACATCGCCCCCTTCGTCAACGCCGAGGCCCCGCAGTACCTGGTCATCGAGGACCGCTTCCCCAACGGCCGGCCCGCGCTTGAGAAGTCCGGGGTGTACATGACCGACCGCGACACCGTGAACATGACCGAGCGCATGAAGGTCACCACCTGCTTAAACCCGCTGCACACGGCGCTGGCGGTGTACGGGTGCCTCTTGGGCTATGAGAAGATCTGCGACGAGATGAAGGATCAGGAGCTGGTGAAGCTGATTCGGCGCATCGGCTACGTGGAGGGCCTGCCGGTGGTCACCGACCCGGGCATACTGTCCCCGAAGGCGTTCATCGACGAGGTCGTGGAAAAGCGCTTCCCCAACCCCTTCATGCCCGACACCCCCCAGCGCATCGCCTGCGACACCAGTCAGAAGATACCGATCCGCTTCGGCGAAACCATCAAGAGCTACATGGCCGACCCCGAACGCGACCCCGCGACCCTGACCGCCATCCCGCTGGCCATCGCCGGGTGGCTGCGCTACCTGCTGGGCGTGGACGACGACGGCGAAGCGATGCCCGTGAGCCCCGACCCTATGCTTAAGACCTTGCAGGATGCGCTCGACGGCATCAAACTGGGCGATGCGGATTCCGTCGGCGACAAACTTGCGCCGATACTCGCCAATGCGAACCTGTTCGGCGTCGACCTCAGGGCCGCCGGCCTGGACGGGAAGATCAAAGTCATGTTCGGAAAGCTGATCGCCGGAAAGGGCGCGGTGAGAAGGACCCTGAAGGCGTACCTGGATCAATAGAGGGAGGAAGAATCTATGCTGAATCTGAACCTTAAGCCTGTCGGAACCTACAAGTACGACGCGGTCTCCCTGGGCGAGGTTATGCTGCGCCTCGATCCCGGCGAGGGCCGCATCCGCACCGCCCGCTCGTTCCGCGCCTGGGAGGGCGGCGGCGAGTACAACGTGGTGCGCGGCCTGCACAAGTGCTTCGGCATGAACACCGCGGCGTGGACACGTCCCTGATCTACTGGAAGAAGACCGACGGCATCGGGCGCATCTGCCGCAACGGCCTGAACTTCACCGAGCGCGGCTTCGGCATCCGCGGCGCGGTGGGCTGCTCCGACCGCGCCAACACCGCCATCTCCCAGGCCACGCCCGAGGAGCTGAACTTCGAGCATGTGTTCGGCGAGCTGGGCGTGCGGTGGCTGCACACCGGCGGCATCTACGCGGCGCTGTCCGAGCAGAGCTGCGAGACCGTCATCGAGGCGTGCAAGATCGCCAAGAAGTACGGCACACTGATTTCCTACGACCTGAACTACCGCCCCTCCATGTGGTCCGCCATCGGCGGGCAGGAGAAGGCCCGCGAGGTGAACCGCGAGATCGCCAAGTACGTGGACGTCATGATCGGCAACGAGGAGGACTTCACCGCCTGCCTGGGCCTCAAGGTCGAGGGCAACGACGAGAACCTCAAGGAATTGAACCTGGACGGCTACTACAAGATGATCGCCCAGGCCGCGAAGGAATACCCCAACTTCAAGGCCATCGCCACCACCCTGCGCACCGTGAAGACCGCCACCGTCAACGACTGGAAGGCCATCTGCTGGGCCGACGGCAAGGTGCACATGTCCAACGCCTACGACGGCCTGGAGATCATGGACCGCGTGGGCGGCGGCGACAGCTTCGCCTCCGGCCTGATCTACGGCCTGATCACCACCGGCGACCCCGAGAAGGCCGTGAACTACGGCGCGGCCCACGGCGCGCTCGCCATGACCACCCCCGGCGATACCTCCATGGCCAGCCTCAAGGAGGTCGAGGCCATCATGGGCGGCGCGGGCGCGAGGGTGAAACGATAAGATACAATGAGAAATTAGGAATGAGGAATTAGGAATTATAGAATGCCCGGTCGATCGAGCTCAGTACGATGATTCGTGAGTTAATCGTCAAAAGAAATCCGCAAGGATTTCAACCACAACTCCTAATTCCTAACTCAAAACGAAGGAGGACGATCCCCATGTTTCTGGACAAGGATTTCCTGCTGAATACCAAGGCGGCTAAGAAGCTGTACCACGATGTGGCGGAGAAGTGTCCGATCATCGACTATCACTGCCACATCAATCCCCGGGAGATCTGGGAGGACCGCAAGTACGACAGCATCACCCAGGTCTGGCTGGGCGGCGACCACTACAAGTGGCGCCTGATGCGCTCGGCGGGCGTGGAGGAAAAGTACATCACCGGCAACGAGACCTCGGACCACGACAAGTTCGTCGTGTGGGCCGAGGTGCTGGGCAAGGCCATCGGCAACCCGCTGTACCACTGGAGCCACCTGGAGCTTCGGCGTTTCTTCGGCTACGAGGGCATACTCAACAAGGACACCGCCGAGGAGGTCTGGAAGCTGGCCAACGAAAAGCTGCACAGCGCGGGCTACAGCGTGCGCGGGCTGATC
>CADASI010000073.1 GCA_902790525.1 uncultured Eubacteriales bacterium
AGGGGCACTGCCCCTTTGGCAGGGGGGTCCGGGGGGACAGCGTCCCCCCGGAGGCGTCCCCCCGGAGGCTCACGTCTTCATATACGGATCAATGGCGTCCCTCAGACCGTCGCCGAGGAAGTTGAACGCCATGACGGTGACGAGTATGGCGAGGCCGGGGGCGAGTATCAGCCAGGGGCACATATAGGCGTAGGACTTGCCCTGGCTGACCATGAGGCCCCAGGAGGCGGCGTTGGGGTCGCCGACGCCCAGGAAGCTCATGGAGCTCTCCCACATGATGGCCCCGGGGATGTCGAGGGTGAACAGCACGATCAGGTTGGGCAGGCAGTTGGGCAGTATGTGCTTGAACACGATGCTGAATTTGCCGACGCCCATGGACCGCGCGGCCTCGACGAACTCCTTCTGCTTGAGGGACAGCGTCTGGGCGCGCACCACGCGGGCGGTGCCGGCCCAGTTGATGATGGACAGGGCGATGAACATGTTGAGGATGGAGGCGCCCAGCGTATACATCACCACCATGGCCAGCAGCAGCGACGGGAACGCCAGCACCACGTCCGCCAGCCGCATGATGAGGGCGTCCACGTGCCTGCCCATGTACCCGGCCATCAGCCCCAGCGCGGTGCCCAGCACCAGCGAGATCACCGAGGGCACGAAGCCGATCATCAGCGACAGCCGCCCGCCGTAGATCACCCGGGCGAACACGTCGCGGCCCATGTCGTCGGTGCCGAACCAGTGCTCGGCGGAGGGCGGCTTGCGCATGTTCGCCAGGTTGAGGGCGTTGGGGTCCTGCCGCGCCACCAGCGGCGCGAACACCGCCGCGAGTACGATCAGCAGTATGACGATCAGCCCCGCCAGCGCCGCGTGGTTGGTGCGGAACATGTTGACGATGCTCCCGCGCACGCCGACATCCGGCTGCAGATCGGCATCGATGATCTGTTTGGACAGCCGGGCGGTGTACAGGTCCTTCTGCGTCTTCTTCATGTCAGCCCCTCACTCCACGCGGATGCGCGGATCGATGATGGAATACAGCACGTCCGCCACCAGATTGCCGCCGATGATCAGCACCGCCGTAAAGATCACCGTGCCCTGCAGAAGCGGCATGTCCCGGTTCTTGATGGCGCTCACGGCCAGCGAGCCCACCCCCGGGATGGAAAACACCGACTCGGTGATCACCGCGCCGGACAACAGCGACGAGATCTGTATCGCCATCACCGTGACGACCGGAATCAGCGCGTTCTTGAGGGCGTGGCGGGTGATGACCTTGAGCCGCGAGAGCCCCTTCGAGCGGGCGGTGCGGATGTAGTCCTCCCGCAGCACCTCCAAGAGGCTCGAGCGGGTCAGCCGCGCGATGCGCCCCGCCGACGACCAGCCCAGCACGATGGTGGGCAGGATGTAGCCCTTCCAGGTCTGCACCCCCGACACCGGCAGCGCGCCCTTGAAGGTGTTTTGCAGTATCAGCGCCACCCAGAACACCGGCATCGACACGCCGAACAGCGAAAGGCCCATGCTCACATGGTCGATCAGCGAGTTCTTCTTCACCGCCGACACAATGCCCACCGGGATGCCCATGATCCAGGAAAACAGCGCCGCGCACACCGCCAGCCGGAGGGTGTAGGGAAACGCCGTGGCGATCAGCCCCGTCACCGGGCGCGACAGCTTCCAGCTCACGCCCAGGTCGCCCCGGATGGCGTCCCAGACGTAGCGCAGGTAGCGGATGAAGAACGGGTCGTCCAGGTGCATGCTCCGGCGCAGGTTCGCCACCACGTCCTCCTTGAGGTGCTCCTTCATCATCACCGTCACCGGGTCCCCCGGCACCACGTTGAGCATGAAGAATATGAGCAGTATCATGCCCAGCAGCACCGGGATCGTCACCAGTATGCGCTTGGTAATGTATTTGGCCATATGTCCTCCGGGATATCGAGGGGACGCCGGGCGTCCCCTCGATATCGGGTCAGTCCGCCAGCGAGATGGTGTAGAAGCTCATGTCGCTCCAGCCGTTCCAGGCAACCTTGAAGCCCTGCACCCTGGGGTTGAGGCAGAACAGGTGGTTGCGCTGGTACAGCGGCAGGGTGATGGCGTCCTGGTGCACCACGGCGTCGTCGATCTTCTGGTAGGCGGCCATGCGCGCGTCGAAGTCCACCATCACGCGGGCCTCCTCCAGCAGGTCCATGATCTCCTGGTTGTCGTAGTTGATGGAGCGGCCCACGGTGTTCTTGTTCGAGAAGAAGGTGTACAGGAAGTTGTCGGGGTCGTTGAAGTCCGCCGACCAGGTGTTGTAGTAGCTGGGCAGCTCGCCGTCGCGGCGGATGTCGTAGTAGCTGGACTCGTCGTACTGCCTGATCTCCGCGCGCACGCCGATCTGCTGCAGGTAGCTCTGGAGGATGGTGGTCACGCTCAGGGCGGTGGCGGAGTCGGCCATGATGGCGAGCTCCATGTCAAAGCCGTTGGGATAGCCCGCCTCGGCCAGCTTGGCCTTCGCCTGGTCGGGATCATAGGGGATCTCGGTCGCGGCGTCGTTGTGGCTCAGCACGCCCTCGGGGATGAAGGTGTTGAGCACCTGGCCCTCGCCGGAGTACAGCGCGTCCAGTATGCCCTGGCGGTCGATGGCCATCTGCAGCGCCTTGCGGACCTCGGGGTCGTTCAGCGGCTCGATGGCGGTGTTGAACATGAAGTAGTAGGTGCCCGCGCGGCTGCCGGACACGATCTGGTCCTGATAGCCGTTGTCCAGGAACCACTGCAGCTGGCTCTCGGCGTAGTCGAAGTTGAACACGTCGACGTCGCCCTCCTCAAACATCATGCGCTGGGTGTCGGCGTCGGCGACGATGTCCAGCGTGATGCCGTCGATCTGGGGCGCACCCCGGAAGTAGTCTGGATTGGCCGTCAGCGTCACCCGGCTGCCCAGCTCCCAACCGGTCACCTGGAAGGGACCGGTGCCGAAGCAGACGGCGGGATTGACGCCGAAGTCCTCGACGCCCTCGGTGGATTCGCGGTTGAACACGGAGCCGCCGGGGGTGGCCAGGCAGGACAAAAACGGCGCGTAGGCCGTCTCCAGCGTGAACTGCACGGTGTAGTCGTCAAGCGCCGCCACGCCGGACACGCCGTCCGCCTTGCCGTCGTAGAAGTCCGCCGCGCCCTTGACGACGCCGTAGTAGATGTCGGTGTTCTTCGCCAGCGTCGCGGGGTCCATCATGCGGTTGACGGTGTACACCACGTCGTCCGCGGTGAAGGGGTCGCCGTTGTGGAAGGTCACGCCCTCGCGCAGGTGGAAGGTGTAGGTCAGGCCGTCCTCTGACACGTCCCAGCGCTCCGCCAGGCCCGGCACGATCTGCGCCACGCCGTCCACGGTGTCCGTCTCCACCAGGCGGTCAAAGCAGTTCAGCGGTATGGTGTAGCTGTCCGTGGTGCGCTGCACGTCCAGCGTCTCCGGGTCGTTCGTCAGAAACAGGTGAAGCCAGTTGTCCTTCTCGGCCAGCGCCACGGGCGCCATGACAGCCAGGATCAGTATCAGCGCAAGCGCCAGGGATGTCAGTCTCTTCATGCGGGCAAATCTCCTTGTTAAAATATTGATTCACATTCAACTATAAGCCATTCCTGTGGGGACTACAATACATTTGACGTTATCCTTCTGTTAATCGCTTGACTTGCGACCGATCGGTCGCTATAATGAGATGCGACCGATCGGTCCCATTCTTTCCGGCGGAGGTGCGCTATGGCAAAGGACACGAAGGCGCGGATACTCGGCGCGGCGCTCGAGATGTTTTCGCAGTACGGGTACGCGGGCACGAACATACGGGAGCTGACGGCCTCGCTGGGGCTGGGCAAATCGTCGATGTACCGCCACTTCGAGAGCAAGGAGGAGATCTGGAACGCCCTGCTGGACGAGATGATCGCCTATTACGCCGCGCGCTTCGGCTCGGCGGAGCGGCTGCCGCCGGTGCCGGACACCCGGGAGGGGCTTATCGACATGACCCTGCGGATGGTGGACTTCACGGTCCACGACGCGCGGATCGTGATGACGCGCAAGCTGCTCACGATCGAGCAGTTCCGCGACGATCGCGCCCGGAGCCTCGCCACGAAGCACTTCCTCACGGGGCTTGCGGAGATGTTCACCCCCGTCTTCGCGGGCATGATGGACAGGGGGCTCCTCCGCCGCGACGACCCCGCCATGCTGGCCTTCGCCTACACCGCGCCCATCTCCGCGCTGATCCGCCTGTGCGACCGGGAGCCGGAGAAGACGGACGATGCGGTGCGGCGGATTGAGGCGTTCAGTCGGCATTTTGTTCGGGTATACGGGACGGAGAGGGATTAGAGTGTGTTTCTAAAATGCCTGAAGCGCATTTTCGGCGTCTTTGACTGCATCTCCCGGCATTTAGAAACACACTCTAGTAAAACATCGTAAAATACAGAGGTTACCCAAAATGCAACTCCACAAAAAATCAATATTCGGCCCGTGGCCGTTTTACCGCGGGGCGCTTGGCATTGCGGTGCCGATCATGCTGCAGCAGCTCATACAGAGCCTGGTATCGCTGATCGACAACTTCATGGTCTCGGGCCTCGGCGACATCTGCATGTCCGGCGTGAACGTCGCCGGGCAGATGCTGTTCATATTCATGGTCTATCTCAACACCGTCTGCATGGCCGGGGGCATCTTCATGACCCAGTTTTACGGCGCGGAGGACCGCTCCGGCATGCGGCAGGCGTTCCGCTTCAAGCTGATCACGGGCCTGGCGGCGTTCATACCGTACCTTTTGGTATGCGTGGCGTTCCCGCGGCAGGCGCTGTCGCTTCTGCTGATCGGCAACACCCAGGCCGACCTGATACTGGACGAGGCGGTCAGATACATCCGCATCATGGCGTTCATCGGCGTGCCCATGACGCTGTCCGTCTGCATCGCCACATCGCTTCGGGACATGGGCAAGGTCAAGACGCCGCTGTTGATCACCGTCATCGCAACGCTGACCAACACGCTGTTCAACTGGCTGTTGATCTACGGCAACCTGGGCTTCCCCCGGCTGGGCGTCGAGGGCGCAGCGCTGGCCACGGTGATCGCGCGGGCGCTGGAGCTTGCGCTGTTCATCGCGCTGTACGCGCGCGAGCGGCCCGACTTCGCGGTCAGGCCAGCGGAGCTTCTGCAGATCGACGGCGCGCTGTTTCGCGACATCCTCAAAAAGGGCGCGCTGGTACTGTTCTGCGAGATGGTCTGGGTGCTCTCCGAGACGGTGACCACCGCCCTCTACAACGGACGGGGCGGCGCGGACGTGGTGTCGGGCATGGCGGCCAGCTTCTCCATCGCCAACCTCTACTTCGTGGCCTTCGGCGGGGTGTACTCCGCCACGGGCGTGATACTGGGCAAGACCCTCGGCGAGGGCAACATCGACAGGGCCCGGCGGGAGAAGACCTGGCTTCTGTCCGGCTCGGTGGTGTTCGGCGTGGCCATGACCTTCTTCGGCCTCGGCACCACGCTGATCGTGCCGCTGGCCTACGGCCGCCTGAGCGAAAGCGCCATCGACATCTGCCGGCGCATGGTCGCCATGATGTCGCTTCTGATGCCGGTGTGGCTCACCATGAACACCCAGCAGGCCGTGGCCCGCTCCGGCGGCGACACGGCCATGGGCGCCTACACCGACGCCGCACTCACGCTGCTGGTGATGCTGCCGCTGGTGTTCATACTGGCGCTGCGCACGAACGTGGGGCCTGTGGTGCTCTACTGCGGCGTGAAGCTGGTGGACGCCGTCAAGCTGGTGATCTTCCACTTCTGGCTCAAGAAGGAGCGCTGGCTTAAAAACCTGACCGTTCAGAACCCCTGACGGATGAATGATTGTCGGGGTCATCCGTTGGATGTCCCCGACAATCATTGTATATATAATGAAAACGCCATGACACGATTCGTATCGCCGCCGTGACGGCGCGGCTCTTGACGTTCTCGCCCGCCCGTGTTACCCTCGTACCGATCACAGGAAACGCGAAGGGATGTGTGTGAACATGAGGGACAACGGAAAGAGGCTATTGACGGCGGGCGTCGCGCTGCTGGCGGCGTTCATACTGTGGACGATACTGATACAGTGCGTGGACGTGCGGCCCGCGGGACAGAACGGCACGAACATCGGCTTCGCGGCGTTCAACCTGTGGTTTCACCGTCTCACGGGCGTGCACATGGCCGTCTACACGCTCACGGACTGGCTGGGGCTCGTGCCCATCGCGGTCTGCCTGGGCTTCGGCGGCCTGGGGCTCGTGCAGCTGATCCAGCGGCGCAGCCTTATGAAGGTGGATCAAGACATACTGCTGCTGGGGGCGTACTATATCCTGGTGATATTCGGCTACCTCTTCTTTGAGATGGCGCCGATCAACTACCGGCCGATCCCCATCGACGGCGTCATGGAGGCGTCCTATCCGTCCTCCACCACGCTGCTGGTGCTGAGCGTGATGCCGACGCTCGCCTTTCAGATCGACCGGCGGGCGTCGCGCCCGGCCGTCCGGGGCGTCACACGCGCCTTCGCGATCGTGTTTTCGGCATTCATGGTGATCGGCAGGCTGGTATCCGGCGTCCACTGGGCCACGGACATCGTCGGCGCCGTACTGCTCGGCGCGGGCCTGTTCGCGGTCTATCGCGGCGCGGTGGCGCTGGCCGATGAGAGGACCCACACCGACACAGGGAGGGAACGCGGTGGAATTCAATGAAAAGCTCCAGGAGCTTCGCAAGCGCCGGTCGCTGACCCAGGAGGAACTGGCGGAGGCGCTGTACGTCTCCCGGACGGCCATTTCCAAGTGGGAGTCCGGCCGGGGATACCCCAGCATCGACTCGCTCAAGGCCATCTCCCGGTACTTCTCCGTCAGCATCGACGAGCTGATCTGTTCCGGGGAGATCCTCACGGCGGCGGAGGACGAGAAGCGGGCCTTCGTCAGCCGGTCATTGTCCCTGATCTGCAGCGCCCTGGACATCCTTCCGGCGGCGCTGTTCGCCATGCCCGTGTTCGGCGGCGGCGCGGCGGGCCCCGCCTCCGTGCCGCTGTTCGGCGCGGCGGGCATACAGCCGTGGATCAGGGCGGTGTTCGCGACGCTGATCGGCCTGACGGTCCTGAACGGGCTCTGCGGGATGATCCTAAGCCGCTTCGACCGGCCCGTGTGGCACCGGCACCGGCGCGTCACCGGGCTCGTACTGTCGGTGATCGGCTGCGCGGTGTTCATCGTCACCCGACAGCCCTACGCGGGCATACTTTTTTTCGCAATTTTGGTCGTCAAGGGCATTTTGATGCTCGGCGTGAAGGAAAATGTGGTATAATGGCAGTGTAATCTTCAACAAATGAGGGGCGCGACGCCCCGGGAGGAGACGCCATGACCTTTACCGACATCTGGACCATACAGCCGCGCCCCGCGCAGGGGGCGGTGATCGCCGGGGACGGCTACCGCGTGACGGTGCTGACCGACCGGCTCCTGCGCCTGGAATACGCCCCCGACAACCGCTTCCGCGACGGTGCGACGGCCATGGCCATCAACCGGGAATTTCCGCTTCCGCCGTTTGAGGTGCGCCGTACACCGGACCGGCTGACCGTCGAGACAGCGGCGGTGCGCCTGGAGTACGACATGAAACCCTTCTCCCCCACCGGCCTGACCGCCGTGTTGAAGGACGCGCTTTTGCACCACGCCAGCGTGTGGCACTACGGCGAATCCCTCTACAATTTGAAGGGCACCGCCCGCACGCTGGACCGCGCCGACGGGGCGCTCGTCACGTCCCGGGTGCCGGGGGAGCGCGCCGTGCCGCTGGAGATGGGCGACGGCCTGATGTCGCTGGACGGGTTCGCCGTGCTGGACGACAGCCGCAGCATGGGCATGGACGACGAGGGCAACCTGACCCCCGCCGAGGATGCGGGCATCGACCTCTACCTGTTCGCCTACGGCCACGATTACAGGGCGGCGCTCCGGGACTTCTACCATCTCTCCGGCCCCGTGCCCCCTGTGCCGCGCTACGCCCTGGGCAACTGGTGGAGCCGCTACTACTGCTACACCGAGCAAAGCTACAAGGCGCTGATCGAGCGCTTCGCCGCGGAGAGGGTGCCGCTGTCGGTGGCGGTCATCGACATGAACTGGCACGTCACCGACATCGACCCCAAATACGGCGCGGGCTGGACCGGCTACACCTGGAACCCGGAGATGTTCCCGGACCCCGAGGCCATGCTCCGCTGGCTGCACGACAGGCGCCTCAGGGTCACGCTGAACGACCATCCCGCCGACGGCATCCGCGCCTGCGAGGACCTCTACCCCGCCATGGCCCGCGAGATGGGCATCGACCCCTCGAGCGGCATCCCGGTGGACTTCGACGCGGGCAGCGAAAAGCTGCTCGACGCCTGGGAAAGGGTGGTGCTGGACAGCTTCGAGCGCACCGGCGTGGACTTCTGGTGGATCGACTGGCAGCAGCGCGGCGGCAGCAGCGTGCCCGGCGTGGACCCGCTGTTCGTTTTGAACCACACCCGCTGGCTGTACGCCAACCGCCGGGGCGAGGTCGGCATGACCTTCTCCCGCTACGGCGGCCCCGGCAGCCACCGCTACCCGGTGGGCTTCTCCGGCGACACCTGCATCACCTGGGACAGCCTGGCCTTCCAGCCCTACTTCACCGCCACCGCGGCCAACATCGGCTACGGCTGGTGGAGCCACGACATCGGCGGCCACATGCTGGGCATACGCGACGAGGAGCTGGCCGTGCGCTGGCTGCAATTCGGCGTGTTCTCCCCCATCATGCGGCTGCACGCCTCCATGAGCGAGTTTCTGAGGAAGGAGCCCTGGAGCTTCTCCATGGAGCCCTGCGCCGTGATGGAGCACTTCATGCGCCTCCGGCACCGGCTGGTGCCCTGGCTGTACACCCAGGCGCTCGTGGCCGCGCGGGAGGGCGGCGCGATACTCTGCCCCGTGTACTACGACTACGACCCCGGCTGGGACCTTTTGGAGATCCAGTACAACGAGTACCTGTTCGGCGGCGACATGCTGGTGGCGCCCATCGTGCGCCCCGCAAACCCGGACACCCGCCTGGGCTGCGCCGACGTCTGGCTGCCCGAGGGCGAATGGGTGGACTTCTTCACCGGCTGGCGCTACATGGGCGGGCAGCGCATGAAGGTGTTCCGGCCCCTCTCCGGCATGCCGGTGTTCGTCAGGCCCGGGACCATCGTGCCCATGGACGCCGCCGCCGCGCCGGAAAACGGCTGTCCGCTGCCCGGGGCGCTGTGCTTCAGGGTGTTCGCCGGACGGAACGGCGCGTACACGCTGATCGAGGACGACGGCGGCCGCCCCGGCGACGACCGCCGCCGAAGCGTCGAGACCCGCTGCGCCGTCGAATACGGCGACGGCATGACGCTGCGCGTCTTCCCCGCCGAGGGCGCGGTCGGGCTGCTGCCCACAGACCGCCGGGTCGTGATCGAGCTGGTCGGCGTGGGCGACGCGCCGCCGGACGATGTGAGCTGCGATTATTCCGCCCGCTACGACCCCGACACCCGCACGCTGACGCTAATGCTGACAGCATCCCCCGCCGAGGGCGCGACCCTGCGCTGGCGGCGCGCGCCCGCGTGCCCCGCGCCGGACCTTCCCGCGCTATTGTACAAGCTGCTGCTGCCCATCCGCATGGAGAACGTGGTCAAGGACGCCATGCTGGACATCGCCAGGACCGTCCCCACCCCCGAGCGCCGCCTGGCGGCGTGGATGCGCTTCGATCTGCCCGCCGGCCTCCCCGAAGCGCTGGCGGAGATCGAAAGCCTGAGGTAGCGCCCCGGCGCGTGCCTTGGCGGAGGCTTGATTGTCGCATCCGTTCCCGATTTCACGGCGGAGGCATCGCGCATGCCTCCGCTGTCTCTTGTCATCTCCCGCCCGCTCTGCTATAATAGAGTTAAAAAAGGAGGCGGGCTTCATGAAAAGGCTGTTTGCGCTGCTGACGGCGCTGGCGCTTTTATGCGGCGCGGCGGGGGCGGCGGCGGAGAAGACGGAGCTCATCGTGTTCGCCGCGGCGTCCATGACGGAGACGCTGACCGAGATCCAGGCGCTGTACGGGGCGGTTGCCCCGGAGGTTGAACTGGTCTACAACTTCGACTCCTCGGGAACGCTCAAGACGCAGATCGAGGAGGGCGCGGCGTGCGACGTGTTCATCTCCGCCGCCCCGAAGCAGATGAACCAACTCGACGCCGCCGCGGACGCCGGGGCCAACCCGGACGGGCTGGACTTTGTGATGCAGGGCACCCGGATCGACCTTCTGGAAAACAAGGTGGCGCTGGCCGTGCCGGAGGGCAATCCCGCGGGGATCGAATCCTACGACGACCTGGCCGCGCGCCTGGCCGCGGGCGACGTGCTGCTGGCCATGGGCAACGCCGACGTGCCGGTGGGCCAGTACACCCAGAAGATACTGGCGCACTACGGGCTCGACGAGGCCGCGCTGGCCGCCGCCGGGGTCGTCACCTACGGCTCGAACGTCAAGGAGGTGACCGCCCAGGTGCGCGAGGCCGCCGTGGACTGCGGCGTCATCTACGCCACCGACGCCTTCTCCGCGGGCCTGACCGTGGCGGACACCGCCACCGCCGAAATGTGCGGGCAGGTGATCTACCCCGCCGCGGTGTTGAACATCACCCAAAATGAGGCCGCCGCGCGGGCGTTCCTCGACTACCTGACCGGCCCCGAGGCCTCGGCGGTGTTCGAGGCGGTGGGGTTCAGCCCGCTGTCGAAATGACGTCGGGCAGCGCACCGAGAGGATACACGAGGAGCTGACGTTTTACGATGAGCGATTTTACGCACTTTGACGGCGCGGGCCGCGCGCGCATGGTGGACGTGGGCGGCAAGGGCGTCACCTCCCGCGCGGCGGTGGCGGCGGGCCGGGTGCTGCTGGACCGGACCACGTTTGACCTGATCCGCAGCGGCGGCGCGAAGAAGGGCGACGTGCTGACGGTGGCGCAGGTGGCCGGCATCATGGGCGCGAAGCGCACGCCGGACCTCGTTCCGATGTGCCATCCCATCGCGCTGGACGGCGTCGACCTGTCGCTTACGCTGGACGAGGCGCGGCTTTCGGTGGAGATCACCGCCGCGGTCCGCGCGGACGGGCGCACCGGCGTGGAGATGGAGGCGCTGACGGCGGTGTCCGTCGCGGCGCTGACGGTCTACGACATGTGCAAGGCCGCGCAGCGGGACATGGTGATCGCCGACATACGGCTTCTCAAAAAGACCGGCGGCGTCCACGGGGACTATGAAAGGCAGGAAGAGGCATGAGCTATACGGCGGCGGTACTGACGATATCCGACAAGGGCGTGCGGGGCGAGCGCGTGGACACCAGCGGCCCGGCGCTGTGCGAAATGCTCGAACAGGCGGGCTACGCGGTCGTCCGCAGAGCCGTGCTCCCGGACGAGCGGGCGCTGATCGCCGGGGCGCTTAAAGACCTCGCCGCCGAGGGCGTCGCGCTGGCGCTGACCACCGGCGGCACGGGATTTTCGCCCCGGGACGTCACTCCGGAGGCGACGCGGGACGTGATCGAGCGCGAAGCCCCGGGCCTGGCGGAGGCCATGCGCGCCGAGAGCATGAAGATCACCCCGCGGGGCTGCCTGTCCCGGGGCGTGGCGGGCATACGGCAGCGCACGCTGATCGTGAACCTGCCCGGCAGCGAGAAGGCGGCGCGGGAGAACCTCGCGGCGATACTGCCCGCGCTGGGGCACGGCCTGGAGGTGCTTCTGTCCGAGGGCTCCGCCGACTGCGCGACGCCCGCGACGCCGCCCCGGCGGGAGGCGCCATCGGTGGACGCATGGCTCAGGGAGGCCAAGGCCGCCGGGAAGCTCGCGCGGACGGGCATGTTCCTCATCCACAACGGCGTGGTGCGGGAGGACGCCCGCGCCCGCGTGCGGGACGGCGACGTGGACGTCCGGCCCGTCCGGGGGATGCTGTTCTCCTCCGACCCCGAAAAGGTGCGCAAGGCGGTCGAGGAGACCCTCGCCCTGCCCGGCATCACCTACGTGCGGGTCTGGCTGAACGAGGGCAAGCTGGCCGTGGGGGACGACATCATGCTCGCCATGGTGGGCGGCGACATCCGGCCGCGGGTCGTCGACGCGCTGCAATGCCTGGTGGGCCGTCTCAAGACGGAGTGCGTGGTGGAGCAGGAGCTGTACTGACCGAACCATTTTTTCCGCAAACCGGCATTTTTGGGGAGGCTTCCGGATATAATAATGGCTGTAATCCATTATGATTCAGGAGGATGAACCCATGAAGAAGCTGTTTGTACTGGCGCTGATGGCGGCCCTGATCGCGGCCGCGCTGTCGGCCTGCTCCATGACCGGCGTCACCCGGAACACCACCACCGCCACCGAGAAGCCCTCCGTCACCGAGGCGCCCACCGCCGGACCCGCCGCGGAGGCCACCGCGGAGCCCGCGGAGGCGACTGTGGAGCCCGCGGCCGAGCCCACCGTGGAGACCACCACCGCCACCGAGAAGCCCGCGGGGAATTAATTATGGTGTAGGGGACCGAAAAATATCGCAGGAACATCGATCACGGCGTTCCTGCGATATTATTTGGCTCTTCACGGATAGTAGTGGGATCAGGCCAATCCTCTTCTTCATCGCTTACGGAATCTCTCCGCCTCGCTTCGCTCGGCACCTCCCCTAAAAGGGGAGGCAAGGGGGTTACGGCCTGCGCGCGGCAGCCTT
>CADASI010000074.1 GCA_902790525.1 uncultured Eubacteriales bacterium
GGGGCCATGCCCAGCACCATGTTCTCCGCCACCGACAGGCTCGGCACCAGCATGAAGTGCTGGTGGACCATGCCGATGCCGTGGGCGATGGCCACCGAGGGCGAGGTGAGCTCCAGCTTTTCGCCGTTTACGATGATCTCGCCGCTGGTGGGCTGCTCCAGGCCGAACAGCATCTTCATCAGCGTGCTCTTGCCCGCGCCGTTTTCGCCCATCAGCGCGTGGATTTCACCCTTGCGCAGGTCGAAATCCACCCCCTGGTTCGCCGCGACGCCGTTTGGGTATACCTTCGTGATCCCCTTCATGCGCACGACATAGTTTTCCGAGGCTCTTTCGTCTGGCATGATTGTACCTCCTTGCTGGGGTAAGTTGAGAATGGGGAGGAAGCTCAATGGAGCCTCCTCCCCGTCGATTGCCGGGCGCCGATCCGCTTACGGGCGGACGGCCTCGCGCAGGGAAAACACGTCGGCGGCGTTCTCGCCGATGGCGGTATCCACGGTGATGCTGCCGGACAGCACGGCCTCCTGGGCCGCGGCCACGGCGGCCTTGGTATCGTCGGAGGCGTACTTGTCGAAGTTCTTGTCGGTCACGATGCCGACGCCGCCCTCGGCCAGGCCCAGGGTGACCTCGGTGCCCCAGTACTCATTGCCGGCGTCGAGCTCGTCGAACACCCAGATCAGGGAGTTGCCGATGTTCTTGAGGCCGGAGGTCAGGGTCAGCGCGGCCAGGTCGGGGCTCAGGGTCAGCTCCTGGTCGGAGTCGACGCCGATGAACCAGGCCTTGCCGGTCTCCAGCGCGGCCTCGGCGGCGCCGTTGCCGGCGTTGCCCGCGACGCCCCAGATGATGTCGCACTTGTTGTCGTTGATCATGGACATGCCGTACTCCTTGGCGATGGCGGTGTCCACGTAGTCATTGGTGTAGCGGGTGTCGATCTTGATGTCGGGGTTGACGGACTGCGCGCCCTCGATGAAGCCGATCAGGAAGTCGTTGATGACGGGGGAATCCACGCCGCCGACGAAGCCCACCACGGCGTCCTCGTTGATGTTGTTCAGGCTGGTGTCGGTGGTCATGCAGGCCGCGTAGACGCCCACCAGGTAGCCCATGTCGTTCTGACGGTAGGTCAGATTCAGCACGTTGGCGTTCTCGCCCACGTAGGTGTTGTCGTCAAAGATCACGTACTTCTGGTCCGGATACTCGGTGGCGACTTCCTTCAGATAGTCGGGCATCTGATAGGTGCCGCAGATGATCACGTCGTAGTCCCCGGACGCCGAAACGTCGTAGAGCGTGGACAGCCAGGTGGGCTGGTCCTCGTCCGTGCCGCCCATCTCGATGGTCGTGTACTCGATGCGGCCGGCCTCCTGCAGCGCCGCCAGGCCCGACTCGGCGGAGTCGAAGAAGGACTTGTCGCCCAGGTTGCCGTTGACCAGATAGGCCACGCTGTACACGTTGCCCTCCGCAGACGCCGCGAAGGCCGCCAGCGTCAGGAGCATCGCTACCGCCAGGATCATAGACAGGATTTTCTTCATTTGAGTGCCCCTCCCTTGATGATTGTTTGCGAGGATATATGCTTCCCGCAGTTCACTCCTATTTTACAACAAACTAACAGACATGTCAACCCATACAGAGTACAGGGAACAGAGTGCAGAGTGCAGTTTTGGAGGAAATCCTTGCGGATTTCTTTTGATTGAAGGTTACGACCTTGAGAAAAAACATCGCCGTAGCCCTATAATCAAACAAATCCGTTAGAGTGTGTTTCTAAAATGCCTGAAGCGCATTTTCGGCGTCTTTAGCTGCATTTCTGCGTTGATTTCCCTTGACTTAGCCCCACTAAGCCTGCGGAAAAATCCGCTCGAAACTGCATCTCCCGGCATTTAGAAACACACTCTAGGATTTGTACCAAAACTGCACTCTGTACTCTGCACTCTTCACTCTTGATCTGTTCGATGATATCGGCAGTCTACGGACATTACATCAACAACTCCACCACAAAGACCACAACGCAGCACAGCACGCTGACCTGGAACAGGCTCAGGCCGAACCAGGCCATGGCCAGGCCGGCGACGAGGGCCAGGGCGGCGGAGACGGGGGTCTGGGTGGCGGAGAGTATGGCGGGGAAGGTCATGACCGCCAGGGTGACGTAGGGCACGTAGAACAGGAAGGAGCGGATGGTTTTGTTGGCGATCTCCCGGCGGATGAGGGTCAGCGGCAGCACGCGGATCAGGTAGGTGACGCCCCACATGCCCAGTATGTAGAGGTAGACGTTATGCCGCATGATGGTCCTCCTTTCCGTCCACGGGGAAGGCGAGGGCCGCGACGAGGGAGATGGACACGGTCAGTATGATGATCTTCATGCCGGAGGAGATGGCTTCAAACCAGGGCAGGGCGTTGAAGGCCCAGCTCAGGGCGAAGCTCACGATCACCAGGCCCGCGATGACGGGGTTTTTGCGGGCCGGGGGCACGAAGATCGACATGAACATGCCGTACAGCCCCACCGACAGCGCGCTGACCACCCGCACCGGCAGCACGTTGCCCAGCACCACGCCCGTCAGCGTGCCCAGCGCCCAGCCGGGGGTGGCCACCGCCGCCATGCCGTAGTTATAGTAGGGGTTCAGGCGTCCCTTCACGGAGACCGACACGCCGAAGATCTCGTCGGTGATCCACAGGCCCATCAGCATGCGGTGGCGCAGGGGCAGCGCCGGGTCCACCTTCTGCGAGAGCGCCGTGGACATCAACAGGTAGCGGGCGTTGGCGATGGCCTCCATCACGATCACCTCGACCAGGCTCGCCCCCGCCGCGATCAGCGTGAAGCCGATGTACTGGCCCGCGGACGCCATGATCAGCGCGCTGGCCACCGTCGCCTGCGTCGCCGTCATGCCCGCGTTCTTCGCCGCGATGCCCAGGGCGATGGACACCGCGAAGTAGCCCAGCATGATGGGGACGCCGTCCTTCAAGCCCTTGATGAACCATTTCCTCCGGTCGGTCAGCATGGTCATTCTCCTTCGTTTGTGCGCTGCATCTATATTACAACGGATTCGGGGAATGTGAAATGGGGTTGGATAGAAGGGCGTGTAAAAGTTTGGTTTAGACAGGGGCCTCATTCCGGCGCGGCGGTGCGCTCGAAGAGGGGACGGGTGCTGCCCTCGGGGGAGACCATCACGGTCTGGGCCTGGGTACTGTGAGCGAGGGAGAGGTACCACATCACGCGGCGGCGGGCGTAGTGATAGAGCTCGTCGAGGGTAACGATATTGTCATAGTTGATGTCGGCGCGCATGGCGCGGCGGGCGGCGGCGTCAATGGACCAGCCGCAGCCCTCGCACACGGCGCGGGCGAACAGCGTGGCCATGCGGGTCTCCTGGGCGGTGCTGTCGAAGCTTAAACGGTAGCTGTCCTGGCCCACCATGGCGCTGGCCAGCACGCGGTAGCGGCTCTCGCCGAACCGGGCGGGGCCGGGGATGCCGGAGAAGGCGCGGGTGATGCCGTCGAGGAGGTCCGCCTCGGCGCCGATCGCGCCGCCGCTGCCGCAGCAGTCCAGCAGCAGCGTGACACTGCCGGGGACCCGGTCCAGCGCCTGGCGGAGCTCCGGGGCGGTGAGGGTGGTGCCGTCGTAGAGCTGAAACACGGTCATGCCCTGGGCGTAATCGCCGTGGCAGGTTAAGTAAAACAGGCTCTCGTCCTGGTCCGTCGCGCCGTCAAAGGCCCGGGCGACGGCCTCCAGCAGGCTGTCGCGGGACACGTCCAGCGCGGTGGAGATCTCGTAGCGCGCGCCCAGGAAGGACAGCTCGCTCAGCATGCTGCGCATGCCGGAGACCGAGTTGGCGCTGCCGGGGCGGGCGGGGGCGACGTCGGGGGAGTAGCTCTGCTCGCCCACCAGCAGCGCGCGGTAGCGCTTGCGGGCCGGGGCGACGTACACGCGGCCCACGGCCTCGTAGCCGCCGTCGGCGGCGCGGACGGTGAAGGTCGCCGTGCCCTCGCCCACGGCGCGGAGCACCCCGGCATCGTCCACGGTGGCGACGCCCTCGGGCGCGATGGCGAAGCGCATGCGGGGGTCGGAGGCGTTCTCCGGCTGGACGGACCACTCCAGGGCCACGTCGTCGCCCACGTTCATGCGGACGCGCCGGGTGATGAGCCGCAGGCCCGTGGCCTGCACCCGGGTGACCTCCACCCGGCAGCGGGCCCGGACCGCGCCGGGGGCGTAGGCCGTGACCACCGCGGTGCCCGGGCGGCGGCCGGTCAGCACGCCGTCCTGGGTGACGGAGACCACGGAATCGTCCGAGGACTCCCACAGCAGCGCGTCCGCCGCGCCGGTGGGGATCGGGGTGGCCTCGAGGGTGTGGGTCTGGCGGCCGCGGAGGGTCACGCGGACGTCGGAGAGCAGCAGCGCCTCCGGCAGGCCGCCCGCGCCGGGGGCGACGCTGAGCGCGTAGAGGCCCGTGCCGCGCCCGGAGGCCGACACGCGCACCCGGTAGGCGCGGCCCGGGCGGGGCAGGAAGTCCATCAGGAACGCGCCGCCGGCGGTGGTGGTGGCCTCGGCCAGCAGGCGCCCCGAGGGGTTGAACAGGCGGGCCTCCAGGCGCAGGCCGGGGTCCTCCGGCAGGCCGGTCAGTATGATGGGGCGGCGCTCGTCGGCGGTGAGGGCGTACCAGTGGGCGTCGCCGGGGCGCACGAGGGCCTTGGCGTAGGTGTCGCCGGCGGCGTCGAGAGCCTTGGGCGCGTCGAAGCAGCGGCTCAGCGCGCGGCGGGAGAGCTCCAGGAAGACCCGGCCCGCGCCGGTGAGGGCGAGGGTGTAGGGGGTGTCCGGGAGCAGGGCGGCGGTGAGAAGGGAGACATCGTCGGCACCCTCGGCGATAAGGGTGTCGCCCTGGGTCAGCCTGGCCGTGACGCCCTGGTAGCCCTCGGCGGGGAAGGCGTAGAGGGTGTAGTCGCCCTCGGTAGTTGGGGTGAGGGTGAAGACGCGGGCGTCGGGGGCGAGGTCCACGGCGAGGAGTTCGCCCGGGGTGAGGGCGGGGGTTTCCGCGCAAGCAAAGCGGCGCGTTGCGGTAAGCAGCGCGCAGAGGAGGGTTAATGCGATGAGCAGCTTGCGTGTGGACATGGGACCTCGCTTTGGGAAAATGAGGAATTAGGAGTTAGGAATTAGGAGTTAGGGGGACGACCTCTTCCGTCAGCCCTGCGGGCTGCCACCTTCCCCTGAAGGGGAAGGCAGGGACGACCTCTTCCGGCCCTTCGGGCCACCTTCCCCTGAAGGGGAAGGCAGGGCGGGCGGGAGCGTTATATAATTCCTAATTCCCAATTCCCAATTCCTAATTCTTCTTCAGGTATTCTTCCTTCACGTATCCCTCGATGTCGCCGGTATGGACGGCGACCCAGCCGTCGGCGTCGGGTTTGGTGGAGACGATGAGCTTTCGGCCCTGGTCGAGGATATCGACCACGGGGCTCTGGGTGGTGGGCTGCTGGCGGACGTTGAGGGAGGAGGCGATGACCTCGGCGTAGTGCTCGCCGGACTTGAGGGCGGGCAGGGGCTTCGGGGTGGGCGTGGGGGTGGGGCGGGGGCGGCTCTGGGCCACGGCGGCGGGCAGGTCGTCCACGGCGGTGAGGCAGGTCTCGGGGAGGTCCAGGGTCGTCAGGGTCATGCCGGGGTAGTAGAATTTCAGGATCTCCCGGAAGGTCTTGCCGTGCTGAGCGGCCATCTGCTCGGCCCCGCGCTGGCTCATGCCGACGCCGTGGCCGTAGCGGCGCATGACGATGCGGAAGCTGCCGGGGGCATCCTCGGGGCGCTCGACGGAGATCAGCTCGCAGTCCGCGCCGTTTAAGCCCATGGACAGGCCGTCCTTGATGTCGTCGAACACGCCGAGGGTGACGCGCTGGGGGGCGTCGAGGGGCATCCAGCGCTCCGGGACGGGGGGCAGGTCGGCGGGGGCGGGCAATGCGGGGGTGGCGGTGGGAGCCTGCTGCGCAGGGGAGGCGGAGTCAACCCCTCCGGCGCTTCGCGCCACCTCGCCTTGCACAGGGGAGACGGAGTCAACCCCTCCGGCGCTTCGCGCCACCTCCCCTTGCACAGGGGAGGCTTTGGGCGTGGGGCTGGGGGAAGGGGAGGGGGTGGCGAGGGCGCTCTCGGGGACCATCACGGTGAGGTCGAAGGCGAGGCCGTCATAGAGTTTGCTTCCCTCGAAGCGGGGGTTCACCGGCTCGATGCTTTGGATGGAATCGAGGCGCCATTCGTCGTAACCCTGCTTCGCCATCACGTCCTTCAAGGCGTCGGTCAGCATCCGGCGGAGCTTCTGGCTGCCCTCGCAGGTCGCGGTGAAGGTCAGGTCGGTTTGCAGGCTGGAGGGGTTCTCCAGGTCGTAGGGATCGTCGGTCATGGCCAGGTAGGCGTCGGCGTCGGACTTGCCCCAGAGCTGGCTGGCGAGGGCCGTCTGGCCGCCGTTGGAGGCGGTGTAGTAGCAGGTGGCGTAGCTGCCCCGGTACGTGCCGACGATGCCGCGGGTCTCTAAGACGGCCAGGGCGACGTTTTCATAATCGGGATCGGTGCCCTTGTAGACCTGGTCGGCGGTGGTGTCCACCAGGTCGTAGTCCCGGCGTCCGGCGGCCTGCTTGCGGCCGAGGGCGTAGGTGCGGGCGGCCACGGCCTGGGCCTTGAGGGCCTCGAGGGGGAAGCTGTCGCTCATCTCGTAGGCCACCACGCCGGGCAGGTATTCCTCCACGGGCAGGGTCAGCACCGCCCGCAGGCCGTCGCCGACGACGGTCAGGCTGAGGTCGCCCGGGTACAGGTTCGGCTTCTCCGATTCCGCGATGTAAAGGCCGTTCGGCGCGCCCTCCGGGGCGGCGTGGCGGGTCAGCGTGAGGGCCGGGCCCAGGTTGAGGGCGAGGGCGTCGGTCTTGAGCCAGATGTCGCCTGACGCGGCCGTCAGCGCCACCTGCGCGCCGCGCTCGAAGCGGAAGCCCGCGCTGGATTCCAGCGTGTAGACGCCCTCGAAGGTCAGGTGCAGCGCCGCCGGGGCGTCCAGCGATTTGAGCCACACCGCGAGGCGGCCGTCGTCCTTGAGCGGGGCGGGGGTCGTGGCGGGGGCGGGGGTCTCCGCAGTGGCGGAGAGGGTCAGCAGGGTCAGGATGAGGATCAGTGCGATAAATCTATGCTTCATGGGACCTCCGAATTTTGTGGGATGTCACTGGTATTGACGGGTTTGGGTTTAATTATTCAGGGAGTAGGGGACAATTCCTCATTCCCATTATACCATTCCCCGGGTGCAATTTCATGGTAAAATTGGCGCAATTTGTCGAATTATTGAACCATTTTGATTATATAGGGGCGATCGGGGTGGTTGAAAGATGGGTTTGGGGAAGTTATAATAGAAGAAACAGGTCGAAAGGGGGACGCGGCATGAGTCAGAGCGTGTACGAGCTCATGGCGCTGGCGGCGCGGTATGCGTTTGCGGCGCTGATGGTGCTGATCGTGCTGCGGGCGTGGCGGCTGACCATCGTGGACAGCCGAAGGGCCCAGACGCTCCGGCGGCTGTCCCCCGAGACCGGGCTGAGCGGCGAGCTGATCGTGCTGGAGGGGGACGGGCAGGCCCGGCGGGGCATGCGGTATCCCGTGATCCGGGAGGGCATGATCGGGTCGTCCCGAGGGGCCGACGTGCGGGTGCGCAACGGCTCCGTGCGGCGGCGGCACGCCTGGTTCCAGCTGACCCCCGAGGGGCTGGAGGTCCGCGCCCACGCCGGTGCGCCCATGCGCGACAGGCGGGGCAGGCCCGTGCGGGAGATATTGCTCCGGGACGGCGGGGTGTTTTCCGTCGGGCGCGTGCGGCTGATGCTGGTGCTGTCGGAGGGCGGCGGGGAGGAAGCGGAGGATGCGTTTGACGGGGACGACGCCTTTGACGGGGACGAGCTGTTTGATGTGGATGAGTTTGAGTAGGGAGTAGGGAGTAGCGAACGTTATGTCAAGACAACGGACGGACGCGATGAAGCGGGCGCTGATGCGGTCGAACACGCGGCTACTGCTGACGGCGGTGATGCTGTTTCAGTTCGCGGCGATGGCGCTGATCGCGTTTCAATCGGGGACGGTGAACCGTCAGGCGCTGATACTGGCGGTGGCGCTGCCAACGGTGACGGCGCTGACCGCGGGCATCATGGGCAGGATCTGGCCGGTGGACCGGGCCATACTGATCATGGTGCTGTTCCTGTGCTCCCTGGGGATCGTGACGCTGTCGGACATCGCCCGCGCCGACGTGACCCCGCGCACCCAGGCGATCTACGCGCTGGCGGGGATTTTCGCCATGTTCGTGGGGGCGGCGTTCATACGGCGCTTCACGGGGTGGCAGAAATACTACCGGGCGCTGATGGTGCTGTGCGTGATGGCGCTGTTGAGTCCGTACCTGCCGGTGGTGGGCATCGTGAAGAACGGCGCGCGCAACTGGGTGGGGTTCAAAAGCCTGTCGGTGCAGCCCAGCGAGTTCATGAAGCCGGTGATGATACTGTGCCTCGCGGCGGGGTTTGCCAACCGGCCGCGGTTTGCCCAGTGCATACCGACCCTCGCCTTCGCGGCGGTGTGCTGCGCGATACTGCTGGTGCAGCGGGATTTGGGGGCGGTGCTTCTGTACTTCCTGACCACGGTTTTGATGTACTACGCGGCGACGTCCAACGCCTTTATCACGCTGTCGGGGCTGGGCATGGGCGCGGGGGCCGCGGTGGTGGCGTACCGGCTCATACCGCTGGTGCAGACCCGGGTGGCGCTGTGGAAGAATCCCTGGTCCGACCCCACCGACAAGGGCCTGCAGCTGGTGCAGGCGCTGATCGCCATCGGCTCCGGCGGGCTGTTCGGCATGGGCCTGGGGCTGGGACGGCCCAGGAGCATACCGCTTTACTACTCCGACTTCATTTTCGCCGCCATCACCGAGGAGTTCGGGCTGATATTCGCCATCGGCGTGCTGACGGTGTACGTGCTGATCATCATGCGCGGGCTGATCGTGGCGTTCAACGCCCGGACGAGCTTTCATTCGCTGTCGTCGCTGGGGCTGGTGGTCATACTCGGGCTCCAGACCATGCTGATCGTCGGCGGGAATACCAAGCTGATCCCCCTGACCGGCGTCACGCTGCCGCTGGTGTGCTACGGCGGGTCGTCGCTGGTGAGCACGTTCTTCTCAATGGGCGTGCTGCTGGGGATTTCGTCGATGAACGCCGAGGATGAGGCGCGGGACATCGAGCGGATCGAGATGCGGGAGGAGATATGAAAGAACTTCGCCGCAACATGCGGCTGATCGGGGCGCTGGTGGTGGTGATGTTCATCGCGCTGGCGGGATGGTTTGCGATGACGGTGTACACGCAGGGGGCGATCTGGGCGTCGGACGCGCACAACACGCGGCTGTCGGCGTCGAACACGCTGCGGGGCGACATCACGGACCGGCACGGGAACCTGCTGGCCACGACGGCCTCGGACGGGTCCCGGCAGTACACCCAGAACGAGCAGGCGCGGCGGGCGCTGTCGCAGACGGTGGGCGACATCGCGGGCATGTCGGGCGTGGGGGTGGAGACCTTCCACTCGTCCGAGCTGATGGACATTTCGACCTCGCTGCTGGACCGGCTGAGCGAGCTGTTCCACGGGGCCGATCACATGGGGTCGAGCATACAGATCACCGTGGACGGGCGCTTGCAGGCCGCCATCGCGGGGCGGTTCCCCGCGGGTTACAAGGGCGCGGTGTGCGTAATCAACTACCGCACGGGGGAGATATTGGCGATGGTGTCCAAGCCGGACTACGATCCCTACGACATCATGTCGCGCTCGGACGCGCAGGTGGAGGACACGGCGTTTCTGAACCGGTGTTTGCAGGGGCTATACACGCCGGGGTCGGTGTTCAAGATCGTCACGCTGGCGTCGGCCATCACCGCGGACCCGAACGTGATCGCCCAGCCCTTTACCTGCGCGGGCGTGTGGGAGTACCAGGGCGGGCGCGTGGTGTGCGCCGGGGGGAACGCCCACGGGGACGTGGACCTCAAGACCGCGTTCAAGAAGAGCTGCAACGTGACCTTCGGCAAGCTGGCCTACCAGCTCGGGCTGGAGCGGCTGCGGGCCACCGCGGAGGCGTTCGGGTTCAACGAGAACTTCAAGTTCGGGGACTTTGTGGTGTACAACTCGTCGTTCCCGAAGGACGTGGGCGGCATGTCCGAGCTGGTGTGGGCCGGCATCGGGCAGGGGCAGGTGCTGGTGACGCCGCTGCATATGGCCATGATCGCCGGGACCATCGCCAACCGCGGGGTGATGATGAAGCCCATGCTGATCGGGAAGGTGGTCAACTCGCTGGGGGTCAACACCGCCGTGGGACAGTCCGTCGCGTACCGGCAGGTTTTGAGCGAGGCCGTGGCGGGGAAGATCACCGAGTACATGTACGAGACCGTGCAGTCCGGCACCGCCACCCGCGCGAAGGTGCCGGGGTACGCCGTGTGCGGCAAGACCGGGTCCGCGGAGGTGTCCGACGACAAGAGCGTGGAGACCAACGCCTGGTTTACGGGGTTTGTGTATGACGACGCGCATCCCTACGCCATCGCCGTGGTCATCGAGGGCGGCGGCGCGGGGGCCAGGATGCCCAGCCAGCTCGCCTCGGAGGCGCTGGAGTGGACGATCAAATACGTGGGGTAATCCATACGAAGGGGTGTTGAACGATGAAGAAGCCCATCGTCGCGCTGATCTATGACTTTGACAAGACGCTGTCCCCGCGGGACATGGAGGAGTATTCCTTCATGCCGGGGATCGGCGTGGAACCGGCGGACTTCTGGGGGATGTGCGCCACGTTCGCGCGGGAGCACCAGATGGACGGCATACTGACCTACATGTACCTGATGCAGAAGATGGCCCGGGGGCGCATGGAGCTGAACCGCGAGGCCATGGAGAAGCTGGGCGCGGCGGTGGAGTTCTTTCCCGGGGTCGAGACGTGGTTCGACCGGATCAACGCAATCGGCCGGGAGATGGGCGTGGAGGTGGAGCACTACATCATCTCCTCCGGGCTTGAGGAGATCATCCGCGGGTCCGCCATCGGGGACAAGTTCAAGGCCGTGTTCGCGGCGTCGTTCTGCTACGACGAGAGCGAGCACCCGGTGTGGGCCTCCACCGCGGTCAATTACACCAGCAAGACGCAGTACCTGTTCCGCATCAACAAGGGCATATTCGACGTGACCAACGACAGGGACCTGAACGCATTCACCCCCGAGTACAAGCGGCGGGTGCCGTTTTCCAACATGATCTACGTGGGGGACGGGCTGACCGACGTGCCCTGCATGAAGATGACCAAGCAGAAGGGCGGGTATTCCATCGCCGTGCACGCGCCGGGAGAGACGGAGCTGGCCGACGACATGCTGCTGCAGGGGCGGGCGGATTTTTCCGTGGAGGCCGATTACAGCGCGGGCAGCGAGATCGAGGAGATCGTCGCCATGCTGATGCGCAGGATACGCGCCTCCCATGAGCTGAGCCTGCGGCATGCCGAGCAGGTGCAGCGCGCCCATGCGCGGCGGGGGAACCACGTGCCGCTGGACATCCCGATGCGCGGGGGGATGGAGGACGAGGACAGCGTGGAGTAGGGTTGAGAGATGAGACGCCCCTCGGGCAGCGTCATTCGGAGAGGAATGACGTTGCCCGAGGGGCGTTTTTTTGTGGGCGGACGCCCCATGGGGCGTCCCTACGGGGGTTACGACCTCTTCCGGCCCTTCGGGCCACCTTCCCCTGAAGGGGAAGGCAGGGCGGACGCCCCATGGGGCGTCCCTACGGGGGAGGCGGTGATCGCGGACGCCCCATGGGGCGTCCCTACGCGGGATCGTCGCCGTCGTAGAATTCGGGGTTGGTGGCCTTCATGGCGTCGAGGAGGGAGACCATCTGGCGGACCTGGGCGGCAGTGCCGTCCTTGGCGAGGCGGAAGAGTACGCGGCGGTCAGGATCGCGGCGCACGGCCTCGCGGAGCTCCCACAGCTCCCGGGCCTCGTCGGAATCCAGGGTCTCGGGGACGCTGGAGGGGATGGGCTCCATCGCCAGGACCACGCCCGTGGACACGTTGAACAGCTTCGCCAGCTTCTTCAGGCGCTCGCCCGTCGGGTCCTTCTTCTGATGCTCCCATTCGCTGACCGTGGGGCGCGATACCCCCACGGCTAACGCGACCTCCTTCTGCTGCATGCCCGCGCGCAGGCGCAATGATTTGATCGCGTTCATATCTTTCACCTTCCTTTTTTTATTCTAACACAGTGAAAATAGCGATTCAACGCAAAAAAATTTGCTAAATGTCAAATTAGGGGTTGACAAACAGCTAATCATGGTATATAATTAGCTAAAAGTTGGTCGTGGGACGACAAATAACGAATTGCGGAGGCGCTATGGATCGGGAGGTGTGCGAGGAGAAGCTGCTGGCGCTGCTCAGGGCGGCCGAGGGGGTGTATCGGGCGTATGCGCCCGGGGGCCGGGGGCTTTGCATGATCGCCAACGGCGGGCAGCTGGACGTGATCGGGTTCGGCACGGACATCGGCGTGACGCGGTTTGCCGACGGCACGACGGCGCGAAAGGCGGAGGCGGAATGAGCGCGCGCGGCATGGGCGCTTCGGGTTTTCCCAGGATCGAAGGCGGGTGATGGATTGTCTCGGAAGGACAGAAGCGCGGCGTGGCGGGATGAGGACGGCCTGCTCCGCGTGGAGGGCTGGGCGCGGGAGGGGCTGAACGACGCGCAGCTTGCGGAGCGGATGGGCGTGGGGGCGTCCACGCTGCGGCGGTGGAAGAAGCGGTTTCCGGAGATCGGCGAGGCGGTGTCAAGGGGGCGCGCGCCGGTGGACGTGCAGGCGGAAAACGCGCTGTTGAAGGCCGCGCTGGGGTACACGGTGAAGGTGAAGAAGCCCTTCAAGGTCAAGCGGGTCACCACGAGGCCCGGCGAGGGGCGCGTGGAGGAGGAGCGCATTGAGTACGCCGAGGAGGAGATACACGTGCCCCCGAAGTCCAATGTGCTGCTGTTTGTGAACAAGAACCTCCGGCCCGACCGGTGGCGCGACCATCCCGGCGCGGATGACGGCGGCGATGAGGTGCTGGAGGAGGTGCTGAAGAAGTGGGACGGAGAGAGTGAGGACTGAAAAGTGCATGCGAGTGAAAAGCAGCTGCGGTTTTGGCAGGAGGCGACGCACCGGTGGAACATCAAGGTGGGGGCGACGCGCTCGGGCAAGACGTACATGGACTATTTCCTGATCCCGAGGCGGCTGAAGGCGGGCGCGGGGAAGCCGGGGCTGAACGTCATCATGGGCAACACCCGGGAGACCGTGCGGCGCAACATACTGCTGCCGATGCAGGGCATCTTCGGGGCGCGGCGCGTGGGCGACATGAAGTCGGACGGCAGCGTGATGATGTTCGGGGAGAAGGCCTTCGTGCTGGGGGCGGACAGGGTGTCGCACGCCAACCGGCTGAGGGGGTCGTCGATCAAATACTGCTACGGCGACGAGATCGTGACCTGGAACAGGGACGTGTTCGAGATGCTCAAGAGCCGGCTGGACCGGCCGTACAGCGTGTTCGACGGCACCTGCAACCCGGACAGTCCGACCCACTGGTTCTATGAGTTTTTGCAGTCCGGGGCGGACATCTACCGGCAGGACTACTGCATCGACGACAACCCGTTCCTGGATAAGGCGTTCGTCGAGAACCTCAAGCGGGAGTACGCGGGGACGGTGCTGTACGACCGGTACATCTGCGGGCTGTGGGTGGCGGCGGAGGGGGCGCTGTTTACCACGTATCCCGGATACACGGCCGACGCGGGGGTGATGCGGGACGGCATCGCGCACATCGACGCGGCCTACGGGGGCGCGGATTACACCGCCTTCACCTGCGCCCGGCGGCGGGGCGGGACGATCTACCTGTACGGGCGGCTGTGGGCGCAGCACGTGGACACGGTACTGGACCAGTGCCTGGAGGAGGCAAAGAGGCTCATGTGCGCGCCGGTGTTCTGCGAGGAGAACGCCGACAAGGGGTTTCTGGCCCGGGAGATCCGCGCGCGGGGGGTTCCGGCGCGGGGGTACCGGGAGTATGAGAACAAGTACGTGAAGATCAGTTCGTACCTGCGGAAGTGGTGGCCGAACGTCGTGTTCCTGGAGGGGACCGACAAGAGCTATGTGGCGCAGATCCTGGCGTACACCGGGCAGGGCGGACATGACGACGCGCCGGACGGCGCGGCGTGCGCGTGCCGGTATTATGATGCGAGGACGGGGGAGTGAGGGGGACGACCTCTTCCGGCCCGCCTGCGGCGGTCCACCTTCCCCTGAAGGGGAAGGCAGGGACACCTCATCCGCCTGCTACGCAGGCACCTTCCCCTCAAGGGGACCTCGAAAAACCTCACTTTGCCGCATACATTACTTCGGAAAACCCTGTAAAACAAGGTTTCTTTCCGAGGCAATGCTTGCATAATTCCCAATTCCAAATTCCTAATTCCTAATTAACCAAAAAAGGGGTGTGACGAAATGCTGACCTACCAGGATTACGAGGCCGCCGCGAAAGCGGGGGCGCTCGAGGGGTTTATCGCGAAGGCGATACGGGAGCACACGCGGGGCGATGCGTACCGGGAGGCGCTGGTGGCGGACGAGTACGATCACCAGCGCAACCCGACGGTGAACAACTACACGAAGTTCATCGCGGAGCACAG
>CADASI010000075.1 GCA_902790525.1 uncultured Eubacteriales bacterium
GGCGACGCGCGGCCTGGGCCCTCCGGCGCTGGGCGGCGCGACGGCGCGCGGCCTCCCTGCGGCGGCGCTCCCGGCGCTTATGTGCGACGATCAAAAGCGCCGTGACGGTCAAAAGCGCCAGTATCACGATGACGAGCAGCGCGCGGATCGCGCCGGTGTTGTGGGGATTGGGCGTCCGCTCGGCGCGGGGCGCGGCGTCGGAGGCCGCGCCGCCTTCGTCCTTCGGGGTCTCCGCCGGCGGGGCGATGGTGGGCGTGGGGGAGGGGGTGGGCTCCGGCTGCGCGGCCACGTCGCGGGTGGCGGTCAGGTCGGCGGTCACCGTGGAGCCGTCCGGGGCGGTGAAGCTGAGGGTGCCCAGCACCTCGCCCGCGGTCACCGGGGCCACGAGCTCCCGGTTCCACTGGATGTTCAGGGTCTTGCGGATGTCCTCCTGCGCGAGCTGCATGGCCTTTTCGGAGTTGCGCTGGATCATGCGCTGGATGTCGCCGCCGTTTAAGTTGGTGTAGCGCAAAAGCATCGTGTCGCCGTTGGGGTCGTCCTCGGCGGCGTTTTCGATCTTCACGGTGCAAAGCTCGGTCTGCATCTGGTTCAAAAGCTCCGCCATGGAGTACTGCGCGTACTGGGTGTAGCCGTAGTTGAACAGCTTCTTGGCGTCCTGCCACTTTTTGTCCTCGGTGGCGCAGTTGAGGATCACGGCCATCAGCCGAACGTCCGAGCGGGTGGCGGAGGCCACCACGCACCAGCCGGCCTGGTTGTGGTGGCCGGTCTTGATGCCGTTTGCGCCGGGGTAGTAATATTTTGACTCCGGCACGACCAAACTATTCCTGTTCTGCGCGTCGCCGGTCTTGCTCTTGCCGCCGCGGGTGATGGAGATGGTCTTGCGCGGCGCGGCCACGATCTGGCGGAAGGTCTCGTTCTGCATGGCGTAGAGTGACATGCGGGCCAGGTCCTGGGCGGTGGTGTAGTGGTTTTCGTCCTGATAGCCGTGGGCGTTGGTGAACTGGGTGCCCTCGCAGTGAAGCTCCGCCGCCTTCTGGTTCATGCGCATCACGAAGCTGTCGATGCTGCCCGCCGTTAAAACGGCGATGGCGTTGGAGCCGTCGTTTCCGGACATCAGCATGAAGGCGTAGAGCAGGTCGGACCAGGTCATCTGGTCGCCGGACTTGATGCCGATCACCGAGCTGCCCTTGGGCACGTTGTCGGTCTCCGGGGGCATGGTGACCACCTGGTCAAGCGGGATGCCGCTCTCAAGGCCCAGTATCAGCGTCATGATCTTGGTGGTGCTGGCGGGGTACATGCGCACGCGGCTGTTCTTGTTGAGCAGTATCTCCCCCGTGTCCATGTCCACCAGGAACGCCGACTCGGCGTAGAGGTGGTCGTTCTCCAGGGCCCCGGGGTTTTCGTCGTCGTAGTCCGCCGGGGTGACGGCCAGCGCGGGGCTGATCATGGAGCAGAGGGCGATGATGGCGATGAGCGCCGAAAGTACCCTGCGAAGTGTGGTCATGGCGTGAAACTCCCTCGTCGTTTTTGCGTTGTCCGATGTCTATATTACCATCATTCTATTAATTTGTACAGCATCGTTGCGAAAAACCCAATATTTAAAAAATATGACTTGAATTAATGTCATGAATCGTGTATAATAATAACAAAATCATGAAAATGTATCGTCACACTTTATCATATTTGCCTTAAATTCCGGAATATTTAGGAGGTTGCCGCTATGCCCAAGAAGATCCTGATCGTGGACGACGAGCCTTTGATCGTAAAAGGTTTGAAATACTCTCTTGAGCAGGACAATTACGAGACCGATTCCGCCCAGGACGGCGAGGAGGCCATCAGCAAGTTCTTCGCCGGTCAGTACGATCTGGTGCTTCTGGACGTGATGCTCCCCAAGATCGACGGCATCGAGGTGTGCCAGCGCATCCGTGAGCGCAGCAACGTGCCCATCATCATGCTCACCGCCAAGGGCGACGACATGGACAAGATACTGGGCCTGGAGTACGGCGCGGACGACTACATGACCAAGCCCTTCAACATCCTGGAGGTCAAGACCCGCATCAAGACCATCTTCCGCCGCACCGCCATGATGCAGCGCGAGACCGGCCAGCGGATCATCACCGTGAGGGACATGCAGTTGAACGTCAACAACCGCTCCGTCACCGTGGCGGGCCGGGAGGTCAACCTGACCGCCAAGGAGTTCGACCTTCTGCAGCTGTTCGTCACCAACCGGGGCAAGGTGTTCTCCCGCGAAAACCTGCTGGAGACCATCTGGAAGTACGACTACCTGGGCGATCTGCGCACCGTGGACGTGCACATCCGCCGCCTGAGGGAAAAGATCGAAAAGGTCCCCAGCCAGCCTGAATACATCTTCACCAAGTGGGGAGTGGGCTACTATTTCACAGACAAGGATTAAAACCTTCATACACTCCATACGCTGGAAGATCACCATCGCCTATCTGCTGATCATCACCGCCGCCTTCATACTCATCGGCGTGTCGCTGATTCAGCTGGTGGGCGAATATCTGTTTACGCAGCGCACAAAGGACGACCAGAGAATCGCCGAGGCCCTGTCGGAGCAGTTCGGCGACGATATGGTCTATTTTGATGCGCCCAAAATCTACGCCGCGGCGCTGGAGACCGCGCGGGCCGAGCAGAGCCGGGTGCTGGTGCTGGACCCGCTGTGCGTGGTGCAGGTGGACACCGACTCCCGCATGAACGGCACGCGGTTCATCACCGCCGAGGTGGACCGGGTGATCCGGGAGGGCAAGAGCGACTACGGCTTCTACGACGTGGGCGACGCCGGCACCTACTGGCTCCGGGCGGCGCTCAGCGCCTTCTCGCCCGTGGACGCCATGACCGGCGTGTACGCCCACGGCATCTACGCCGGGGGGCAGCTCACGGGGGTGCTGGTGTACATCTCGCAGGTGCAGGAGATCTACGAGAGCCTGCGGGACATACAGCTGCGCATACTGTTTTGGCTGGTGATCGTGGCCGCGGCGGTGATGGTGGTGAACATGTTCGTGCTGCGCACCATCACGCGGCCCATCAGCGAGCTGAACGAGGGCATCACCCGCATGAGCCGGGGCGATCTGTCCGCCCGGGTGAACGTGCGGGGCAAGAACGAGTTCGCCGGGCTGGCCTCCGCGTTCAACTCCATGTCCGAGCGGCTGGAGCAGTTGGACAAGTCCAGAAACCAGTTCGTGTCCAACGCCTCCCACGAGCTGAAGACGCCGCTTTCGACCATGAAGATACTGATCGAGACGCTTCTGTACCAGGACCCCATCGATCCCGGCATGACCAAGGAATTCCTGACCGACGTCAACAAGGAGATCGACCGGCTGAACCGCATCGTGTCCGACCTTCTGACGCTGGTGAACATCGACTCCGGGGCCATGAAGCTCAACCTCACGGACCTGGACATCGCGGGGCTTCTGCAGGAACAGGTCAAGCGCCTCGCGCCGCTGGCCCGCGAAAACGGCATCGAGCTGGAGTGCACCGCCGGGGGCGCGATCGTGGTGCCCGGCGACCCGCTGAAGCTGCAGCAAGTGATCTACAACGTCATCGACAACGCCATCAAGTACACCCCCCGGGGCGGCGAGGTGCACTGCTCCGTAGCCCGCTCGGGCAGGATGGCCGTCATACGCATCGCCGACACCGGCGAGGGCATCCCCGAGGAGGACCTGCCCCACATCTTCGACCGATTCTACCGCGTGGACAAGGCCCGCTCCCGCGAGACCGGCGGCACCGGGCTGGGGCTGTCCATCGTCAAGCAGATCGTCATGTCCCACGGCGGCACCATCACCCCCGAGAGCACGCTCGGCAAGGGCACCACGTTCACCATCCAGCTGCCGCTTGCGAATAAAAAGAGTGAAGAGTGAAGAGTGGAGTGTGGAGTTGCGGTTCAAATCCCTGCGGGATTTGTTTGATTGAAATGGGCGGCGGAATAAGGCAACGGATCACATGCCGTCGTAGGGGCGGCGATGCGCCGCCCGCCCGAACGTGACCATGGATTCGTATTGGGCGGGCGCCGCATCGGCGCCCCTACGGAGGTGGGCATACCCGCGGACGCCAAGAATGGCGTCCCTACGATGGGGTTCGCACTTTCAACTCCACACTCCACTCTCCACACTCAACGAAGGGAGGTTCCGGCATGAAAAAACATCTCCGACTTGCTGCCCTGCTTTTGTCCCTGCTCGTGCTCGCAGGTTGCGTGCCCCAGCAGCGCGACGGCGATGCGGCGGGCGGCATCGCCATGCCCGAGCCCTCCGACGAGCCCGAAAACATGATCCTTGGCGAGCAGCAGCCCTCCCGGCTGTCCAACGTGTCGCTGTACTACGCCATGTCGGACGGCGCGGTGTTCTCCCGCGTGCCGGTGAGCATACAGGCCGACGCGGGCAAGAGCCTGCCGGAGGCCGCGGTGGAGGCGCTATTGAACCCCTCGGGCAGCGAGGAGATGTATTTTTCCACCGGCGACACCCACATGCTGTCCTGCGAATACGCCTGCGGCATCGCCACGGTGAACCTGTCCATCGACGCGCTGAACGTGCAGAGCGAGCAGGAGGAGCTGGCGCTGTTGACCGCCATCGGCAACACGCTGCTGGGCATCGACGGCGTGCGGGGCGTAAACGTGCTGATCGGCGGCCGGTCCGAGAGCTTTGGCGGGCTGCCCCACGGGGTGCAGACCGAGGTCATCCCCAGCGTGACGGCCTCCTACGCCCAGCTCCTGGCCGAGCGCGACCACCTTATGACGGACCATGCCATGCCCGTCACCCGCACCGCCACGCTGTACTTCCCCACGGCCGTGGGAAGCTGGCTGGTGCCGGAGCTTCGCGAGGTGGTGTTCAACTCCGACGACTTCGCCGGGGCGCTGATCGAGGCGCTCAAGGCCGGGCCGCTGGAGCAGACCTGCTCCGTGGCCTCCATCCCCGCCGGGGCGGAGCTTCTGGACCCCAAGCCCAGCGTGAAGACGCTGTCCTCCGGCGAGCACGCCCTGACGCTGAACTTCTCATCGACGCTGGCCAACTACCTGGCGTTCTCGGGGCTTGAGATCTGGGAGCTGGCCGGGTCGCTGGCGCTGACGGTGTGCTCCTTCCTGCCGGAGATCGACGCGGTGCGCATCCAGGTGGCGGGGGACCCCATCACCGTGTGTCAGATCGGGGACAGCGTCGTGCGCTTTGAGGACGGGCTGATCCGCCGGTCGGACTTCGCAAGCTACATCGGCAGCGTCGCCACGCTGTACCTGGCCGACAGCTTCGGCACCCTCCAGCCCGTGCAGCGGGCCGTGTCCACCCGGAGCGCGCTGTCCCCGCGCAACCTGCTCTCGGAGCTTTTCTACTATACCGACAGGGACGACAGCCAGTTGAGCTTCCCCGTACCGGAGAACGTGTTCGCCGAGGACGTGCTGGGCATACAGATCGCCGGGAACATCGCGCGGGTCAACCTGTCCGCCAACTTCTACCGCTGCTGCCAGGCCCTCGACGCCAGCGCCGAGCGAAGCCTCGTGTACTGCATGGTCAATACGCTGTGCGCCATGGACAACATCCGCGCCGTGCGGTTCTATGTGGAGGGCGTGTCCGCCGAGACCATGGCGGGTAGCATCTACCTCAGGAGCCCGCTGATGCCCAATCCGGGGATTGTGGTGGAGCCGCCCGCGGGGGAGCCGTAGAGGGAGTAGGGAGTAGGAGCTGCCGGTGCAGGGCAATAGGGAATAGGAAATAGGCAATAGGGATAGCGGGAACCCGTAGGGGCGCCGATGCGGCGCCCGTCCAACGCGAATCCATGGTTCCGTTCGGGCGGGCGGCGCATCGCCGCCCCTACGATGGGGTTCCGGGCGATGAGGGCAGACGCAAGCGCGGAAGCGCCCCTACGACGGTGTTCCGGGCGATGAGGGCATCGCCCCTACGATGGGATACGTACCGACATAACCCCTACTCCCTACTGCCTGCTCCCTACTCCCCCAAACGAAATTTACCAATCCATGGAACCTCCCCGCGCGAACGTGCGTCAAAGCGATGACGAACTTAAACGCGAGGAGGTTATTTACATGAAGAAGCGTATCGTGCTGATGGTCGCGCTGCTGGTGACGGCGGCGCTGCTCTCGGGCTGCGGCCTGCTGCCCGTATTGAAGGTGATGAGCAGCGTGCGCAGCACCCCCGCGCCGAACGTCTCGATCCCGGAGGAGAACATCATGGTGGAGGACGGGGGAGAGTACCTGGTGGATTCCGCGGCGGAGTACGAGGCCGACGACGACGTGATGATGGCCGGCAAGACCATGGCCGCGATGCCGGCGTATCCCATGCCCATGCCCGACTTCAACACCGAGGAGTACGCGGAGATTCGTGAAAACGGCTTCCGCAACGTGCGCACCAGCCCGCTGAGCACCTTCTCCGCGGACGTGGACACCGCCTCCTACTGCAACCTGCGCAGGATGCTCAACAACGGCTGGGAGGCCGACGAGATCCCGTCCGGCGCGGTGCGCGTGGAGGAGATGCTGAACTACTTCCGCTACGACTACGCCGCGCCCAAGGGCGACGACCGGTTCGGCGTCACCGCGCAGATCGCGGACTGCCCCTGGAACCCCGAATCCAAGCTTTTGATGCTGGGCGTTCGGGCGGCGGACGCGCCCAAGCGCGCCGACGCGGGCTCGAACCTGGTGTTCCTGGTGGACGTGTCCGGCTCGATGGGCGACTGGAACAAGCTGGACCTGGTCAAGCAGGCGCTGACCATGCTGACCGAGGAACTGACCGACAAGGACACCGTGTCCATCTGCACCTACTCCGACGGCGAGCGCATACTGGTGGAGGGCGCGAACCCGGCGAAGGACCGCGCGAAGCTGCTTTCCGCCATCGACCGGCTTGAGGCCGCGGGCTACACCGATGGCCAGCGCGGACTGGAGCAGGCCTACGACGTGGCCATGCGCTACTTCCGGCCCGACGGCAACAACCGCGTGATCATGTGCTCCGACGGCGATTTGAACGTGGGCATCACCTCGACCAGCGATTTGCACGACTACGTGTCCGAGAAGCGCAAGACCGGCGTGTACCTGTCGGTGCTGGGCTTCGGCGACGGCAACTACAAGGACACCAAGATGGAGACCCTGGCCGACGACGGCAACGGCAACTACTACTACATCGACTCCATACTCGAGGCCCGCAAGGTGCTGGTGGAGGAGATGACCCAGACGCTCTACGCCGTGGCCGACGACGTGAAGTTCCAGATCGAGTTCAACCCGGCCAAGGTGTCCGCCTGGCGTCAGGTGGGCTACGAGAACCGGGCGCTGGCCGACGAGGACTTTGAAAACGACGCCAAGGACGCCGGCGAGGTCGGCGCGGGCGCGTCCGTGACGGTGCTCTACGAGCTCATCCCCGCGGGCGACGGCGCCGAGGGCGACGACGGGCTCAAGTACCAGACCGGCACGCTGACCGAGGCTGCCGGCGGCGATGAGTGGCTGACACTGTCCGTGCGCTACAAGGAGCCCGGCGGCGACACCAGCAAGCTGGAGACGACGACCGTCGGCGAGGCCGAGGTCACCGACGCCCCCTCCGAGGACTTCCTGTTCGCCTCCGCCGTGGCCGAGTTCGGCATGCTGCTGGGCAACAGCGAGTTCCGCGGCGACGTCACCTATTCCGACGTGCTGAACCTGCTCAAGCAGACCTCCCTGGGCGACGACTACCGCGAGGAGCTGTTCAGCCTGGTGAAGATCGCCCAGCGCGCCGAGAGGTTGAAAGATTGATCCCCTGAGTTTTAACGGCAACTGAATAATCCCCCCCTGCGCGATGAATAATCAATGCGTAAGGGGGGATTCCTATGTGGAAAAACATCGTGGAAAAGCTGCGGGCGCTCGCGACGCGCGAACGGCTCAGGAAGCTGGGCTGGTACGCGGCGCTGGCGGCGCTATTGACGATCCTCGGCCTGGCCAGCACCGCCTATCGGAACGGGCGCATGCTCAAATACGACCGCAACGCGCCTGCGGGCCTGACGGACGAAGTGGCGTTGGCGGCGGAAGCGCCGCTGTTAACACCCGCGCCGCTGTTCGCACTGCCTTCGCCGACGCCGGAGCCCACGCCGGAGCCGATGGTGTTCATGTGGCCGGTGGAGGGGGAGATCATCGGGGAATACGCCCCGGACGACATGGTGTGGTCGGAGACGCTGGGCCAGTGGCAGAGCCACCCCGGCATCGACATCGCCGCCGCCGCGGGGGAGGCCGTCGCCGCCTGCGCGGCGGGCACGGTGCGCGAGGCGTGGGAGGACCCGCTGTGGGGCGATGTGATCGAGATCGAACACCGGCAGGGCTATGTGTCCACCTACGCCAACCTGAGCACGCTCAACATGGTCGCGCCGGGGGACGAGGTGGCCGCCGGGCAGATCATCGGGGCCGTGGGCAACACCGCCGCGTGCGAATCGGAGATGCCCTGGCACCTCCATTTCGCGCTCATGCGGGACGGCGCGCCGGTGGATTGCCAAAAACTGTTGCGATAGCGGTTGCGCGATTCCCCGGGATCATGTATAATAGTCTGTAAGACTGTCGCGCCGGAGGGAAAGAGCATGCCGAGACTGTGGGCGAGGATCATCAACAGGCACCGCATTGAGCGCCAGGCCACCTTTGACTGCCGCTGTGAGGACGTGGAGGAGGCGCTGACCGAGCTGTGCCGGGAATTTGACATCCCGCGCCCCATATGGCTCGACAAGCATACCCGCGAGTACGGGGAGTTTCACCGCACCCGCTTCCTGCCGGAGCACTTCATGGAGGACGTGCCCTTCCAGCGGCTGGAGATCGAGTATCTGGACGACGACGACAGGCCCCGGCGCTCCAGCGACCCGCGCAACCAGTTCGACGGGTTCTGATTATTATACGATGAGGATGGAATGGATGAAGAGGTATCTGAGATGGGCTCTGGCGCTTCTGACGCTGGCGGCGATGACGCTGGGCGCGGCGGCGGAGGGGCTGGAGGTGCTGTACGAGGCGCCCGGGGAGACGGCGCTCGAGGCGTCGTCTTCGGCGGTCGTTTTGGAGGCGCAGGCCGAGGACGTGGACCCGGTGTCCGGGGAGACCGAGCTGACCCTCGGCGACGGGGAGGACGCCGCGCCGTCGGAGGACGGGACGGACGCCCCGGCGCTGGAGATCGAGCCGGAGGCGGTGGCGTCGACCCTCGACACGCTGCCGGGCGCGACGCAGGACGGCGGGACGGATTTGATTCCCGAGGGCGAACCGAGCACCGAACAGGGCGGGGAGACGCCCGCGGGCGCGCCGGATGTGTCCCAGGACGGGGAGACGCCCGAGGGCGCGCCGGACGGTGAAGACAAGCCGGAGGGCGAACCCGACGCGGCGCAGGAAGGTGAGAATCAGCCCGAGGGCGCGCCGGACGGTGAAGACAAGCCGGAGGGCAAACCCGACGCGGCGCAGGAAGGTGAGAATCAGCCCGAGGGCGAACCGGACGAAGCAAAGGACGGAGAGAATCAGCCCGAGGGCGCGCCGGACGCGGAGCAAGAGGGCGGACCGGACGGAACACAGGACAGGGAGAAACCCGAGGGCGCGCCGGACGAAGCAAAGGATGGAGAGAAGCCCGAGGGCGCGCCGGAGGACGCGCAGGCCGGGGAAGCGTCGGAGACGGCCTCGGACGAAGCCAGCGCGGCGGCCGCCGGCGGCGCGGGATCGGACGCCCCGGCGCAGTCGGCCGCGAGCGCTCCGGCCGCCGGGGCGCAGGCTCCCGCAGCGGACGCCGTGGCGGAAGCCCAGATGCCCGCGGAGACCGCCGCAAAGCAGGCCGCCGAGGCGGCTCCCGCGAACATTGTGCTGGGGGTCAGGGAGACGTATGCCATCCCGGGGATGGAGGGCGCGACCTTCACCAGCGCCAACCGGAAGGTCGCCACGGTCACCGCGGCCGGCGTCGTCCGGGGCAAGAAGACGGGCCGGACCAAGGTGGTGGCGGTCCGCGGGGCCGAGCGGGTGGAGTACCCCGTGCGGGTGAAGAAGGCCCCGAAGAAGATCAGCTTTTCAAAGAAGAAGCTGACACTGAGCTACGACGGCACGCAGCATGTCGGCGAGCAGCGGAAGCTGAGCCCGAAGCTGTCGAAGGGCAGCAGCTCCAGGATCGCCTATGTCGGCTACGACCCGAAGGTCGTGAACGTGTCGCCGGAAGGCGTGGTGACCGCCGTGGGCGTGGGCACCACCCGCGTGACGGCCAGGACCTACAATAAAAAGAAGGCGAAGATCACCGTAACGGTGACCCTCGCGCCGGGCACGGGCGGGTCGGACGCCCCGGTCCCGTTCGCCGCCTCCCTCGCCATGGGCAAGGGGGAGCGGAGCGCCCCGCTGCTGGGGGGCGCGGACGTCAACGCCGTGTGCGGCGGGGTCACGTTCAAGTCCACCAACAAGAAGGTGGCCACCGTCAATGCCCAGGGCGTGGTCAAGGCGCGGAAGCAGGGCAAGGCCACCATACGCATCCGGGGGGCCAACGGCACCCGGGCCAACGTCAAGATCAGGGTGTACAAGGCCCCGCGCAAGGTGACGCTGAGCGCCAAGAAGCTGTCGATGGACCAGTACACGACCGCGAAGCTCACCGCCAAGCTGCCCAAGGGCCAGGCCGGGGCGGTGACGTTCACGTCCTCCAACGAGGGCATCGCCCAGGTGGACGCCGGCGGAACGGTGTCCGCCGTCGGCGTGGGCAGCGCGGTGATCACCGCCCGCACCTACAACGGCAAAAAGGCGAAGTGCACCGTGACGGTGGGTCCCCTCGCGCTGGAGATCCACATGGCGGACGTGGCCCGCTGTTCCACCGGCAGGACCACCGTGTTCCCCATAGAGGTCGTGAACAAAGCCGGGCAGGTCTTCACCGGGCCCGTGAGCGTCACCATCGAACCGGCGGACGTCGCCACCTATGAAAACGGCAAAATCCAGGGCAGGCGCGGCGGCCAGACCGCCCAGCTGACCGTCAAGGCCAGCGAGACCACCCGGTCGTGCGCCGTCATCGTCGAGGACAGCGCCAACGCCCGAGAGGTGATGGCCATCGCCCACCGCGGCAGCATCCACTGGCCGGAGAACTCGCTGGAGGCCTTCCGATATTTCGCGACCACCGGCGCGGACGCCGTGGAGCTGGACGTCCGCTCCACCTCGGACGGCGTGCAGGTGGTGCTGCACGACGCCAGCTTCTATTCCAACGGGGTGCAGCTCAACGTGGTGAACCAGACCTACGAGACCATCAAGGCGCTGTTCCCCAATGCGTGCACGCTGGACGAGGCGCTGGACGAGATCGCCAAGTCGGACCGGGACATCTTTATCAACACCAAGGAGACGGCGGACGGCGCGAAGTGCGCCCGGGCCGTGCGCGCGCGGGGGCTGCAAAACAGGACGGTGTACTTCTGCGCCACCGACCAGATCTTCACGCAGATATACGGCGTGGATACTGCCGCGAAGCTGGGGTATTCGCTGGGCTCCGGCGCGGTCCCCACGGGCCCGGAGCTGGACCAGAAGATCAAGTCGCTGCACGCGAGCTACATCATGCTCCAAAAGACGCACGCGACCCAGGAGATCGTCGAATACTGGCACGCGCGCAAGTACAAGGTGTGCGTGTGGACCGTGAACGACAAGGACGCCATGCGCGCGCTGTGCGACATGGGCGTGGAGGGCATCGTGACCGACTATCCCGAGTACTGCGTCGAGGCACGGGCGCGGGGGTAAAAAAGCGGAAGAACAGAAGGCGAATTGGGTATGAAACAGGGGATCTTGAGGCGCGCCTGTATACGCGGAGGGATGGTGCTGGCGTGCCTGATACTGATGATGGCCATGGTGTTCCCGACGCCGGCACTGGCATCCAACGCCAGGAAGGTGCCGGTGCTGACCTATCACAAGGTGGTCAGCAACAAGCGCAAGCGGAAGAATCCCGAAGCGAGGATGACGGTCTCCATTGGGGAGTTCAACAGGCAGATGCGCTGGCTGAGGAAGAAGCACTACACCGCCATCACCTGCGATCAGCTCTATCTCTGGCATGAAGGAAAGCTCAAGCTTCCCAGGCGGTCAGTGCTGATCACCTTCGACGACGGCTACACCTCCACGATCAAGCGGATCATCCCCGTGCTTGAGAAGTACGATCTCAGGGCGACCGTGTTCGTCATCGGCGCGAAGACGTATTACGGGGATCAATCGAGGTACATCAGCGTGAATAACCTTCGGAAACTCCAAAAGAGCTGCCCGTATATCGAGTTTCAGAGCCATACCTGGAACCTGCACAACAAGAAGCGCAAGCCGCGCAGCTATGCCCTGTACGCCGAGGACGCCCGGAGGCAGAAGGCGGAGTACGGCTTTGATTACGTGGCCTATCCCTTCGGGTTCATCACCAAAAAGATGATCCGGGCGTACCGTGACAACGGCATCAAGATGGGCTTTTTGTTCGGCGAAAAGTACAACGGGTTCGCCACCAGAAAGCAGAAGCGGTTCGCGATCAGGCGCCTGGAGGTGCCGGGCACCATGACCATGGACGAGTTCAAGAAGATGCTGGAAGGTTAGGGCTGAAAGGCGGCCCGGAACCCTGGCGGACGAAGGTCGCTTTGGAGACGGGCGGGCGAACGGATTAACCCGCCGGGGCGCGCCCCTTAACGCGCAAAGAGGCCATATGGATGGCGAATAAGGTGGTACCGCGGAGCATTCCGCCCTTGTGTGGGCGAATGCTCCGCGCTTTTTACCGTGAAAGAGGTGATAATATGTCGGGAGAGCACAGGCGCTTTGGCGGCTTTATGCTTCCGGCCATCGTCGTGATCGTCGGGGTGGCTTGCGCGCTGAGTGCCGCGCAGAACGGGACCCTGAAGGCCGTCGCGTTGAGGCCTGTCAACTGGGCGGGCGTCGCGCTGCTGGTCGCGGGGGCCGTGGCCGCCTTCCAGAAGAAGCCCGCGGTGAAGCTCGTGGGCGTGCTGGCGGCGGGCATCGGCGCGATACTGGTGATCTGTCTATAATGCAAGGGGGATAAATCAATGGAGAACAAAAGGGAATTCACGATGGAAAAGGTGTTCCAGCCCAACCAGGTGGAGGGCCGGATCTATGAGATGTGGGAGCACTCCGGCGCTTTCCAGCCGGTGAAGGACGAGAGCAGGCGTCCGTTCGTGATCGTCATGCCGCCGCCGAACATCACCGGGCAGTTGCACATCGGCCACGCGCTGGACGAAATGCCCCAGGACGTGCTGATCCGCTACCACCGCATGAAGGGCGACCCCACGCTGTGGGTGCCCGGCACCGACCACGCCGCCATCGCCACCGAGGTGAAGGTGGTGGACGCCCTGCGCAAGGAGGGCCTGACCAAGCAGATGGTGGGCCGCGAGAAGTTCCTGGAGCGCACCTGGGCGTGGAAGAAGGAGTACGGCGGCAGGATCGTCAAACAGCTTCGCAAGCTGGGCGTGTCCTGCGACTGGACCCGCGAGCGCTTCACCATGGACGACGGCCTGTCCCGCGCCGTGCGGGAGACCTTCGTGCGCCTGTACGAAAAGAACCTGATCTACCGCGGCAGCCGCATGATCAACTGGTGCCCCTGCTGCGAGACCTCGCTGTCCGACGCCGAAGTGGAGTACGAGGCCAAGGACGGCAACTTCTGGCACATCCTCTACCCGGTCAAGGAGACCGGCGAGCTGCTGGAGCTGGCCACCACCCGCCCGGAGACCATGCTGGGCGACACCGCCGTGGCCATCAACCCGGAGGACCCCCGCTACGCCCACCTGCACGGCTGCCACGTGATACTGCCGCTGATAGACAAGGAGATCCCCATCGTCTGCGACGAGCACGCCGACATGGAGAAGGGCACCGGCGTGGTGAAGATCACTCCCGCCCACGACCCCAACGACTTCGAGGTCGGCAAGCGGCATGACCTGCCCATGGTGCGCGTGTTCACCTACGACGGCTACATGACCGGGGCGAAGGAGGCCGCCGAGAACGCCGAGCTGATCGCCTCGGGCCGCGCCACCGTGGACGAGCCCACGGTGCTTGACTGCGGCAAGTACGCCGGCATGGCGGTGCTGGACGCCCGCAAGGCCATCGTGGCGGACCTGAAGGAAAAGGGACTGCTCAAATCCGTCGAGCCGCTCAACCACGAGGTCGGCACCTGCTACCGCTGCCACACCGTGGTGGAGCCCATGGTGTCCAAGCAGTGGTTCGTGAAGATGAAGCCGCTGGCCGAGCCCGCCTGCCAGGTGGTCTACGACAAGAAGCTGAAATTCATCCCGGAGCGCTTTGAGAAGACCTACCTGCACTGGATGGAGAACACCCGCGACTGGTGCATCAGCCGCCAGCTGTGGTGGGGCCACCGCATCCCGGCCTTCTACTGCGACGAGTGCAACGAGACCTTCGTGACCCGCGAGGACATTACCGTCTGCCCGAAGTGCGGCAGGCCTGTGCACCAGGACGAGGACGTGCTGGACACCTGGTTCTCCTCGGCGCTGTGGCCCTTCTCCACGCTGGGCTGGCCCGATCAGACCGACGACTTCAAATACTACTACCCCAACACCGTGCTGTCCTGCGGCTACGACATCATATTCTTCTGGCTGGCCCGCATGGTGTTCTCGGGGCTGGAACAGACCGGCGAGTGCCCCTTCGACGTGGCGCTGATGCACGGCCTGGTGCGCGACGCACTGGGCAGGAAGATGTCCAAGTCGCTGGGCAACGGCATCGACCCCATCGAGGTCATCGACAAGTTCGGCGCCGACGCGCTGCGCTTCTCGCTGGTGATGGGCGTGGCCCCCGGCAGCGACATCCGCATGAGCGAGGAGAAGATCGAGTCCTTCCGCAACTTCGCCAACAAGATCTGGAACGCCAGCCGCTTCGTGCTGATGAATCTGCAGGACTTCGAGCCCAGGGGCATCGACGTGAATAAGCTGTCCCTGTCCGACAGGTGGATCCTCACCCGGTATCAGGACGTCGTGCGCGGCGTGACCGAGAACCTGGAGAACTACGACCTGGGCCTGGCCGCCACTAAGCTGTACGACTTCGTGTGGTCCACCTTCTGCGACTGGTACATCGAGATGGCCAAGCAGGGGCTCTATGCCGAGGAGGGAGATGTCAAAGAAACCACGCAGGAGGTGCTGCTGTACGTGCTCACCGGCATGCTCAAGCTGCTGCACCCCTACATGCCGTTCATCACCGAGGAGGTCTACAGCTACCTGCCCGGCGCGGAGGGCATGCTGATCTCGGCGAAGTGGCCTGAGATCAGGCCGGAGTACGACTTCCCCGAGGACGCCGTGCGCATGGAGGGCATCATGGAGGTCATCCGCGCCGTCCGCAACCTGCGCGCCGAGATGAACGTGCAGCCCGGCCGCAAGGCCACGCTGATGCTCAAGCCCCACGCGGGCTGGGCGGAGGCGCTCTCCGCCGCCGAGGGCTACTTCAAGCGCCTGGCCAACGCCAGCGGGCTTGAGGTGCTGGACGCCCACGCCCCCAACCCGGAGAAGTCCGCCTCCGCCGTCGCCGAGCCCTGCGAGCTGTTCATGCCCCTGGGCGAGCTGGTGGACGTGGACAAGGAGCTCAAGCGCCTGGCCAAGGACTTGAAGGGCCTCGAGGGCGAGATCGCCCGCGCCGAGAAGATGCTCGGAAACCCCGGCTTTGTCAACAAGGCCCCCGCCCAGCTCGTGGAGGCCGAGAAGGAGAAGCTGGCCACCAACCGCGGCCTGCTCACAAAGCTCAACGCCCGCATCGCGGAGATGGAGAGCCTGAGGTAACGGGTTGAAACATGCCGCCGCCCCGTCCGATACATCGGAAGGGGCGGCGGTCATTTTCCGATGATCGTCCCCGGCGCGTCCGGCATCATGGTGCAGCGGATGCGCGTGGGGATGCCGGCGCGGGCCACGGGCTCGAGGCAGTCCGGGTGCAGCACCTGCGCGCCGTTTTGGGCGAGGACGCGCATCTGCGCGTAGCTGACGGCGGGGATCACCCGCGCGCCGGGGTCGGCGCCGGGGTCGCCGGTCATGAGCCCGGGCACGTCCGTCCAGTTCTCATACAGCGCCGCGCCGACCCCCGCCGCCACCACCGTCCGGGCCGCTGCCGTAGAAGCCGGGGATCACCGCCCGGGGGTGGGTCCGGGCCATGGCCCGCAGGGCGCGGGCCGTTGCCCCACGGTCGATCCGCCCGTCGGCATCGAACAGTATCACGCCGGCGGCGTCCACGAAGGGTATACCGGTGAAGCGCGCGAACAGCTCCGCGCACAGCTTTTCGCCCCGGCTGACCGTCATGGCCTCGGAGACGCGAAGCGCCGCCTCGATCTCGGAGCGAAAGTCCATGTCGATTGCGAGGCCGCGGGCGATGGCCTCGAACCGCTTTGCAGCGGGGGCGGCGTCCTTGTCCCGCCACGCCCGGTAGAGCGTGTCCGTCAGCTTTTCCGTATCGCCGCACCGCCCGGGCGCGGAGAGCACCGCGTAGCGCCTCTCCGGGTCCTGTCGCAATATGCCGTCTATCCTTTTAAACATGTCCGCGCTGGCGGTGGAAGTGCCGCCGAATTTGCATGCGATGATGCCCATGTTTTTCAAGCCTCCGTCCCTCTGGGAGATGTCCCATGCTATGCAAAAACCGACGCCGATGTTCTGCAAATATTAAAAATATAAAAATTAAAGGATTTTTTGGGGCGGGTGTGGTATATATATAATGCGCTGTTTCCATACGCTTTACCATGGGTACGTGGAAACAGTTACTTGTTACTTTCATGAGGAATTTGCATCGCGCATGCAGGAAAAACGACAAATCCGGCGAATACTGAATATGTCAATTCCTTTAAATATGTGACGCTCAAAGGGGACGCAATGGACGCGAGTTTTGAGAGATGGCTGGACGAATTGCGCAGCCGCACCAGTCTTGAGGAAGTCGTATCGGAGTATGTTCCCTTAAAGCAGAAGGGCCGCCGCTACTGGGGCTGCTGTCCGTTCCACAGCGAAAAGACCGCCTCCTTCAGCGTGGACACCGAGGCGCAGTTGTACTACTGCTTCGGCTGCCACAAGGGCGGTACGGTGATCAACTTCGTGATGGAGATGGAGCGGATGGAGTTCATGGACGCCGTGCGGCTGCTGGCCGACCGGGCGCACATGGAGGTCCCGGCGCGCTCCCGGAGGCCCGGCGACAGCGCCGCCTCCCGCGAGGAGCGCGAGCGCATGTACGAGGTCAACCGCGCCGCCGCCCGCTTCTACCACGAGCTTCTGTGGCAGCAGGAGGGCGCGGAGGTGCTCAACTACCTCTACGGCAGAGGATTGAACGATTCCGACATCCGCCGGTTCGGGCTGGGGGCCTCGCCCCGCGGCCGGGACGCGCTGTACACCCACCTGACGGGACAGGGCTTCGAGCCGGAGCTTCTTGAAAAGGCGGGGCTCGTCGTCAACAGGGATGGCAACATGCGCGACATGTTCCGCGGAAGGGCGATGTTTCCGATCATCAACCCCCAGGGCCGGGTGCTGGGCTTCGGCGGCCGGGCCATGGGAGATCAACAGCCCAAGTACCTGAACACCGCCGAGACCCCGATCTTCAACAAGCGCCGGGGCCTGTACGCGCTCAACATGGCCTCGAAGGAGCGCGACGCCGGGCGCCTGGTGCTGGTGGAGGGCTACATGGACACGGTGTCCCTTCGCAAGCACGGCGTGCGGGGCGTGGTGGCCACGCTGGGCACGGCGCTCACGGAGGAGCAGGCGCGGCTCATGAAGCGCTACGCGCCGGAGGTCTGGATCAGCTACGACGGCGACCCGCCGGGGCAGAAGGCCGCGCTGCGAGCGCTGGACATACTGGACCAGCAGAATCTCGACGCGAAGGTGATCGACTATCCCGGCGGCATGGACCCGGACGACTTCGTGAAGGCCAACGGGCTTCAGGGCTTCGAGGCGCTGCCGAAGTACGATTCCGTCACCTACCGCATGCTCCGGGCGCGGGACGGCCTGAACCTGGACCAGCAGGACGACATGACCCGCTACGCCCTGAGCTGCTGCGCGATACTGAAAAACGTCAAAAACCCCGTGGAGCTGGAGAACCACCTGCGTCGGCTGGTCCACGAGACCGGCTACGACCGGGAGATACTGCTTCGGCAGATCGGCGTCAGCGCCCCGGCGCAGGCCGAGGCCCCGAGGCGGGCGCGGCGGGAGGCCCCGCAGACGGTCTCCGACGGCGTGCTGGCCGAGCGGGCGCTGATCACGCTTTTGTCCCGGGGGCTGATCCCCGCGGGGATGGTGTCGGAGTCGGACTTCTCCGAGGACGTCTACCGCGAGCTGGCCGGCAGGCTCACCCGGGGCGAGCGGGTGGACAGCTACCTGGAGGAGCTTTCGGACGACGCCGCGCGGGCGCAGGCGGCGCAGGCGCTCAACGTGGAAAACCTGCCGGAGGACCGGGAGGAGGCCATGCGCTACGCGGAGGACTGCATTCGCACCATCCACGCCCGGCGCGAGGACAACCGCAGCGACCAGATCATACAGGAAATCGGTTCCGCGACGCCCGAACAAAGAGCGGCGCTTTATCGTCAAATCATGGCTATGGACAATGAGACAAAGGGTTGACCGGTCGAAAGGAGTGGCCTAAATTGAGCAAGACCAACGCAAATCAGGAAGCTATGATGGCTCGGGTGCGCGAGCTGATTGAGACCGGCAAGGGCAAGGGCGTACTGACGTACAAGGAAATCATCGAAATGCTGGGGGACGTGGAGCTGTCCCCGGAGCAGTTTGACCGCATACTGGACACGCTGTCACAGCTCAACATCGAGGTCGTCAAGGACGAGGCGATCCCCGAGCCGGAGCTCATCAACGAGACCGAGGAGGAGGAAATCGACCTCTCCGTGCCGGAGGGCATCTCCATCGACGACCCGGTGCGCATGTATCTGAAGGAGATCGGCAAGGTGCCGCTTTTGTCCGCCGAGGAGGAAATCGAGCTCGCCAAGCGGATGGAGGAGGGTGACGCCGACGCCAAGCACCGGCTGTGCGAGGCCAACCTCAGGCTGGTGGTGTCCATCGCCAAGCGCTACGTGGGCCGTGGCATGCTGTTCCTCGATCTGATCCAGGAGGGCAACCTGGGCCTCATCAAGGCGGTCGAAAAGTTCGACTATCGAAAAGGCTATAAATTCTCCACCTACGCCACCTGGTGGATTAGGCAGGCCATCACCCGCGCCATCGCGGACCAGGCCCGCACCATCCGCATCCCCGTGCACATGGTGGAGACCATCAACAAATTGATCCGCGTGTCCCGCCAGCTTTTGCAGGAGTACGGCCGCGAGCCGCTGCCGGAGGAGATCGCCGCGGAGATGGGCATCCCGGAGGACAAGGTGCGGGAGATCATCAAGATCGCGCAGGAGCCGGTGTCGCTGGAGACCCCAATCGGCGAGGAGGAGGACAGCCACCTGGGCGACTTCATCCCCGACGACGACGCCCCCGCCCCCGCGGAGGCCGCCGCGTTCACAATGCTCAAGGAGCAGCTGATGAGCGTGCTGTCGACGCTGACCCCGAGGGAGGAAATGGTGCTTAAACTGCGCTTCGGCCTGGAGGACGGCCGGGCCCGCACCCTCGAGGAGGTGGGCCGGGAGTTCAAGGTGACCCGCGAGCGCATCCGCCAGATCGAGGCCAAGGCGCTGAGGAAGCTCAGGCACCCCAGCCGCTCCCGCAAGCTCAAGGATTCCATCGACTGATGAACGACAGACATATCACGCTGGACCCGCGCCTGTCCGTGATCGCCGAGTTGGTGGGCGAATGCGAAAGCTACGCCGACATCGGCTGCGACCACGGCAGGCTCGGGGCGTTTTTACTGCAAACCGGGCGGGTGAAGCGGGCCCAACTGACGGATGTCTCCGCCGATTCCCTCCAAAAGGCCCGGCGGCTGATCGGCCTGCTGGGGCTTTATGACCGGGTGGACTTCCGGGTGGGCGACGGCGCGCGGGCGCTTGTGGAGGCCCCGGAGGTCGCGGTGATCGCCGGCATGGGCGGGGCGCTGATCGCGCGGCTCATCCGGGAGGGCAGGGAATGTCTCGGCGATGCAAGGCTGGTGTTGCAGCCCAACGTGGCCGCGTATGAGCTGCGGCGGGCGCTGATGGACTGCGGCTATCGCATTTATGATGAAAGGATCGCCCCGGACGGGCGGCGCAACTACGTGATCATCGCCGCAAAACCGGGCGAGGCGCGCTACACCGACGCCGAGCTGGCGGTCGGGCCGGTGCTCCTTCGGGAGAGGCCCGCGGCGCTTGAGCCCTACGCGCGCTTTCAGCTCCGCGTGGCGCTGAAGGCCCTCGCGGGCGCGCGCGCGGGCGGCGATACCGGGGAAATCGTGAAGCATGAAAGGACCTGCTTACTGTGGAAGGGTGTGCTGGAATGCCTGTGACCGTCGGGCAGATACTCGGTCTGCTGGATCATATCGCGCCGCTTGAGCTGGCGGAGGAATGGGACAACGTGGGCCTGCTGGCGGGCCATCCGGACAACCCCGTGGCGCGGGTGCTGTGCGCCCTCGATCTGAGCCTGCCGGTGATCGAGGAGGCAAAGCGGTTGGGCGCGGGGCTTATCGTGACCCATCACCCGATGCTGTTCCGGGGAAGGAAGAACCTGCGGGAGGACGACGCCGAGGGCCGCATGCTGTGCGCACTGGTGCGGGGGAACCTCTCGATGATCGCCATGCACACCAACTACGACAACGCCCGCCCCGGCGTGAACGACGCGCTGGCCGCCGTGCTCGGCCTTCGGGACGTGGATGCGCTGGAGGAGGGCATGCGCGTGGGCACAACCGACCGGGGCACGCTGGGGGCCTTCGCGGACTTCGCCGAGGCCAGGCTGGGCGGCGTGATAAGGCGCTACGGCGACCCGCGGACGCCCGTCAAGCGCGTGGCGGTGCTCGGTGGGGCGGGGGAGGACTTCGCGCCCCGGGCCATGGCCGCCGGTGCGGACGCCTACCTGACCGGCGAGATGGCCTATCACAAGGGCATGGACGCCGCCGAAAACGGGCTGTGCGTGCTGGAGGCCGGGCACGCGGCCACGGAGCGTCCCGGAATTTTAGCATTGTCCGCCGCTTTACAAAAGGCCGCGGATGATGTACAATATAAGATACGGGTTTTTAACAGCGAAGTGGGACTGTATTTATAGAGAGGATGACGACAATGCAGCTGGATACCCTTTGGCAGTTTATGCAGGTGGACATGGAGGCCGACGGCTTCGGTGATGCAGGACCGCCTCGAGGCGGTGCAGGACGAGGCCGTGCGCCTGGAGAAGGTGCTCGCGAGCCTGTCGGAGGAGCTGAACGCGAACCCGCCGGAGAACGTCGAGGACGCCCAGAAGCAGGCGGAAAACGTGCAGAAGCTGCTGGATACATTGACCCGCTACGAGCAGGAGCTTCAAAAGATGCGCAAGGATGCCGACGTCAAGGACCGCCAGCAGAAGGAGATCCGCGTGCGCGCCGCCAAGACCAAGCAGGAGTACGACCAGCTCAAGGTGACCTACGACAAGGAGTTCAAGGAGGACACCGCGAAGCTGCAGCAGATGCGCGCCCGCACCGACGAGGAGGCCAAAAAGCTCGAGCCCGGCCTGCTCAACAAGTACAAGAGCATCAAGCAGCACTGCACGCCGCCCATGGCCAAGCTCATCAACGGCCAGTGCAGCGGGTGCTTCATGTCGCTGCCCAGCGCTACGCTCTTGGAGATCCGCAACGGCTCCCGCATCGTCGAGTGCGACAACTGCGGCCGCATACTCTACGACGCGGGCGAATAAAGGCAAATCATGTGAGGGCGCCAGACGATCGCAGGCGTTTTTCGCCTGAGGAAAGTCCGAGCACCGCAGGGCAGGGTGCCGGTTAACTGCCGGTGAAGGCGACTTCAAGGAAAGTGCAACAGAGATATACCGCGAATCCCCTCCGGGGGACGCAAGGGTGGAAAGGCGAGGCAAGAGCTCACCCGCGGCTTGGCAACTGGTCCGCGCTGTAAACCCCACCTGGTGCAAGATTGATAGGGAGGCATGGGCGCTTCGGCGCCCGGCGGCGGCCCGTCGCGCCTCCGGGTAATCGCTTGAGCCTGCTGGCAACCGCAGGCCCAGACAGATGATCGTCCAATACAGAACTCGGCTTACAGACGCCGCTCACATGATTTCCCCCCGGAGGCGATGCTTCCGGGGGGTTTTATATGTACAATGATTGTCGGGGACATCCAACGGATGGCCCCGACAATCATTATATCAGAACGCCTTCTTCATCTCCTCGATCACCTTATCCGGCAGTTGAAGCACCGAGGTGAGCTGGCGCACGGCGAAGCGGTCGTCTTTCTTATAGTGGTCGGAGGGGGCGATCTCATAGCAGTAGTTCTCGACGATCTTCACGGCGTAGCCGCTGTCCTGCTGGCACAGCGCGGACATGGCGTTGTAGATCACCTGTCCCCAGCGCTGGTGGTAGGAGGAGGTGACGACGGTGATGGTCTGTATGCCCTGCGCGCGCAGGATCTCGAAGGTATTGACGGCGTTCTGCACGGTGGACATGGCCTTTTCGTCGATGAAGATGCGGGAGGCGTCGATGCCCTGCTTCTCCACGAGGTAGCGCTTCATCAGCCCCGCCTCGGTGTGGTTTTGCGGGTTGTTCTTGCCGGTGGGTCCGCCGGAGCACACCAGTATGGCGCTGGGGAAGGACCGCGCGGCGGCCGCGGCGGCGTCGCAGCGCCCGACGAGCTCCGGGGCCATCCTGCCGTCCTTGAGCTCAAACCCCAGCACCACGAAGGCGTGGGTCGGGCTGTCCTTTAAGCCGGTCTGCTCCAGCGCCGTCGCGCGTTCGCCGCCGTCGTACACGCGCAGCGGGTATTCGCCCCCGGCGTTCAGGTACACCCGGCCCCAGTGGTCCGATATGGCGCGGGCGACCTCGTAGTCGCTCAGCGAAACGGCGCGTATGGCGTCCAGCGCGGCGGCGATGGTGGCACTGTCGTCATCCCGCGGCCGCTCGTAGGCGTGCAGCAGGTCGATCAGCAGTTTTCCGAAGTTCGAGGCGTTGCGCGCGTCGATGCGGTAGCCGTCCGCCAGCGCCGCTGCGCCGGTCAGCAGCATCAGAGATATCAAAAGCGCGAGGATTCTCTTCATCATGTCGCATCCCTCCGGGGGCGTATTTCCCTGCGCCGATTATACCATCTGCGGCGGGAATTGACAACAGTTGGGAAGTTTGAATAAATTTAAGCGAAGAATTAATACATATCCCCTTGTTAAAAAGCGGGGAATAAGGTAAAGTAATATAATAAATGGGCGCGTGTGCCCGGAAATCCGAGGGAAGCGATTCGATGAAACCTGATTCCGCTGTCAGGCGGGAGACCGCGCGGGTGGCGGCGGGCGTTTTCGCGCTGGTGGCCGTGATGCTCGCGGTCTACGCCGTCATCGGCAAGTTCAGCGTGCCCGCGCTGCTGGGCGGCGTCTACACCGGGCTTCTGACGGTGGTCAACTTCTTCATCATGGGCATGACCGTGCAGGGCATCACCGATCGCGCCGCCGAAAAGGCGCGCACGGAGCAGGAGATCGCGGAGCTGACGCTGGAGATGAAAAACCGCATGAAGCTCTCCTACAATCTCCGCATGATCGCGCTGTTCGCCCTCATGGTGGTGGGCATATCGGTGTTCAAATTCGACCCCATCGCCACGATACTGCCGATCCTCTTCCCGACCATCGTCATACGGGTATTGCAGATCATGGAGGCCAGACGGCCATCCGTTTCCGAAGGAAGTGACAAGCCTTGAACCTCGACGTACACGGCGCAAGAATCATATATCAAAACGGCGGCTTTGTGCTCACCGAGACCGTGGTGAACACCTGGATCATCATGGCGGTGATCGTGGGGCTGTGTCTGTTTCTGACCCACGGCATGCAGGTGCACTGCCGCACGAAGCGGCAGATCATCGCGGAGTGGATCGTCAAGTCCGTCAACAAGATGGTGGGCGAGAACATGGGCGAGCGCTTTCTGCGGGTGGGCTACGCCCCGCTGATCTGCTCGATCATGGGCCTGTCGGCGCTGTGCAGCCTGTCCTCGATGGTGGGCATGTACGCGCCCACCTCGGACCTGTCCACGCTCTTGGGCTGGTCGCTGATGGTGTTCGTGCTGATCACCTGGAACAAGTTCCGTGTGGGCGGCCCGCTGGGCTACATCAAGGGCTACTTTGACCCCATTCCGATACTGTTCCCCTTCAACGTGATCTCCGAGGTAGCCACGCCGCTCTCGATGGCGTTCCGTCACTTCGGCAACATCGCCTCGGGCTCGGTGATCACGGGGCTCATCTACGCGGCGCTGGCGGCGGCGAGCCACGCGCTGTTCTCGCTTCTGCCGGGGGCGCTGGGATCGGTGCTCGGCCAGATCCCGCTTTTGCAGGTCGGCATCCCGGCGATATTCTCGATCTACTTCGACCTGTTCTCTTCCTGCTTACAGGCATTCATCTTCTGCATGCTGACGATGATGTACATCGGCGCGGCTGCGGAGGGTTGAGCATAACCCACACGACCAATACAGATTTGGGAGGATATTACAATGAATGAACAGCTCTGGACCAAAGCAATCGTCATGGGTTCTTCCGCCATCGGCGCCGGCCTGGCCATGATCGCCGGTATCGGCCCCGGCATCGGCGAAGGCTACGCCGTCGGCAAGGCGTGCGAGGCCATCGGCCGCCAGCCCGAGTGCAAGGGCACCGTGCAGTCCACGATGCTTCTTGGCTGCGCCGTCGCCGAGACCACCGGTATCTACGGCTTCATCGTGGCGCTTCTGCTGATGTTCGCCAATCCCTTCATCGGCAAGCTGTGAGCCTTCGACCGCTGAAGGATTTTCGGGAGGGTGAAAAGTGAACGCGGTACAAGAATTTATTTCCATTACGCCATGGACGATCATCTTCCAGATTTGCAACCTGCTGATACTGTTCACGCTGATCAGGAAGCTCCTGTTCAAGCGCGTGATGGCGGTGCTGGACAAGCGCCAGCAGGAGATCGACGGCATCTACAGCGCCGCGGACAAGGCCAGGGATGACGCCGACCAGATGAAGGAGGAGTACACCCGCAAGATGTCCAACGCCCGCGCGGAGGCGGACATGCTGGTGAAGAACGCCGTGGACACCGCCCAGCGTCGCGGCGACGCCATCGTGCAGGAGGCCCGGGACGAGGCCACCCACCTCAAGCAGAAGGCGGAGAGCGACATCGAGCAGGAGCGCCGCAAGGCCTACTCCGAGCTGGTGGGCGAGATCTCCGGCATGGCGGTGGACATCGCCGGCAGGATGGTCGAGCGCGAGATCAATGCCGACGACCATCGCGAGCTGGTGGACGAGTTCATCAAAAAAGCGGGTGAAGCGTCGTGACCGGGCTTGCGAAGGAGTACGGCGAGGGCCTGTACGAGCTGGCCCGCGATGAGCGCCTGCTGGAGAAGCTGCACGGGGAGCTGAACGAGATCGCCGCGCTGCTTAAGGAACAGCCGGATTTTGTGCGGCTTCTGTGCTCCCGCGCCATCGAGCGGGACCGGCGGCTTGAGGTGGTGGACGAGACCTTCCGGGATCGCGCCCACGCCTACGTCGTCAACTATATGAAGCTGCTGGTGGAGAAGGAGCGCTTCGAGTGCTTTCTGGAGAGCGCCCAGTGGTTCCACCAGCGCTATAACGAGAATTTCGGCATTGTCGAGGCCCGCGTCACCTCCGCGGTGGCGCTGTCCGACGACGATCAGGCGGCGCTGCGGCAGAAGCTCCAGGAGATGTCGCACAAGACGGTCAGCCTGATCACCCGCGTGGACCCGACGCTCATCGGCGGCATCCGCGTGGAGATGGACGGCAAGCGGTACGACAATACCATACAGAACAAGCTGAGCCGGCTTAAGCAGAGCCTGGTTCAGGGCCTGTAAGGAAAAGAGGACGAGCAGATGCAGCTGAGACCTGAAGAAATATCCAAGATCATCAAGGATCAGATCAAACACTATGACAACCGCATCGTGCAGTCGGACGTCGGCACGGTCCTTCTGGTGGGCGATGGCATTGCGCGCGTCTCCGGCCTGGAGAACTGCATGGCGAACGAGCTGGTGCGCTTCTCCACCGGCGCCTACGGCATGGCGCTGAACCTGGAGGAGAATTCCGTGGCCGTGGTGCTGCTGGGCGACGACGAGGGCATCAAGGAGGGCGACGCCGTGGAGCGCACCTGCGAGGTGGTGTCCGTGCCCGTGGGCGAGGCCATGATCGGCCGCGTGGTGGACGCCCTGGGCAAGCCCATCGACGGCAAGGGCCCCATCGCCACCACCGAGGAGCGCCGCATCGAATCCCCGGCCCCCGGCATCATCGAGCGCAAGAGCGTGTCGGTGCCGCTGCAGACCGGCATCAAGGCCATCGACTCCATGATCCCCATCGGCCGCGGCCAGCGCGAATTGATCATCGGCGACCGCCAGACCGGCAAGACCACCATCGCCACCGACACCATCATCAACCAGAAGGGGCAGAACGTGATCTGCATCTACGTCGCCATCGGGCAGAAGCGCTCGACGGTGGCGCAGGTGGTGGACGCGCTGACCGCCTCCGGCGCGATGGACTACACCATCGTGGTGTCCGCCACGGCCTCGGAGCTGGCGCCCTTGCAGTACATCGCGCCCTACTCCGGCTGCGCCATGGGCGAATACTTCATGGCCCAGGGCAAGGACGTGCTGATCGTGTACGACGACCTGTCCAAGCACGCCGTGGCCTACCGCGCGCTGTCGCTTTTGATCCGCCGTCCCCCGGGACGCGAGGCGTATCCCGGCGACGTGTTCTACCTGCACTCAAGGCTCCTGGAGCGCGCGGCCCGCGTGGCGCCGGAGTACGGCGGCGGCTCGCTGACGGCGCTGCCCATCATCGAGACGCAGGCGGGCGACGTGTCCGCCTACATCCCCACCAACGTCATCTCCATCACCGACGGCCAGATCTTCCTGGAGACCGAGCTCTTCCACGCCGGCATCATGCCCGCCGTGAACCCGGGCATCTCCGTCAGCCGCGTGGGCGGCAACGCCCAGATCAAGGCCATGAAGAAGGTCTCGGGCACCCTGAAGCTTCTGTACTCCCAGTACCGCGAGCTTCAGAGCTTCGCGCAGTTCGGCTCCGATTTGGACGCCGACACCAAGGCCCGCCTGGGCCAGGGCGAGCGCATCGTGGCGGTTTTGAAGCAGAACCACAACGCGCCCGTGACCGTGGAGCACCAGGTGGCCATACTCTACGCCGTCATCAACGACTTCCTCAAGGACGTGGAAGTGGAGGACATCCCGGAGTACGAGAAGAGCCTCTACGAGCGGCTGGACGGCCAGCACGCGGCGCTTCTGCACACCATCCGCGAGACCGGCGAGCTGTCCAGGGACTCCGAGGACGAGCTGAGGGACGCCATCAAGTCCTTCACCGCGGACTTCATCAAGCTGCACGAGAAGGAGTGATCCCATGGCCGGAGCATCCATGAAGGATATCAAGCTGCGCATCCGCAG